>NZ_JBSFBL010000035.1:0-98870 GCF_053592935.1 Kribbella sp. NPDC002412
GCGCAGCCGGGAGAAGGCGTACGCCGCCAGTGCACTGGTCAGCAGGGACCCGGCGGTGGTGATGACCGCGATCTGCAAGCTGTTCCAGGCCATCTGCGCGAACGGGATCAGATCCGGCACCTGCTGGAAGTTCTCCAGCGTCGGCGGCCGCGGGATCCACCGCGGCGGCAGCTGGAACGCGTCGATCGGCTCGGACAGCGCGTTCACGATCAGCCAGACCAGCGGCGCGATCATCAGCAGCCCGGCGACCACCAGCACCAGGTCGACCAGCTTGCCCTTCACTGGTGCACCCACCGGCGGCTGAGCCGGAACTGGAGCCCGGTGACGATCATGATCACCACGAACAGCACCAGCGAGAGCGCGGCGGCGTACCCGACCTCGAAGGACTGGAAGCCCTTCTCGTAGGTGTACATCACGATGCTCCGGGTCGCGCCGTCCGGCCCGCCCTGCGTCATGATCACCATCGGGTCGAAGATCTGGAACGCGCCGATGAAGGTGATCACGGTGGCGAAGAAGATCGTCGGCGACATCACCGGCATCGTGACGCTCCAGAACCGCCACCACGCGTTCGCGCCGTCGACGCGAGCGGCCTCGTGCAGCTGGGCCGGCACCGTCTGCAGCCCGGCCAGCAAGATGATGAACGTGTAGCCGATCGTGTGCCACCAGTCCACCGCGATCAACGTCGGCAACGCCCAGGTCGGGGAGGCCAGCCAGTTCGTCGTCGCGGAGAGGTAGTGGTTGACCAGGCCGAACGTCGGATCCAGGACGTACTTCCAGATCAGCGCGACCGCGGCCCAGGAGACCAGGAACGGGAAGAAGAACGCGGTCCGGACGAAGTACTTCGTACCGCGCGTCATCGTCCGGTGCACCCCGAGCGCGAGCAGCATGCCGAAGCCGATGTGCGTCACCACCGACGAGATCGCGAACACGAAGGTGTTGATCACCGCGCGGATCGTGTCCTCGTCGGTCACGAGTTGCCGGAAGTTGTCCAGCCCGGCGAACTCCGGCGTACTGAGCAGGTCCCAGTGGAACAGGCTCAGCCCGAACGCGGCGACCAGGGGAGCGGCGACGAAGACCACGAAGAGCAGGACGGCTGGGCTGATGAACAGGTAGCCGGGCAGCCAGTCCCGCCGCTGTGGTTTCAAACCAGTCCCTCCAGCGCGGTCTGTGCTTTGCCGAGGGCGTCGGCCGGGGACGCGTTGCCGGTCAGCACCTGCTTCCACCCGTCCTCCACAGCCTTCTGTACGGCGGCGCCCTTGTCCGGCGACGGGATCGGCGTCGCGTAGCTCAGCGCCTGGTAGAGGTACTCGGTGCCCTTCGGCGCGTCGGTCAGGAACGACTCGCTGTTCGCGATCGACTTGCGGGCCGGGACGATGGTGCCACCGAGCTGGGCGAAGAACGACGAGCCTTCCTTGGAGATCAGGAACCTGATGAAGGTCCAGGCGTCGTCCTTCTGCTTCGACGCCTTCATGATCGGGTAGCCGTTCCAGCCCACCGGCGAGCCCTGCTTCACCTTGGTCGGCCAGGGCACGATGCCCATCTTCGCGGTGGCCTTCAGGTTGCGGATGCTGATGATCGGCCACCGGCCGCCACCGAACATGGCCAGCTTCCCCTGTGCCGCCGCGGTGGTCGCGTCGAACGTGCCGCCGGGAGGTGGCGACAACTTGTCGGCGACGAGCGCCCGGTTGAACTCGGCTGCCTCGAGCACGGCTGGGTCGTCGAACGTCGGCTTCGACCAGTCGTCACTGAAGCTGCTCGTCCCGTTGGTGAGCAGCCAGGGCATGATCGCGGCGAAGTACTCCGGGCCGGCGGCGTACCCGAAGGCGCCGGTCTTGGCCTTGATCTGCTCACAGGCCTTCCGGAAGTCGTCCCAGGTCCACTGCGCGGTCGGCTCGGGCACACCAGCCTTCGCGAACAGCTCCTTCGAGTACCACATGCACATCGTGTTGAACTCGCCCGGCAGGTAGTAGGTCTTGCCGTCGGTGGAGCTGTACTTCTTGTTCCACTCGATCAAGTTCGGGTCCATGTCGGCGTAGTACTCGTCGATCGTCGCCTTGTCCTTGCCGATGTAGTCGTCGAGCGGCGCCAGCAGGCCCTTGGACGCGAACAGCCGCTGGCCCTCGGTCGCCACCTGGATCACGTCCGGCACCTGGCCGCCGGCCAGCCGGGTGGACAGCTTGTTGAAGAAGTCGCCCCAGTTCGACAGCGGGATGCCCTCGGCCTTGAGCTTGATCTCCGGGTGCTGCTCGCCGAACTTCGCGAACAGCTTGTTCCAGGTGGCCTGCTGCTCCGCGGTGCCCATGTAGACGAACGACAGTTGCCGGGTCGACGAACCACCCCCGCCGTCGTCGCTGCCACCGCATCCGGCCAGCGCGCCGGCGAGCGCCGTACCGCCCGCGGCCTGGAGGAAACGTCGACGGCTGAGCTCGGACATCGGTGGACCTCCAGCAGGCGGGAAATCGATTTCTCGCCACCTTACGCCCGGAGGCCGAAACCATGTCAAGGGCCGGTCGCGGAAAAGTCAGGGGGAATCCTTCGGCCCCGGCGGCGGACCGGAATCCCCGTCAGCACGCGGAATTCCGGCCGCCGCCGGGTTCAAACCCATGACATTTGTCGTGGATCCGATCGCTGGATTCCGGCACCTGCGCGGGCGGACGATTTCGAGCACCCCACCCACGCCGGTCTCCGCCCCCGGCCTGATGAAGGTCCGTGGGGCGGAGACCTGCCCAGCTCGAGGAGTTCTGTTGAGGCAACGGATTCTCGTGTCCGCCCTGGGCGTCGGCGCACTTGCCGTCGCGGGTCTGACCGCACAAGGGGCCGTCGCGGCCCCCACCCCGTACACCGCGGGCAAGCACGCGTCCAAGGTCTGCTCGGCCACCAAGGCCGCGCACACCGCGACCTGCAACGCGGAGCAATTGGTGAACGACAAAGGTGTCGCGCCGGCGTCGACCACCCCGCCGTCGACCGGGCTCACCCCGGCCGGCCTGCGGGACGCGTACAAGCTCAACGGCCTGAGCGCCGGCGGCCGCACGGTGGCGATCGTCGATGCCTACGGCTACCCCAACCTGGAGCGCGACCTCGGCGTCTACCGGTCCCAGTTCGGCCTGTCCGCGTGTACCACGGCCGACGGCTGCCTGCGGATCATCGACCAGACCGGCGGTACGGCGCTGCCGCGCTTCAACGCGGGCTGGGCCGGTGAGCAGGCCCTCGACGTCGACGCCGTCTCGGCCGCCGCACCCGATGCGAAGATCGTCGTCGTCCAGGCCAACTCGGCCAGCTTCGCCGACCTCGGCGCCGCCGTCGTGACCGCGTCCAAGCAGCCCGGTGTGGTGGCGATCTCGAACAGCTACGGCGGTGGTGACGCGTCCGACGCGACGTACGGCAGCTACTACGACCACCCGGGCATCGCGGTCACCGCATCGACCGGTGACGACGGCTACCAGGGTGGCAGCTACCCGGCCTCGTCGTCCTACACGACAGCCGTCGGCGGTACATCGCTTGTTGCGGCCAGCAACAGTCGTGGCTGGAGCGAGACCGTGTGGGACGGCGCCGGCTCGGGCTGCTCGACGTACAACACGGCGCTGAGTGCGGCCGCGAGTTTCGGCACCGGCTGCTCGAAGCGGGCGATGGCCGACGTGTCCGCGGCCGCCGACCCGGCCAAGGGCGGCATGGCGATCTACTACCCGACCACCAAGACGGCGTCGACCTGGGCGCAGTTCGGCGGCACCAGTGAGGCCGCGCCGATCATCGCCGCGGTCTACGCGCTGTCCGGCAACACCAGCGGCTATGCGAACGCGCTGCCGTACGCGCACCCGGGTTCGCTGTTCGACGTGACCAGCGGCAGCAACGGGAGCTGCCCGACGACCCAGTGGTGCACCGCACGCACCGGCTGGGACGGCCCGACCGGCCTCGGCACTCCGAACGGAGCCGGCGCCTTCTGAGCGAACGGGCGGACCCTGCCGCGATTAGGGTCCGCCCGTTCTGGGGTAGGCCCAGGTCCACTCCTCGAGCCACCTGGCAGGTGTTGGGGTGGGTCGGTCGTGCATCGGGGCGGCCCGACACTCACGACGGCAGCTTCGTGGCCGGGTGCAACCATTCTGCTGGTGCTCCTAGTACTGTTCCGGGCACGAAGGACATCCCTCGTCTCCACGCCGTTCCGGTGATTTTCCTTCCTCGGGAACCTCTTCGCGGCCTAAGGTCGCCCCCGGACGGATCGTGGAGGGCGATCCGCGCACCCAACTCCATGGAGCGTTGCTGTGACCACATCACGCAGAGGGCGGGGGCTCCTGGCAGCCACCGCTGTCTCCGCAGCCACTGTGCTGGTCGTGACCGCCGCCGGCGGTGCCACGGCCGCGCAGACGGCCGGCCCGGACCAGGGCCCGGCGGCCCAGCCCGGGAAGACCTATAGCAAGGACCAGAAGGGGTACTACGACGCCCGGATCCCGAGCGCGAAGACGACGTACGCCCGGGCCGCCAAGGTGGCCGGCAAGGAGTCGGCCGCCTCGGAGAAGTTCCGCAACTCGCTCGGCACGCAGGGCGTCGTCG
Source organism: Kribbella sp. NPDC002412 (assembly GCF_053592935.1). Classification (NCBI taxonomy): domain Bacteria; kingdom Bacillati; phylum Actinomycetota; class Actinomycetes; order Propionibacteriales; family Kribbellaceae; genus Kribbella; species Kribbella sp. NPDC002412. The sequence continues at coordinate 4,546 of NZ_JBSFBL010000035.1, forward strand.
AGGTGGACCCGAACACCGGCACTCCGGCCCAGGTGACGAAGCTGGACGGCTTCCTGACCGGCCGGAGCGCCAAGAAGGCCCAGGACATCGCGCTGAACTACGTGAAGGCGCACCCCGAGATCTTCAAGCTCTCCGAGGCCGACCTGGCCACGCTGAAGCTGCGCAAGGACTACGTCGACGACCTCGGCACGCACCACGTGTTCTGGTCCCAGGTGGTCGACGGCGTCGAGGTGTTCGGCAACGGACTGAAGGCCAACGTCACCAAGAACGGCCAGCTGATCTCGGTCATGGGCGCTCCGGTGGCCGGCCTGACCTCGCAGGCGCAGGGCCGGTCCGCTGCCGCCGCACCGAGCCTGACCGCGGCGGAGGCTCGCACCGCCGCGGCCAAGGACGTCGGCGGTACGGCGAAGCCGGCGACCGCGAAGGCCACCGGCGCGGACTCCAAGTGGAGCAACGGCGACACCGCCAAGCTGGTCTGGTTCCACACCGCCGACGGCCTGCGCAAGGGCTGGATGACCTACACCAACACCGGCGGCACCAAGATCTACACGCACGTGATCGACGCCCAGACCGGCGGCCTGCTCTACCGCCGGAACCTGTCCAGCGACGGCCTCGGCGACGCCCTGGTGGTGGACAACTACCCGGGCGCCCCGAAGGGCGGCACGCAGCGGGTCGAGAACCTGGTCTACAACAAGTGGCTGCCGAAGAACGCGAAGACCCTGCTCGAGGGCACCTCGGTCGCGGCCTTCGCGGACCTGAACGACGACAACCAGCCGAACGCCGGCGAGACCGTCAAGGTGCCGGGCACCAAGACCGCGGCCGAGTTCAAGCTGGTCTCGTTCCCGAACGCCGCGTCGTCCTGCTCGACGTCGTACATCTGCACCTGGGACCCGGCCAAGCCGGACTCCTGGAAGACGAACATGAACCAGGACGTCACCAACGGGTTCTACCTGGCCAGCAACTTCCACGACTGGCTGGCCAAGCCGCCGATCAGCTTCACCCCGGCGGCCGGCTCGTTCGACGCCGCGGGCGGTGACCCGGTGCTGCTGAACGCCCTCGACGGCGCGGCCACCGGCGCCGACGGCGGGCCGGACGCCGACCACGCCAACAACGCGAACATGAGCACCCCGCCGGACGGCACCCCACCGACCATGCAGATGTACCTGTTCAAGGGCGGGTTCGTGCCGAGCAGCTCGTCGAGCTCGGCGGACATCCTCTACCACGAGTACACCCACGGCCTGTCGAACCGGCTGGTCGTCGACGCCACCGGCAACTCCACGCTGAACAGCATCCAGGGCGGCTCGATGGGCGAGGCCTGGAGCGACTTCTACGCGCTCGACTACCTGGTCTCGCACGGCCTGGAGAAGGACACCACCGCGCCGGGCGAGGTGCTCGAGGGCAAGTACGTCACCAACGGCGGCTCGATCCGCACCCAGGCGATGGACTGCCGGGTCAAGTCCGTCAGCCCGAACTGCGTCCAGCCGGACGGCTCGAAGGGCGGCTACACGTACGGCGACTTCCCGACCATCGGCGGATCGCCGGAGGTGCACGCGTCCGGTGAGGTCTGGGCGCAGACGCTGTGGGACCTGCGGGAGCGCTTCGGCCGCGGCTACGCGGTCAGCCTGATCACCCGGGCGATGGAGCTGTCGCCGGCCGACCCGACCATGCTCGACATGCGCAACGCGATCGTGCAGGCCGACCTGGTCGCCAGCGGCGGCAAGAACGCCGACGTCATCTGGACCGTGTTCGCCAACCGCGGCATGGGCTGGTACGCCGGTGTCGTCGACGGCGGCGACGCGTTCCCGGCGGAGGACTTCCACAAGCCGCCGACGGGTGCGACCACGACCCTGACCGGGACCGTGACGGACAAGGACACCGGTGCTCCGGTGGCCGGCGCGCTGGTCTACATCGGCGGTCACGCCTCCGGCTACGCGGGCGACTACTCCAGCGTGACGGACGCGACCGGCAAGTACACCATCACCAACGTTGCCCCGGGCACCTACCCGAAGGTCGTCGTGGCCGGCCCCGGCTACGAGCTGATCGTCCAGAAGGTGACCGTGAAGGCCGGCAGCAAGGCGGACTTCGCGCCGCGCCGCAACTGGGCGGCCGCGTCCGGCGGCGGTTCGGTGACGGACTTCAACGGCCCGGACTACACCGACTACGGCTGCGGCCCGGGCGGTGCGATCGACAACGCCCAGGGCACCGGCTGGGGCAGCACCACCGGCGACGACAACGGCACGCCGACCGGCGTGATGGTGCCGAAGCACGTGGACATCAAGCTTCCGGAGAAGGTCGACATCAGCGCGTTCAACGTCGACCCGTCGAACACCTGCGGTGACCCGGAGGACGCCGCGACCGGCCAGTACCGGATCGAGACGTCGGCCGACGGCACCACCTGGGCGACCGCTCAGGAGGGCACCTTCACCGCGGCCAACGTCGGCAAGTACAACCTGCTCACCCCGAGCGGCAACGCGACCGACGTCCAGTACGTGCGGGTCTGGCTGCTCAGCCCGCAGGTCCCGGACTTCGCCACGAACTGCCCGGCGGGCGGCTACGCCGGCTGCCAGTTCACCGACCTGACCGAGATCCAGGTCTTCGGCACCAAGTAATTCGCCACCCCGCGAAGGCCGGTCGAGCGTCCCCGCTCGGCCGGCCTTCCGGCGTCTGACCACATGGTGGACGGCGGGAAGTAAGTCGATCGGATTGGTTTAGTTTCACGGGGTGGATGTTGTGGCTCAGGGGTCGTCGCCGCGCCGGTCAGGTGGGCGGGGCGGCGACCGAGCCGCGCTCGATCAGGGTCGGGGCGACGGTGGTACGACGGACGCGGCGGTTGGTGTCGACGGCGGACGTGACCCGCGCCACCACATCGGCGACCAGGTCGTCGAGCGGCCAGTGGAAGGTCGACAGTGGCGGCGTGAGCAGCTGGCTCATCGGCTGGTCGTCGTACCCGAGCAGGGAGAGGTCTTCTGGGACCCGGAGGCCGAGCTCGCGGCTGGCCGCGTACACGCCGAAGGCCATCGAGTCGGCGAGCGCCAGGATGCCGGTCGGGCGCGGGGTGCTGCTGAGCAGCTCGCGGGCGACCTCGGTGGCGCCGGACAGGTCGTGTGGGCACGGGATGATGCGGACCTTGAGCTTCAGGCCGACGGCGACCCGCTGAGCGATCTCCTCGGCCGGTCGCTGGATCTCCAAACGGTGCGACGGGCTGAGCACCGCCACGGTCCGGTGGCCCGCATCGGCCAGCCGGCGCAGCGCCGTGCTGACGCCGCTCTCGTTGTCGAACACCACCTCGGACTTCGCCTTCGCGCCCGCCAGCGCGTCACCGATCGCGATCACCGGCGCCTGCTGGGCGATCTTGGCCCAGCCCTTCGCGGCCGGGTTGACCGGGATCACCACGATCGCGTCGGCGCGGTGGTCGACCAGGTGCTGCGCGAGCTCGAGCTGACGGTCGCCGTCGCCGGCCGAGTCGATGATCCAGGCGTTCCGGTCCGGCGCCAGCAGCTCCCGGCCGAGCGCGGCGGCGAGACGCTGCTGCCAGAGGTCCTCGAGGGACGCGCACAGCACGCCGATGGAGCCGCTCCGGCCGGACGCGAGGGCCCGGGCGACCGGATCCGCCTGGTAGCCGAGCCGCTCCGCGGCGTCCTGAACCCGCTGCCTGGTCTCCGGCGTCCCGTGCAGGCCGCGCAGCGCGTAGGACACGGCTGCCATCGAGAGACCGGTCTCGGCGGCGATGTCCTTGAGGGTTGGCCTCCGGGCGTTTCCGGACATGCCTTGAACCCTAGCCCGTCCTTCGGACAGAAACTTGACAACAGCTCCTTTGAAGCGCTTCACTCTAGACATCCTGAAGCGCTTCAATCTGATCAATCCCGGGACGGTGCAGCTGTGATCGACGTCCACCAGCACCTGTGGCCGGCCGAGTTCGTCGACCGGCTCCGGGCGCGCCGCGCCGCGCCGTACCTCGATGGCTGGACGCTGCACACCGGGACCGAAGCTCCGTACGAGGTCGACCCGGCGGCGCACGCGATCGACAAGCGGGTGGCGCTGGAGCAGGACGTCGGTACGGCGCTCGCCGCGGTGTCGCTGTCGAGTCCGCTCGGCGTGGAGCAGCTCGGCGACCGTGCGCTACTCGACGCGTGGCACCTCGGCGCGGCCACCCTGCCGGAGCCGTTCAAGGCCTGGGCGTCGGTCAGCCTGCTGGAGCCCGATCTTCAGGACCTGGAATCCCTGCTGAGCAACGGATTCCTCGGTGTGCAGCTGCCGGCGCACGTCCTCGGCACGCCGGCCGGTTGGGCCGCGCAGGCCGAGCTGCTGGCGACTGCCGAGCGGCTGAACAAGCCGATCCTCGTCCACCCGGGCGCTGCGCAGCCGATCGACGAGGCTCCCGGCTGGTGGGCGCCCGTCGTCGACTACGCGAACCAGTTGCAGGCCGCATGGTGGGCCTGGCACGCGTACGGCGGCCGCCGCGAGTTCCCGCAGTTGCGGCTGTGCTTCGTCGCCGCGGCCGGCCTCGCGCCTGTCCACCACGAACGGCTCGCCGCCCGCGGCGGCCGGCTCGGCACCATCGACCCCAACCTGTACGTCGACACCTCGAGCTACGGCCCGCAGGGGATCGACGCGGTCGCGCGGGTCCTCGGCATCGACCAGGTCGTGCACGGCACCGACCGGCCGTACGCCGGGATCACCGACCACCGCCAAGGCGCCGCCGCGACCGCGGTGATCTGCCACGACAACCCACACCGGCTCCTCTACGGGGCCGGGAAACCATCTCCTGAGAGGGGAGTGCAGTGACTGCTCAGCCCATCGACGTCCCGAACGTCCCGGCGCGCCAGCCCAGCCGGCTTGTGGATCTCAACAACTGTCTTTCGCTGGACGACCTTCCGGGCCGGGACCTCGACCCGCAGGAGCTGTCCGAGCTGGCCTCGTCGATCGCCGCGCAGCCGCACCTGTGGGAGGACAAGGTCGCCTACAGCGACGAGGAGCGGGTGTTCGCCTCGCTGCACCGCGACGCCAACGTCGACGTCTGGCTGATCTGCTGGACGCCGGTCAACGACACCGGCTGGCACGACCACGACGTCTCCTCGGGCGCGGTCGCCGTCGCCAAGGGCAAGCTGGTCGAGCACAACCTGGCCATCGGCACCGAGTCGATCGAGACCGAGGTGGAGGCCGGCGACGTCTACGGCTTCGGCCCCGACCACATCCACCGGCTGACCGGCCTCGACAAGGGCAGCGTCACCGTCCATGCCTACAGCCCGCCACTGTGGCGGATGGGCCAGTACTCCGTGAAGGACGGCGTCCTCCGCCGAGTCTCCGTCTCCTACGCCGACGAGCTCCGCCCCCTCGACTGAACCAGCCCGGGTCGGGCCTGGTCACCAGGCAGGCCTGCCCCGCCAAGCCCGGCGCGCGGAACCCACCGGTCCCGCCGCCGGGCTTCTTCTTTACCCGTGCCGAGGGGATGGGCACGGTGCGGCCGGTGGATGTCACTTGTTTGTCGGTTCCTCATCGATCCGGGCCGAGGCGTGTGTCGACTGGGGTCGGCAGGGTAGACATGAGGGCAGTACTGACACCCGGGGGCGGGGACTAGTGGAGTGGAGGGGGACGACCTATGGCGTTTGCGATCGCGCCGTTGAACCCGGCGATCCTGCCGGCGGCCACGGGCAACTACACGCACGGCGTGCAGGTGGACGGCGCCCGGCGGATGGTGTTCGTCAGCGGCCAGGTGCCGTGGGGCAACGAGCACGGGCGGGTGCCGGAGAGTTTCGAGGCGCAGTGCCGGATGGTCTGGCGGAACGTGCTCGCGGTGCTGGCCGAGGCCGGGATGGGTACCAAGAACCTGGTGAAGGTGACGACGTACCTGTCGGACCGGCAGTTCCGGGCGCTCAACTCGAAGATCCGCGAGGAGGTCCTCGGCGACCACGCCCCGGCGCTCACGGTGATCATCTGCGACATCTACTCGGAAAACTGGCTCCTGGAGATCGAAGCAGTAGCAATGGCGTGAAGCAGCCGGCCTTCGGCCGGGTTGGTGGGGTGGGAGAACTGGCTCCTGGAGGTCGAGGCCGCGGCAATGGCGTAACCGGTCCACCGGGTCTGGAAGTGGCTATGGATTCACGGCTCTCGGAAATCTAGCGTCGGGCGCATGAGGATCAGGGTGGTCGACGCGTTTGCGGAGCGGGCTTTCGGCGGGAATCCGGCGGGGGTGTGCGTGCTGGCGGCCGGGGCGTGGCCGGACGCCGGCTGGATGCAGGACGTCGCGGCGGAGATGAACCTGTCCGAGACCGCCTTCGCGCGGCCCTCCGAGCAGGCCGACGCGGACTGGGACCTGCGCTGGTTCACGCCGACGATCGAGGTCGACATGTGCGGGCACGCGACGCTCGCGACCGCGCACGTGCTGGCGGGCGACGGGCTGGTCGGCGGGAAGGTCCGGTTCAGCACGCGCAGCGGCATCCTGCTCGCGTCCGTCGGCGACGCGATCACCCTCGACTTCCCGATCTCGCCGACTACGGAGACCGCCGTACCGGATGGTCTGGTCGAGGCGCTCGGCGTGCAGCCGGAGAGTGTGCACAGCACCGGTGCGCTGACCGACGTGCTGGTGGTGCTGCCGGACGAGGCGGCGGTGCGGGCGGTCACGCCGGACATCGGCGCGCTGGAGGCGGTCAACCGCCGCGACGGCAACCGCGGCACCATCGTCACGGCGCCGGGTCAGGAGTACGACTTCGTCTCGCGGTTCTTCGCGCCCGCCGCCGGGATCGCCGAGGACCCGGTCTGCGGCAGTGCGCACACCGCGCTGGCGTCGTACTGGGCCGGGCGCCTCGGGCGGGACGACCTGGTCGGCTACCAGGCCTCCGCCCGAGGCGGTGTCCTGCAGGTCACCGCAGCCGGTGACCGCGTCTACCTGAGCGGCTCCGCGGTCACCACGCTGGACGGTGAACTCCGCGTCTAGGCCCAGGTCTCCGCGTGGGTGGCGACGCCGTTCGGGGCGATGAGCTCGGTGACGACGTCCTCGGCGTCCGCGTCCAGCGGCTCGAACGGGCGCTCCGGTACGACGTACGCGCGGGCGCCGGCCACCATCTCGATCCCCGGGAGCTCGAACCACGCCTCGCCGACCTCACGGCTGATCTCGTAGATCGCCTGCTCGGCCGAGTCGACCGGGTCCTTCTCGCCGGTCTCGTCCAGCTCGGCCGGGTGCCGCTCCTGCGCGGCCCGGCCGGCCTCCAGCAGCGCGTCCAGGTCGACCACGCGCAGGTCAAAGCGTGACACCACGCTGATCACCTGGTCCTGCTCGACCTCTTCGTCGTCCTCGTCGTCGGCGCTGTCGTCCAGCAGCAGCGGCGCCGTGCCGGTGTGCTCGAAGACGGCGTCGTTCCAGCTCTCGACGAGCTCCTCGAGCGCCGCGTTCTGGTCGTAGATCGCGGTCTGCTCCTCGTCGCCGGTCATCGCCAGCAAGGCCTCGGTGTGGGCCTGGAGCCGCTCGGCCAGCCGGCGGCTCGCCTCGGCGAGCGCCTCCCGGGTCTCCGCGGAGAAGAACTGCTCGGTCGGGGCGATATCCAGTTCAGTCACTAGCTGTTCTTCCCTTATCAATCAGTGGGCTGGTGATTGCCAGGCGTAAGTATGCGGACTGCGGGCCGCAGCGCGAAGTCCCACCCGAAGATCGCCGTCGGAATCAGTGCTCGTGAGAGCGCCGTGAGAGGTCTGTCAGCCGCTGTGAGAGGGCTGTGAGAACACTCCTGACCGGGCAGCGAGCGGTGTGCAGTGGGGGCATGAGCACTTTCTGTGTGAGGTGGCGCCGGCATGGCTGACGTGATCTACCTCGCCGTCACCGTCGTCGTCTTCGCGGCCGTCTGGTTCGCGCTGCGCGGAGTGGAGAAGTTGTGACCCCGGAGAACATCGCCGGCCTTGTCGTGGCCGTTGCTCTGGTCCTCTACCTCGTCGCCGCTCTGATCTTTCCCGAGAGGTTCTGATGTCCGAGACCGCCGCCGGCCTGTTACAGGTCGGCCTCCTCCTCGCGTGCCTGGCCGCCGCCTACCGGCCGCTGGGCGGCTACATGGCCAGGGTCTACTCGTCCGACCAGGACCTGCGGATCGAGCGCGGGGCCTACAAGCTGCTCGGCGTCGACGCGAAGGCGGACCAGACCTGGGCCGTCTACGCCCGGTCGCTGCTCGCGTTCTCCGCGGTCAGCGTCGTGCTGCTCTACATCCTGCAGCGCGTGCAGGGTCACCTGCCGCTGTCGAACGGCTTGCCCGGCGTCGAGTCCGGGCTGGCGTTCAACACCGCCGCGTCGTTCGTCGCCAACACCAACTGGCAGTCGTACTCGCCCGAGGTGACGATGGGCCACCTGGTCCAGTTCGCCGGCCTCGCCGTCCAGAACTTCCTGTCCGCGGCCGTCGGCATGACCGTCGCGGTCGCGCTGATCCGCGGCTTCGCCCGGTCCAAGACCGACCGGTTGGGCAACTTCTGGGTCGACCTGACCCGCACCACGCTGCGGATCCTGCTCCCGATCGCGATCATCGGCACCCTGGTGCTGGTCGCGATGGGCGTCGTACAGAACTTCTCCAGCGGACACGAGGTCACCTCGGTGGTCGGCCAGAGCCAGACGATCCCGGGCGGCACGGTCGCCAGCCAGGAGGTCATCAAGGAGCTCGGCACCAACGGCGGCGGCTACTACAACGCCAACTCCGGGCACCCGTTCGAGAACCCGAACCCGCTGTCGAACCTGTTCGAGATCTTCCTGCTGCTGCTGATCCCGGTCTGCATGACCCGGACCTTCGGTGTACTGATCAAGGACAAGAAGCAGGGCTACGCGATCCTAGGCGTGATGGGCACGCTGTGGGCCGCCTTCACCTTCTCCGCCACGTTCTTCGAGAACCAGGGCGCGGGTACGGCGACCCAGGCGGCCGGCGCCGCGATGGAGGGCAAGGAGATCCGCTTCGGCGAATGGGCCTCCGCACTCTTCGCGAGCTCGACCACCGGTACGTCGACCGGCGCGGTGAACTCGGCGCACGACTCGTTCACCGCCCTTGGCGGCGGTACGGCGCTCTTCCACATGATGCTCGGCGAAGTCACGCCGGGCGGCACCGGCACCGGGCTCTACGGCATGCTGATCCTGGCCGTCCTGACCGTGTTCGTCGCGGGCCTGATGGTCGGCCGGACCCCGGAGTACCTGAAGAAGAAGATCACCGCCCGCGAGATGAAACTGGTCTCGCTGTACATCCTGACCACGCCGACCGTGGTGCTGGTCGGCGCCTCGATCGCGATGGGGCTGGCGGTGGCGCGGGCCTCGATCTTCAACACCGACAGCCCGCACGGCTTCTCCGAGGTGCTGTACGCCTTCACGTCGGCGGGCAACAACAACGGCAGCGCGTTCGGCGGGATCAGCGCGAACATCCCGTTCTACAACACCGCGCTCGGGCTGGTGATGCTGCTCGGCCGGTTCGTGCCGATCGTGCTCGCCCTCGGCCTGGCCGGCTCGCTGGCCCGCCAGCAACCGGTGCCGGTGACGCAGGGCACGCTGCCCACCCACAAGGCCCTGTTCGTCACGATGCTCGTCGGCGTCGTGCTGATCGTGACCGGCCTGACCTACTTTCCCGCACTGACTCTCGGACCCCTCGCGGAGGGACTGTGACCACGCTGTTGAAGACCGCCTCGCCGGCGCCGAAGAAGGCGCCGGAGCGGGTGGCGAAGAAGGCGCCGTCGGGTCTGTTCGACCCGAAGATGCTGCTGACCTCCCTGCCGGACGCGCTGCGCAAGCTCGACCCGCGGGTGATGGTGAGGAACCCGGTGATGTTCGTGGTCGAGGTCGGCGCGGTCGCGTCGACGATCTTCGCCTTCACCGACTCCAGCGTGTTCGTCTGGTGGATCGTGGTCTGGCTCTGGCTGACGGTGATCTTCGCGAACCTGGCCGAGGCCGTCGCGGAAGGCCGCGGCAAGGCCCAGGCCGAGACCCTGCGCCGGGCCAAGACCGAGACCACCGCCCGGCGGCTGACCGGCGACCGCGAGGAGGAGGTGCCGGCCACCCAGCTCCAGCTCGGCGACCTCGTGGTCGTCGAGGCGGGCGAGATCATCCCCGGAGACGGCGACGTCGTCGAGGGTGTCGCGAGTGTCGACGAGTCGGCCATCACCGGCGAGTCGGCTCCGGTCATCCGGGAGTCCGGCGGTGACCGCAGCGCGGTCACCGGCGGGACCAAGGTGCTGTCGGACCGGATCGTCGTGAAGATCACCACCCGGCCCGGCGAGAGCTTCATCGACCGGATGATCGCCTTGGTCGAGGGCGCGTCGAGGCAGAAGACACCGAACGAGATCGCGCTGAACATCCTGCTGGCCAGCCTGACGATCGTGTTCATGATCGCCACGGTGACCCTGCCGACGTTCGCGAACTACGCCGACACCGACCTCAGCATCGTGATCCTGGTGGCCCTGCTGGTCTGCCTGATCCCGACCACCATCGGCGCGCTGCTGTCCGCGATCGGCATCGCCGGCATGGATCGGCTGGTGCAGCGCAACGTGCTCGCGATGTCCGGCCGCGCGGTCGAAGCCGCGGGTGACGTGAACACGCTGCTGCTGGACAAGACCGGCACCATCACGCTGGGCAACCGGCAGGCGTCGGAGTTCATCCCGGTCGAGGGTGTGACCGACACCGAGCTCGCGGACGCGGCGCAGCTGTCCAGCCTGGCGGACGAGACGCCGGAGGGCCGCTCGATCGTCGTACTGGCGAAGAACGGGTACGGACTGCGTGAGCGGCACACCGGAGAGTTGCCGCACGCAACGTTCGTGGAGTTCACCGCGCAGACCCGGATGAGCGGTGTGGACGTGGACGGCCGGCAGGTCCGCAAGGGCGCGGCCGGCGCGGTCAACGCCTGGATCCACGGCCACGGCGGGACCACCGACCCGAAGCTCGGCGAGCTCGTCGACGGCATCTCGGCCTCGGGCGGAACCCCGCTGGTCGTCGCCGAGACGAGCGGCGGCAAGGCCCGGGCGCTCGGCGTGATCCACCTCAAGGACGTGGTCAAGGAAGGCATGCGGGAGCGGTTCGACCAGATGCGCGCGATGGGCATCCGGACCGTGATGATCACCGGTGACAACGCGCTGACCGCGAAGGCGATCGCCGAGGAGGCCGGGGTCGACGACTTCCTGGCCGAGGCGACGCCCGAGGACAAGATGGCGCTGATCAAGAAGGAACAGGAGGGCGGCCGGCTGGTCGCGATGACCGGTGACGGCACCAACGACGCGCCGGCGCTGGCCCAGGCCGACGTCGGGGTGGCGATGAACACCGGCACGTCGGCCGCGAAGGAGGCCGGCAACATGGTCGACCTCGACTCGAACCCGACCAAGCTGATCGAGATCGTCGAGATCGGCAAGCAGTTGCTGATCACCCGTGGTTCGCTGACCACGTTCTCGATCGCGAACGACGTGGCCAAGTACTTCGCGATCCTGCCGGCGCTGTTCGCGGCGGCGTACCCGGGGCTGGACAAGCTGAACGTCATGGGGCTGCACTCGCCGGAGTCGGCGATCGTGTCCGCCATCGTGTTCAACGCGCTCGTCATCGTGGCCCTGGTCCCGCTGGCGCTGCGCGGGGTCCGGTACAAGCCGTCCTCGGCGTCGTCGATGCTGCGGCGCAACCTGCTGGTGTACGGCGTCGGTGGCCTGATCACCCCGTTCATCGGCATCAAGCTCTTCGACCTGGTGATCTCGCTGATCCCCGGTCTGCGATGAAAGGTAGTTGATTATGGCAAGCAATCTGCCCGGCTCGGTCCGGCAGTTCGGGGTCGCCGTACGGGCCCTGCTGTTCTTCACCGTTGCTCTCGGCATCGTCTATCCGCTGGTGATGACCGCGGCGTCGCAAGCGCTGTTCCAAGGGAACGCGAACGGCTCGGTCGTCCAGGTGAACGGCAAGGACACCGCGTCGGACCTGATCGGGCAGGCCTACACCCGGGACACCGGGAAGAAGGACGCGGACGGCGACGCGATCATGGCGGCCGACCCGAAGTGGTTCCAGACCCGGCCGTCCGCGGTCGACTACGACGCGATGGGCAGCGCGGCCTCGCAGTACGGGCCGAACAACCCCGAGCTGCTCAAGCTGATCGACGAGCGCCGGCAGACGGTAGCAGCGCTGGAGGGTGTGGACCCGTCCCAGGTGCCGCCGGACGCGGTCACGGCCAGCGGCAGCGGCCTCGACCCGCACATCAGCCCGGCGTACGCCGCTCTGCAGGTGAACCGGGTCGCGCGGGAGCGCGGGCTGCCGGTCGCCACGGTCGAGAAGCTTGTGAAGGACAACACGGAGGGTCGCACGCTCGGCTTCCTCGGTGAGCCCCGGGTGAACGTGGTCAAGCTCAACAACGCGCTGGCCGCACTCTGAGAGCATGGGCATATGAGCAGTAGCGGCCGTGGGCATCTGCGGATCTACCTGGGTGCCGCGCCCGGCGTCGGGAAGACCTACAAGATGCTGGGTGAGGGCCAGCGGCGGCGCGACCGCGGCACCGACGTGGTGGTCGGGTTCGTGGAGACCCACGGGCGGGTGCACACCGCCGAGATGGTCGAAGGCCTGGAGGTGGTGCCGCGGCGGATCATCGACTACCGCGGCGCCAGCTTCACCGAGATGGACGTGGACGCCGTGCTGGCCCGGCGTCCGGAGGTGGCGCTGGTCGACGAGCTGGCGCACACCAACGTGCCGGGCAGCCGGAACGAGAAGCGCTGGCAGGACATCGAGGAGCTGCTGGCCGCCGGGATCGACGTGATCTCGGCGGTCAACATCCAGCACCTGGAGTCGATCAACGACGTGGTCGAGAAGATCACCGGTGTGCCGCAGCAGGAGAAGGTGCCGGACCGGGTGGTCCGCGCCGCCGACCAGATCGAGCTGGTCGACATGACTCCGGAGGCGCTGCGCCGGCGGATGGCGCACGGCAACGTCTACGCGGCGGACAAGGTGGACGCTGCCCTGGGCAACTACTTCCGGGTCGGCAACCTGTCCGCCCTGCGCGAACTCGCGCTGCTCTGGCTCGCCGACCGGGTGGACGCGGGCCTGCAGCAGTACCGTGCCCAACATGACATCGACTCGACCTGGGAAGCCAGGGAACGGGTGGTGGTCGCCCTCACCGGCGGCCCCGAGGGCGAGACACTGATCCGGCGTGCCGCCCGCATCGCCGCCAGATCCTCCGGAGGAGACCTGCTCGCCGTCCACGTCGCCCGGTCCGACGGCCTGACCGGCGCCAACCCGACCCGCCTCGCCGAACAGCGCAACCTGGTCGAGAGCATCGGCGGCACGTACCACCAGGTCGTCGGGGACGACGTACCCGCGGCCTTGTTGACTTTCGCCCGGGCCGAGAACGCCACCCAGCTGGTGCTGGGCGGCAGCCGGCGCTCCCGGTTCGGCTCGCTGCTCACCGGGCCCGGGATCGGGGCCAGCACGATCCGCGACTCCGGCGACATCGACGTACACATCGTCACTCACTCGCAGATGGGCCGCGGCCGGCTGCCGCGGCTGCACGGCAGCCTGTCCCGGCGGCGCAAGATCCAGGGCTTCGTCCTCTCCGTCGTGCTGCCGCCGGTCCTCGCGCTGCTGCTCGGACTGGGCGGCGACAGCCTGAACCTGACCAGCAACGTGCTGGCGTTCCTGCTGGCTGTCGTCGTGGTCGCCCTCGTCGGCGGGATGTGGCCGGCGATGGTCACCGCCGTCGGCGGCTCGCTGGTCCTCAACTACTTCTTCACCCCACCGACCCGGACGTTCACCATCGCCGAGCTGAACAACGCGCTCGCCCTGGTGATCTTCGTGCTGGTCGCGGCGATGGTGAGCTCGGTGGTCGACCGGGCGGCACGACGTACCAGACAGGCCGCCCGGGCGGCCGCCGAGTCGGAGACGCTGGCGACGCTGGCCGGGTCCGTCCTGCGGGGCGAGACCGCCCTGCCCGCGCTGCTCGAGCGGGTCCGCGAAGCCTTCGGGATGACCGGCGCGTGCCTGATGGAGCGGGTGGACGACGACGAGCTGACCGAGGTCTGGCGACCGTTGGCGTCGGCCGGCACGATGACCTGCGGCCGCCCGGAGGACGGCGACGCGGAGATCCCGGCGCGCGACAATCTCGTCCTCGTCCTGCAGGGTCACCGGCTGGCCGCCGACGAGCGTCGCCTGGTCGGCGCGTTCGCTGCGCACGCTGCCGCGCTGGTGGACAAGGCCCGGCTGAGCGAGGCCGCCGCCGAGGCCAAGCCGCTTGCCGAGGCAGACAAGCTCCGTACGGCGTTGCTCCGGGCCGTCGGCCACGATCTGCGGTCACCGCTTGCCTCGGCGAAGGCGTCGGTGACCAGCCTGCGCAGCGACGACGTCGAGTGGAGTGAGTCGGAGCGGGCCGAGCTCCTGGAGACCGCGGACGAGTCGCTGGACCGGCTGACGCGGCTCGTGGACAACCTGCTCGACCTGAGTCGGCTGCAGGCCCGCGTACTGCCTGTCTTCACTCGGCCGATGGCGCTGGACGAGGTGATGCCCGGCGTACTCGCGGAGCTCGGTGACGACGGCGACAAGGTGACCGTGGACATCCCGCACACGCTGCCGCTGGTCGAGGCCGACCCGGCGTTGCTCGAGCGGGTGATCGTGAACCTGGTCGGGAACGCGCTGCGCTACTCGCCACCCGGGCGTCCGCCCCTGCTGACCGGGAGTGCGCTGGGCGACACCGTGGAGATCCGGGTGATCGATCGCGGTCCCGGGATCCCGCGCGAGCACCGGGACCGGGTGTTCGCGCCGTTCCAGCGGCTCGGCGACACCGACAACACTGTCGGCGTCGGACTCGGACTCGCGCTCGCCCGCGGCCTCGCCGAGGCGATGCAGGGCACGGTTCAGCCGGAGGACACCCCCGGTGGCGGCCTGACGATGGTGGTCTCAATCCCGACTGCGACTCTGCGGCCGGCCGACGCACCAGTACCCGGCGCCCGCGAACGCTCCGCACCGGAGGTGCATGAATGACCCGCGTGTTGGTGGTGGATGACGAACCGCAGATTGTTCGGGCGCTGCAGATCAATCTGCGGGCCCGGGGGTATGAGGTGCATCTGGCCGGCTCGGGTACGGCGGCGTTGAAGGTGGCGGCGCAGCACCCGCCGGAGCTGGTGATCCTGGACCTCGGGCTGCCGGACTTCGACGGGGTCGACGTGATCCGTGGTCTGCGCGGCTGGACCGAGGCGCCGATCCTGGTGCTGTCCGGGCGGACCGACCAGACGGACAAGGTCGAGGCGCTGGACGCCGGCGCCGACGACTACGTGACCAAGCCGTTCGGGATCGACGAGCTGCTGGCCCGGATGCGCGCCGTACTGCGCCGCAGCAACCTCTCCCAGGACGAGCCGGTGGTCACGGTGGGCGGCGCGTCGGTCGACCTCGCCGCGAAGCGGGTCACGCTGGAGAACGGCGAGGACATCCGGCTCACCCCCACCGAATGGCACCTGCTCGAGGTTCTGGTCCGGCACCCCGGCAAGCTGATGTCCCAACGCCAACTCCTCACCGAGGTCTGGGGCCCCGGCTACGAAACCGCCGGCGGCAACCTGCGCTTCTACATGGGCCAACTCCGCCGCAAACTCGAGCCAGACCCAGCACGCCCCAAACACCTCCTCACCGAACCAGGCATGGGCTACCGCTTCGAACCGTGAGCGTGGTGCGCACCCACGCGTGCTACGCGGTCGCTCCTGCGTCGCGCCCGCTACGCGCGCTCCCACCCGCCCCCGGCTTAGCGCCGTGCGTTCCTTTCCCGGCTGCCGCCGGGGTTTGCGGGCTGCCGCCCGCGGGGTGAATGCGTGCTGTGGTGGGTGAGACGGCTCGCATTGGGTGGGAGTGTGGTGTGAGCCCCCGCGTGCTGCGCGGTGCTCCTGCGTCGCGCCTGCTACCCGTGCTCCCACCCGCCCCCGACCGGTGCGGACTCCAGCGTGGGCTCGTGTCTGTTTCGTTCAAGACTTTGTCCGGGGGGTGCGTCAAGGTGGGGGTATGGACATCTTCGGTGCGGGACGGGATTTCGTACGGCGGGAAGCGCGGTTGCTCGAGCGTCGGGTGTTCGGCACGGTCTTCGAGGGGGCCGATCCGGGTGGGGTCGTGGACGCGCTGCGCGGCTACCGGAACGCGGACGGTGGGTTCGGGCACGGGCTCGAGCCGGACAAGCGGTGCCCGGACAGCTTGCCGCTGGACGTGCAGGTCGCGTTCGAGACGCTGCTGACGGCCGGGGCGCGTGACGACGACATGATCCGGCGGGCCGTCGACTGGCTGCAGTCGATTGCGACGCCCGACGGTGCCGTCCCGCTGTGCGGCCCTGCTGTCGAGGGCTACCCGCGGGCCGAGCACATCAGCGAGTGGACCTACGAGCCGAGCCTCAACCCGACGGCCGGCCTGGTCGGGCAGCTCTACCGGTTCGGCTTCGAGCACCCGTGGCGGGACAAGGTCGCCGCCTGGTGCGCAGCCGAGTTGGCCAAGGGCTTCCCGGAGGACGCCCACGGGATGCACGTCTCGATGGAGTTCCTGGAGCACACCGACGACGTCGACCTGGACAAGATCCGCGACTGGCTGCCCAAGCTCAACTGGTACCGCGCCGACGCCGCGGACCCGACGTACGGCGTCACCCCGCTGCACTTCGCCCCGACCCCGGAAAGCTTCTGGCGACCGCTCTTCGACGACGCCCAGATCGAGGCCCACCTCGACCGCCTGATCGCCGACCAGCAGCCCGACGGCGGCTGGGCCATCACCTGGGAACCTCCCGGCCAGGCCGCCACCCTCGAGTACCGCGGCATCGTCACCATCGCCGCCCTCCGCACCCTGAAGGCGTACCACCGGCTCTGACAGGATGTGCGTTCGGCTCCGAAGATCGACCGTTCACCGATGACCGGTTGCGAGTGAGTGGCGACTCTGGGTGAGATCGAACGGAACACCCCGTTTCCGCCCAGACGAAGGTGGTCCCATGCGTCGTCTCAAACAGCTCGTCGCCGCTCTGGCTCTGCTCGCGATCCCGCTCACGCCCACCGCATCGGCCTCGCTGTCACCCGACTGGATCGGCAGCTGGGCCGTCGCCGTCACTCCACCCGGTACGTCGGGTCTCTCGGCCACCGGTGTCACCGACACGACCCTGCGGCAAGTGGCTCACCTGAGCGTCGGCGGCTCGGAGCTGCGGCTGCGGTTGTCCAACGTCTACGGCACGTCTCCGCTCGTCGTCGGCAACGTGACGCTGACCCCGCGGAGTGACGACCTTGCCGGTACGCCGACGGTCCAGCCGGCCAAGCTGGTCCAGGTGCTGTTCGGCGGCCAGCCGTCGGTCACGATCCCGGTAGGTGCTGAGTGGGTGTCCGACCCGGTGCGCGTCGCCGTACCGGATGACACCGACCTGGTGATCAGCACGTACTTCCCCGGTCCAACAGGTCCGCTGACCCAGCACCCGGCCGGATACGCGACGAGCTTCCGGGCCACCGGTGACCAGACCGGCGGCGACGGCTCGCAGTACCAGGCGATCTCCGGGATGGCCCGCTACATCATCGAAGGTGTCGACGTCCGCAGCCGGGTGCGCGGATCGGTCGTGCTGTTCGGCGACTCGATCACCGACGGCGTCGTGTCGCCGATCGACCAGAACCAGCGGTACCCGGACCAGCTGGCCGACCGTTTGCTGGCCCAGCCGGCGCACCGCGAGCTCGGTGTCCTCAACGCCGGGATCAGCGGCAACCGCCTGCTCAACAACGCCGGTACGGCGGGGGACTCGACGCTGGCGCGGTTCGACCGGGACGTGATCGGGCAGGCCGGTGTGCAGACCGTCGTACTGCTGGAAGGCATCAACGACATCGGTGGCAGCCGCGGCGCGGTCGAGCCGGCGGCGCTGATCGCGGTGCACCGGCAGTTCATCCAACGGGCGCACCAGGCCGGGCTGAAGGTGATCGGCGCGACGCTGACGCCGTACGAGGGCGCCGGTTACTACACGCCCGAGGGTGAGGCGGACCGGCAGGCGCTCAACCACTGGATCCGGACGTCGGGTGAGTACGACGCCGTCGTCGACTTCGACAAGGCGGTCCGCGACCCGGCCGCACCGTCCAAGATGCTGCCGGCGTACGACGTCGGCGACCACCTGCACCCGAACGCCGAAGGCTTCAAGGCAATGGCGCAGGCCTTCGACCTCAAGGAGCTCTAGCCCGCCTCGGCGGGATGTTCGACCTGGCGATCGCCCCACTGCGTGAGCAGGCCGCGGGCGATCTCCAGGTCCTCCCGCAGCGATCGGTCCGCGAGGTCACCCGGCAACGCGGCCAGCGCGTCGGCCAGCCACGGCCCGACCGCAGCCGGTGCGAGATCGTCAGGCGTCAAGCCTGCAAGGCGAATCGCCCGTACGGCGGTGACCAGCTCACTGGCCAGCACCTCGCGAAGCGCGTCGAGGAGTTGAGCCGTCAGTACGGCGGCCTGTGGCGCGAAGCTGGCGTGGTGCTCGGCTCCGCGAGACA
Source organism: Kribbella sp. NPDC002412 (assembly GCF_053592935.1). Taxonomy (NCBI): domain Bacteria; kingdom Bacillati; phylum Actinomycetota; class Actinomycetes; order Propionibacteriales; family Kribbellaceae; genus Kribbella; species Kribbella sp. NPDC002412. The sequence goes on from NZ_JBSFBL010000035.1 coordinate 22,963, forward strand.
GCGTCGCCGTACCGAGGGTCGCGGGCTGCGCGGCCGAACGGACCGCGGCCAGCGCGTCGTGGGCGACGTACTCGATCATCATCACGCCCGAGCTCGCCTCCGCGCCGCTGGCCAGGAACCGGCTCAGGCCGGTGAACTCCGGGTCGACCAGGTTCGCGACGCGGGACGTCGACAGGGTCGCGACGCTGTGCAGGCTCAGCCGCAGCGAGTCGAGGGCGAGCGCGATCGGCATCGCGTGCCAGTTGCCGTTGTGCAGCACGGTGTCCCCGGCCACGAGCGGGTTCTCGGCGGACGCGTTGATGTCGATCCGGATACTGTTGCCGAGTGCATCCACATGGTCGACGGCCGGTCCGAGTACCTGGGCGAAGGCTCTGAGCCCGAACGGATCCTGGACCCGGGCCGGCGGAATCGGCAGTTCCTCGAGCAACCCGCGCATCCGGCGTGCCACCCGGACCTGACCTGGTTGCGGGCGAGCCTCGTGCACACGGACGTCGTACACCTCGGCGTTGCCGCGCAGGGCGACGTGCGAGAGGGCGCCGACCAGCGGCACGACGTTGATCAGCGTGGCGGCCTCGACGTACGCGAGGCAACACTCGGCCAAGGTGATCGCGTTGCTGGAGAGCAGCGGCAGTGCGCTGGTCCCGTCGACGACGGCGCCGAGGGCGAGGCCGAGCTCGGCCAGCGGACCGAGATCGCCGGTCCCGATGGCGCCGCCGCGGTGCAGGTCGGGCAACTCGTCGTCGTTGAGCAGCGCGACGATCGCGTCGGCGACCGCGGGCTCCAGACCGGACCCGCCGGACGCGAGCTGGTTGACCCGGATCAGCAGCCCGAGCCGGACCACGTCCTTCGGGTACGACGTCGTACCGGTGGTGGAGTGCGATCCGAGCAACCGGGCGCCGTGCTCGGGGTCGGAGGTCAGCACGTCGCGGTTGGCGCCGACCCCGGTGGTCCGCCCGTACACCGGCCGCCGCTGAGCGACCTCGGCCACCGCGAGCGCCGACTCGTGCATCCGCTTGCGCGCGACGTCACTCAGCCGCACCGCAGTCCGCCGCTGCCCGAGCGCCACGGCCTCCAACGGGGTCAGTCCAGCCCCGAGAATCTCCACCGGCTCCACGTGCTCAGTGTGATCCGCCACACCCCTCTCGGGCAGCAACCTGGCCGCGGTCGCCGTCTCGGATCCGAGACGGGCGGGATGCGGACCGCCAGGCCATCGCAATCCGCCGGAACAGGTGGTGTCAGGCGGGGGCCGTCAGGCGGGCGGTCATTGTGATGGCCTGGCGGTCCGGGGCCGGACAGGCCAACGGCCCGCTCGGTGGGTCCGAGCGGGCCGTCGAAGCCGGGGGTTACGACTTGCCGTAGCGCTTCTTGAACTTCTCGACCCGGCCCTGGGTGTCCATCACGCGCTGCTGGCCCGTGTAGAACGGGTGCGTCGCGGACGAGATCTCGACGTCGACGACCGGGTAGGTGTTCCCGTCGTGCCACACGATGGTCTCGTTGCTCTCGCGCGTCGAACCGGTGAGGAAGCTGAAGTCGCCGGACTTGTCCCGGAAGACGACCCGGCGGTAGTCGGGGTGGATGTCCTTCTTCATGCAGCAGTACTTCCTTCCAGATAAGGGGCGAACGGGTCGGTCAGGGGGTGGACCGCTTCGTCCGCACGCAGGACACAACCATCCAGACGCTCGCGTAATTCCCGCATGTCCAGGCCGACCCCGGTAATGGACAGATACGACGCCCGGTCGCCGTGATCCGGATGCCACTCGAGCGCCGATCGGGCCTGGTGCTGCTGGCCGACCCCGGGCCAGCGGTCGGCCGGGAGGTCGGCCAGCCACGGACCGAGCACGCCGATCGAGATGTTGGTGCCGAAGCTGTCCCAGCTCAGCCGGTTGCGGTGCTGGGTCGCGATCCATACCGTCCCGCGGCCGCGCGCGGTACCGGCGACCAGATCCTCCAGGGCGTCGTACAGCCGCTCCGGGTGGAACGGCCGGTCGGCCTGCCAGACCAGGGTCCGGACCAGGCCGCTCTCGGTGGTCGCGCAGATCGAGCCGGGCTCGGTCCAGGTCTCGGCGGCGTCCGGGTCGTGCAGCCGTACGCCGAGCAGCCCGGCCGGGGTGGTCCGGACCAGAAGCTGTGGATTGATCGCCTGGGTGAGCGCCCGGACGGTCTCGTCCTCGCTGCTGAGCACGACCGCGTTGGCGTACTCGAGCTGGCGGGCGACCACCTCGGCGATCGCACGGCCGTCCTCGGCGGCGGTCGGGATCCCGCGGTCCTGGATCAGCTGGTCGCCGGTGAGATCGTCGATCACGGTGCCGGTGTCGACCGTGGTCACGACCGCGTCCACCCGCAGCTCGCCGCCGGCGTCGCGGGCGATCTCCTCGGCGACCGCCTGGGTGTCCCCGGCGCCGGGGACGGACACGATCGCGGCGTCGTACCGCTCGACTGCCGCGATGCTGACCAGCAGGGCGACCAGGGAGCCGCGCATCGCGCAGGAGACGCACGGGTGGCTCATCCGGATCACCTCGCGGTCGATCACGCCGCCGGCGGTCCGGGCGATCCGTACGACGGACCCGTCGGCCAGTCCTGCGACGTCGTACTCGACCAGTACGCCGCGCGGGCCGGCCGCGGCCAGCAGGTTCCCCGCCACCGCGCCGCGGAACCGCTCGTCGATCCCCGTGAGCAAGGTCACCGGCAGCATCCACACTCCCTTATTGAAAATGATTACCAGTACAACGTACACTGTGGATCGCAGTTGAGGAAAGGAACCCAGTATGGCCAAGCGCAACGACCTCCGCCCGATCGTCAAGCTCCGCAGCACGGCGGGCACCGGCTTCACCTACGTAACGCGCAAGAACCGGCGGAACAATCCCGACCGCCTGGTGATGCGCAAGTACGACCCGGCCGTCCGGCAGCACGTGGACTTCCGCGAAGAGCGCTGATGGCGAAGACCAGCAAGATCGCCAAGAACGAGCAGCGCAAGCGGACCGTCGCCCGGTACGCCGCGCGCCGCGCCGAACTGAAGCGGATCATCGCCGACCCGCGGTCCACCTTCGAGGACCGCGGCGCGGCGCAGCTGAGCCTGCAGAAGCTGCCGCGGGACGCGAGCCCGATCCGGGTCCGCAACCGCGACGTCGCCGACGGCCGCCCCCGCGGTTACCTGCGGAAGGCCGGCATCTCGCGCGTTCGCTTCCGCGCCATGGCCCACCGCGGCGAGCTCCCCGGCATCACCAAGTCTTCCTGGTAGTGCCCGCCCCGCGACGTGGATGCCGCGGCCCGGGCGTACGACGGCCCTCCCCGAAGTCAGGTGGCTTCGCGGAGGGCCGTCGTACGTGGTCGATCACAGCCAGAAGGCGACTCGGTGGTCGGTGACGAAGTCGGTTCGGGTGGCGCCGGTCGGGGTGAGGGACTGGATGGTCCGATCGGTCGGGCGGGTGCGCGGCCAGGGCGTGGTGCCGGTGCGGGCGAAGTCGGCCCAGGTGGTGATGAGTTGGTCGGCGTACTCCTGCTGCGGTGGCTCGAGGACCGCCAGGTCGAAGAAGTAGGCGACGTCGCTGAGGTGGTGCGAGCCGACGGGCCAGGTCGGCTTGGGCGCTCCGGCGTACCAGGGCGCCTCGCCGGCGAACTCGACCGCGTACGTCGGCATGCGCTTCGACAGGATGCGGTTGGTCTTCGCGGCGGGGGTGGCCCAGTGCGAGTCCGTCATGACGGTGGCGAGGGCGCGGCCGGCGGGCCGGATGTCGGCGTACTCGGCCAGGATCTTGTCGGCGGTTGATCCGAAGGTTTCGCGTACGGCGGTTTCGTACTCCGTCTGCGTGATCGGCTGGCCGAAGACCTCCTGAGCGCCGTACCGACCAGCCTCCTCGTCGTGGTTGACGGCGTGCAGGACCGGCACCTTGGCGACCATTCTCTTGGCCGGGTGCCAGGGGAGCACCCGCCCACCGAGCACCGGTCCGAACTCCGCGTCCGCGGTTGCTGCGAGCAGCCGGTCGGCGGGGATGTCTCTGAGGCATGCGGCCGTCTTGCAGTTCAGCTCTTTCGCGAGGCCGCGGCTGTAGTCGTGGGCGACTGATCGCGGTCTCGGCGCCGCGTAGTTGGTTGCGGAGTACTCCTGCGCGCAGGGTCCGCTCTGGATGATCGCCCGGTCGAACAGTCCGGCCGCGGTGGGGGAAGCCAGGTGGTCGCAGACGCTGTAGGCGCCGGCCGACTCACCCATCAGGGTCACGTTCCGGGGGTCACCACCGAAGGCCGCCGCGTTCCGCCTGACCCAGCGGAGTGCGGCCTGCTGGTCTTCCAGTCCGTAGTTGCCCGAGTCGCCGCCGAGCAGCGGACTGGCGAGAAACCCGAAGGCACCCAGCCGGTATTGCACCTGCACCACGACGACGTCACCGCGGCCGGCGAACCTGTTGGGGCCGTACAAGCTGTTGGCGCCGTTGGTGAAGCTGCCGCCATGAATCCAGACGACGACCGGCCGCTTCTTCCCGTCCGTGGTCGGCGTCGTCACATCTAGATACAGACAGTCCTCATTGGCGCCGGCGACACCGACCGGGTGCTCTGGTTGGGCGCAACTGTTCGCAAACTTCGTCCCGTCCCGAACTCCGGTCCAGGCTGCGGCGGGCCGTGGCGACCGCCATCGCTCAGGCGGAGCGGCGTACGGGATCCCTCGAAAGGTGCGGACGTGATCCTGAACCATGCCGCGGATCAACCCACCTTCCGTCCTGACAACCACCCCCTCGTCGGCAGCCGCAGGCACGATCCCCACGACCCCGAGCCCAACAGCCCCAACCACAGCAACCAACCCACGAACCACGGTGCTCCTCCTGACTAGCGGCAGGTCCCCAACCCTTCCGCCCACAACCAGCGCACACAGTCAGCCCACGTCCCCACCTGAGGTGGTGCTAAGCCCACTCAGTGGTTGTGGTGACTACCCGCGCAGGCGGCGGGTGAGGGCGGTGGCGGCTTGGCGGGTTCGGTGGGCCAGGAGGCGGCGGTCGGTGGGGGGTACGGCGTCGGTGCGGAAGGTTACGCTGATGGCTGCGACCGGGTGCCCGGCGTGGTCGACTGCGGCGCTGGCGACGGACGAGAAGCCAGGGCTGATGAAGGAGTCCTCGACTGCGAAACCCTGGCGTTTCTCGTCGGCGAGAAGGCGCCGCAGTTGAGTGAGCGTCTGCGGGCCCAGGTCCGTCCGCCGGACGAAACTCTCCGGGCTGGGGAACAACGCCCGTACCTGAGCCGCCGGCAACTCGGCAAGCAATGCGCGACCAGACGCGGTCAGCGTCGCCGGCAACCGCACCCCGACGTCCGTCACGAGCGTGACCGGGCGCGGCGGCTGTTCCTTCAGCAGGTAGACGAGCTCCCGCCCATGGAGTACGCCGAGATGCGCCGTCTGACCCACCTCAGCCACCAACTGGACGAGCAGCGGCCGAGCCAACCGCTCCAGCGGATCGTGCCGCAGGTACGCCGACCCGATCTCGAACGCGGCCACCCCGAGCCCGTACCGCTTCTCCTCCGGCAGGTGCACCACGAAGCCTTCGTCGATCATTGCTCGCAGCAAGTGGTACGTCGACGAGCGCGGCAGGCCGACCGCGGAGGCGATGCGCTCCATCGGCACCGGTCCGGGCTGGGTGGCCAGGAACGTCAGTACCCGCAGCGTGCGGGTCGAGGCGGGAACGTTGCCGCTCACAACGGCAGCGTAGCCGCGAAGTCTCAGATTCCGGACGATTCCCGGGACTTGGCGCGGCTGCGGCGCAGCCACTGCCGGATTCCCTCGCCGGCGAGCGCGAGCCCGAACAGGCCACCGGTGATCGCCCAGTCGATGTCCTGGTCGTCACCCGAGGTGAGGATGCCGACCACCACCGCGAGGATGCCGAAGAACGTGAGGGACAGCACGATTCGATTCACAGGGCCTTCTCCGCGGTCCAGGCGCTCGACGACACTTCGTAGCCGAGCCAGGTGTTCACTGCGAGCATCGGGGCGTTCCCCGCGTCGTTGCCGGCGTACGCGGCGACGAAGCCCGCGTCCCGGGCCTGCGCCAGCGCGGCCGACTTCACCACCTTCGCCAGCCCGCGACCGCGTGCCGGCGGGATGGTGCCGGTCAGGTTCGACCAGATCACCTTCCGCTCCGGGTCGGCCGTCGTGGTGACGAACGACAGCACGGTGTCGCCGTCCAGTACGGCGAAACTGAGATCGCGCCGCAGATCCGGGTGTCCCCAGTCGACGGCCAGCCATTCGTCGTACGGCAGCGAGAACGACAGCCCGCTCGGATCGCCGCCGGTGACCGCCACGACCGCCTGCCACAACTCCCGTGGATCGACTTGGTCGTAATCAGCCAGGCGCAACCCGGAAGGTGCGGCGGCCGGTGGCGGTACGGCGCTCAGATCGGCTCGGGAATGGGACATCCGGCGACCGATGGTGAACCCTTGCCGGGTCGCGAACTGCTTCGACTCGGCATCGTCCGCGACGACGACCAGCAGTGCGACGGCGCCCGCCTTCACCGCTTCGGCACCGACGGCCTCGGCCAGCGCGCTGCCGATGCCACACCTTCGCACCGCCGGCGGGACCTGTACGGCGATTCGGACCCGTGGGCCGCGTTCGCCCGGGTCGGGCAGGTAGACGGTCCCGAAACCGGCCACGTCCCGGCCGTCGACAGCGACCAGGACCACCTGGCTCTTGCCGGTTCGCAGTTGGGCTTCGATCCCGCGGGCCGTCTTCACCAACTGCGGCATCGTGGCTGCCCAAACTCGGGCGATCCCCGCCGCGTCCTCCGGCCGGGCCGGCCGGATCTCGAACACCATTCCTTCACTCTATGTGTCGGGCGGTCCAGCAACGTGTCTCAGATCCGAGACAGAAAGTGCATGGCGCTGCTGTCGGTTGTCCGTGCAGCGCGGTGGAATGAACGAGTGGATGAGCAGAACGAGGTAGTCGTCGGCGTCGGGCCGCTGACCGCGGCCGACGTCGTGGCGGTGGCACGGCACGGGGTCCGGGTGCGGATCGGCGACCAGGCCCTCGAGGAGATCGCGAAGTCGCGGGCCGCGATCGAGGCCCTCGCGCACGCGGACACCCCGCACTACGGGGTCTCGACCGGTTTCGGCGCCCTCGCGACCCGGCACATCGCGCCGGAGTTGCGGGCGCAGTTGCAGCGCAGCCTGGTCCGGTCGCACGCGGCCGGCTCCGGCCCCGAGGTGGAGACCGAGGTCGTCCGCGCCCTCACCCTGCTCCGGCTGTCGACGCTCGCGACCGGCCGCACCGGCGTGAAGGTCGAAACGGCCCAAGCGTACGCCGGTCTGCTCAACGCCAACCTGACTCCGGTGGTGCACGAGTACGGCAGCCTCGGCTGTTCCGGTGATCTCGCGCCGCTGTCCCACGTCGCTCTCGCGGTGATGGGTGAGGGCTTCGTGCGAGATGCCGAAGGCAACCTTCTGGACGCCGGCGACGCACTGCGGGCCCATGGCCTGACTCCCGTCGTACTCGCGGAGAAGGAGGGGCTGGCGCTGATCAACGGCACCGACGGCATGCTCGGCATGCTGGTGCTCGCGCTGGCCGACCTCGACCGGCTGTTCAAGACCGCCGACCTCGCCGCCGCGATGAGCGTCGAGGCGCAGCTCGGCACCGACCGGGTGTTCGCCGACGACCTGCAGGCGCTGCGGCCGCATCCCGGTCAGCGGTCCGCCGCGGCGAACCTGCGCGCGATCCTCGCCGACAGCGCGATCGTTGCGAGCCACCGCGGTCCCGAGTGCAACCGCGTCCAGGACGCCTACTCGCTGCGGTGTTCGCCGCAGGTGCACGGCGCCGCTCGCGACACCGCGGCGCACGCGGCCACGGTCGCCGACCACGAGCTCGCCGCCGCGATCGACAATCCGGTCGTGCTGCCGGACGGACGGGTGGAGTCGAACGGCAACTTCCACGGTGCGCCGGTCGGCTACGTGCTCGACTTCCTCGCGATCGCCGTCGCGGACCTGGCCAGCATCAGCGAACGCCGTACCGACCGCTTCCTCGACGTCGCCCGGAACCACGGGCTGAACGCGTTCCTCGCCGACGACCCCGGGGTCGACAGCGGTCACATGATCGCGCAGTACACACAGGCCGCGATCGTGTCCGAGCTCAAGCGGCTCGCCGTACCGGCCAGCGTGGACTCCATCCCGAGCAGCGCGATGCAGGAGGACCACGTCTCGATGGGCTGGTCGGCCGCACGCAAGCTGCGCAAGGCGATCGACGGGCTGCAGCGCGTCCTCGCCGTCGAGATCCTGACCGCCGCGCGGGCGCTCGACCTGCGCGCGCCGCTCACCCCGGCGCCGGCCACCGCCGCCGTCCGGGCCGCCCTCCGGGCGCACGTCCAGGGGCCGGGCACCGACCGGCACCTGGCGCCCGAGATCGAGCACTCCGTCCGCCTTGTTGCCGACGGCACCTATATCGAAGCGACCGAGGCCGTCACCGGCCCGCTGTCCTGAGCAGAAAGGCTGGATCACCCATGTCCGGACCCCGTCCTGTGCGCGCACCCCGCGGCACCACCCTGACCGCCCGCGGCTGGCAGCAGGAGGCCGCGCTGCGGATGCTGCAGAACAACCTCGACCCGGAGGTCGCCGAGCACCCCGACGAGCTGGTCGTGTACGGCGGTTCCGGCAAGGCGGCCCGGGACTGGAACTCGTTCGACGCGATGGTCCGGACCCTGACCACGCTGAAGGACGACGAGACCATGCTGGTGCAGTCCGGCCGTCCGGTCGGCGTGATGCAGACGCACGAGTGGGCGCCGCGGGTGCTGATCGCGAACTCGAACCTGGTCGGCGACTGGGCCACCTGGGAGGAGTTCCGCAAGCTCGAGGCGATGGGGCTGACCATGTACGGCCAGATGACGGCCGGCTCGTGGATCTACATCGGCACCCAGGGCATCCTGCAGGGCACCTACGAGACGTTCGGCGCGGTGGCCGAGAAGAAGTTCGGCGGCTCGCTGGCCGGCACCATCACGCTGACCGCCGGTCTCGGCGGCATGGGTGGCGCCCAGCCGCTGGCGGTGACGATGAACGACGGTGTGGCGATCTGCGTCGACGTCGACTCCTCGCGGATCGACCGGCGGATCGAGCACCGGTACCTCGATGTCCGCGCCGGGTCGCTGGAGGAGGCGCTGCGGCTGGCCGAGGACGCCAAGAAGGCCCGGCGTCCGCTCTCGATCGGTGTCCTGGGCAACGCCGCGGTGATCGTGCCGGAGCTGCTGGAGCTGGGCGCCCCGATCGACATCGTCACCGACCAGACCTCGGCGCACGACCCGTTGATGTACCTGCCGGTCGGGATCGAGTTCGACGACTGGGCGACCGCGCGGGAGAAGGACCCGGCCGGCTTCACCGAGCGCGCGCAGGCCTCGATGGCCCGGCACGTCGCGGCGATGGTCGGCTTCCAGGACGCGGGCGCCGAGGTGTTCGACTACGGCAACTCGATCCGCGACGAGGCCCGCAAGGCCGGGTACTCGCGCGCGTTCGAGTTCCCCGGCTTCGTGCCGGCGTACATCCGGCCCTTGTTCTGCGAGGGAAAGGGCCCGTTCCGGTGGGCGGCGCTGTCCGGCAACCCGGCCGACATCGCCAGGACCGACCAGGCCATCCTCGACCTGTTCCCGGACAACGAGCACCTGGCCCGGTGGATCAAGCTGGCCGGCGAGCGGGTCGCCTTCCAGGGCCTGCCGGCCCGGATCTGCTGGCTCGGCCAGGGTGAGCGGGACAAGGCCGGGGTCCGGTTCAACGAGATGGTTGCCTCCGGCGAGCTCGAGGCGCCGATCGTGATCGGCCGGGACCACCTGGACACCGGTAGCGTCGCGTCGCCGTACCGGGAGACCGAAGGAATGCTGGACGGCTCGGACGCGATCGCGGACTGGCCGTTGCTGAACGCGATGGTGAACGTGGCCAGCGGCGCGTCCTGGGTGTCGATCCACCACGGCGGCGGCGTCGGCATCGGCCGGTCCATCCACGCCGGCCAGGTGTCGGTTGCCGACGGCACCGACTTGGCCCGGCAGAAGCTGGAACGGGTGCTCACCAACGACCCGGCGACGGGTGTCATCCGGCACGTCGACGCCGGTTACGACAAGGCAGCAGAGGTTGCCGCCGAACGGGGAGTCAGAGTTCCGATGCAGGAGGTCTGATCGCAGAGTGCGACCGTGACATTGTCTATTGTTACGGTGCACTTTCCCGGGAATGAGAATCGCGTGGCTTCGGTCTCTCGTTCCGCTAGGGTCGATCGGGCGACCGACGACGAGCGCGAAGGGGCGCCATGATCGAGTTCGAGGACGTCACCAAGCGGTATCCGGACGGCACCGTCGCCGTCGACAAGCTGTCCCTGCGGATCCCGAGCGGTCAGATCACCGTGTTCGTCGGGCCGTCCGGCTGCGGCAAGACCACGTCGTTGCGGATGATCAACCGCACCATCGAGCGGACCAGCGGAACGATCTCGATCGACGGCGAGGACATCACCGGCAAGGACCCGGTGACGCTGCGGCGCGGGATCGGGTACGTGATCCAGCACGCCGGGCTGTTCCCGCACAAGACGGTCGTGGACAACATCGCCACCGTGCCCAAGCTGCTCGGCTGGGACAAGCGCAAGACCCGCGCCACCGCGATGGAGCTGCTCGAGCGAGTCGGGCTGGACGTGAAGCTGGCCGAGCGGTACCCGGCCCAGCTGTCTGGTGGCCAGCAGCAACGAGTCGGCGTCGCGCGGGCGCTGGCGGCCGACCCGGCGATCATGCTGATGGACGAGCCGTTCAGCGCCGTCGACCCGATCGTGCGCCACCAGTTGCAGGAGGAGCTGCTCCGCCTGCAGCGCGACATCGGCAAGACGATCGTGTTCGTCACCCACGACATCGACGAGGCGATCAAGCTCGGCGACAACGTGGCGGTACTGCGAGTCGGCGGAAAGCTGGCCCAGTTCGCGCCGCCGGCCGACCTGCTCGCGAACCCGGTCGACGACTTCGTCCGCGGCTTCGTCGGGCAGGACCGCGGCTACCGCGCGCTCACCTTCGTCCACCCCGACGACCTGCCGCTCAAGCCGTTGCCGCCCGACCTCGTGCTGGACGACGACAGCAAGCCGGTCGGCTGGCGCAACGACCACGAGATCCAGCCGCTCGGCGCCGTCTTCCAGCGGGGTGACTCGCTGCGTGCCGCGCTGGACGCCGTACTGACCTCACCGAACGGCTGGGGCGTCTGCGTCGACGGCACCGGCAAGGCTGTCGGGGTGGTCGACCAGGTGATCGTCGCAGAGGCACTCCGGTCATGACCTGGGTTGCGGACAACCTCGACCTGATCTGGGCACAGCTGCGCGAGCACATCTACCTGGCGATCATCCCCGTCGTTCTCGGACTGCTGATCTCGCTACCGCTCGGCTACGTGGCGACCCGGTTCTCCTGGCTGGCGAACCCGCTGATCGCGTTCGGCGGCGTGCTGTACTCACTGCCCTCGATCGCGTTGTTCATCGTGTTGCCGGCGATCCTCGGCACCAAGGTGCTGTCCCCGGTCAACATCGTCGTGGCGCTGACCATCTATACGGTCTCGCTGCTGATCCGCAACGTGATCGACGGGTTGCGCTCAGTGCCGCCCGACGTCCGGCAGTCCGCGGTCGCGGTCGGGTACAGCTCGTTGCACCGGCTCGTCGCGGTCGACCTGCCGATCGCCGTACCGGTGATCTTCGCGGGACTGCGCGTCGTCACCGTCGCGAACATCTCGATGGTGAGCGTCGGCGCGGTGATCGGGATCGGCGGACTGGGGGAGCTGTTCACCTTGGGTTTCCAGCGGGACTTCCTCACCCCGGTCGTGGTGGGCGTGGTGCTCTCGCTGCTGCTGGCGCTGCTCGCGGACCTGATCCTCGTCGGTCTGCAGCGGATCCTCACACCGTGGTCCCGCGTGCTCGCCGCACCGCCGGTGGAGGTGGCCTGACATGTGGGAATACCTGAGCGATTCCTACAACTGGTCCGGCCCGGAAGGGATCTGGGCCCGGATCATCGAGCACGTCTGGTACACGTTTGCCGCCCTCGGGCTGTCCGCGGCGATCGCCCTGCCGGTGGGGCTGCGGATAGGCCACACCCGGCGCGGGGCCTTCCTGGCGATCAACCTGGGCAACGCGGCCCGCGCGCTGCCGAGCCTCGGCCTGCTGATGATCGCGGTGCTGCTGACCGACCAGATCGGGTTCCTGCCGGTGCTGATCGCGCTCGTCGCGCTCGGTGTCCCGCCGATCCTGGCCTCGACGTACGCCGGTCTGTCCGGTGTCGATCCGGCCACGATCGACGCCGCCCGGGGGATGGGGATGACCGGACGCGAGATCCTGACCAGGGTGGAGATCCCGATCGCGATGCCGCTGATCATCTCCGGGCTGCGCGGCGCGACCCTGCAGATCGTCTCGACCGCGACGATCGCCGCGCTCGTGTCGCTCGGCGGCCTCGGCCGCTACGTGGTCGACGGGCTGAAGCTCCGCGACTTCCCGCAGATGTTCACCGGCGCCCTGCTGGTGGCCCTGCTCGCCATCCTGCTCGACGTGATGTTCGCCCTCCTCGGCCGGGTCGCCGTCTCCGACGGGCTCAAGACCGACTGAACTGTCCGACCTACCTGATGAACTTGCCGAAGATCATCCGCCCCATCGAAACATCCACCGGCAGCGGCCGGTGGCTGACGAGACACTGGAGGCTCTCGTGTTGAGATCCACGCTCATCCGTACTGCGATCGCCGGGGTGGCCGTGCTCGGCCTGGCCGGGTGTGGGGGTGGGGGCGATCAGTTGGGCGACAGCGACGCGGGTTCCTCACCCGCGCCCGACAAGGTCACCAGCCTCACCGTCGGGTCCGCCGACTTCTCCGAGAGCCAGCTGCTCGCGGAGATCTACGGCCAGGCGCTGGCGGCGAAGGGGATCGAGGTCAAGCAGAAGCCGAACATCGGCAACCGCGAGACCTATATGGCCGCGATCAAGGACGGCTCGGTCGACCTGCTGCCGGAGTACACCGGCGCCGCGCTGCACTACTTCAAGACCGACGCCACCGAGACCGAGGACCAGGCGACGTACGACGCCCTGAAGTCCTCGCTGCCGTCCGGGCTGGAGGTGCTGGAGAAGTCGCCGGCCGCCGACGAGGACACCATCGTGGTGACCAAGGCGACCGCGGACAAGTACAGCCTGAAGTCGCTGGCCGACCTGAAGCCGGTCGCCAAGGACATGGCCGCGGGCGGCAGCTCCGAGTTCAAGGTGCGCGACGCCGGGCTGAAGGGCCTGAAGGAGAAGTACGGCGTCGAGTTCGGCAAGGAATACAAGACGCTGGACGCCGGTGGGCCGCTGAGCCTGAAGGCGCTGCTGGACAACCAGATCCAGGTGTCGAACTTCTTCACCACCCAGTCGCTGATCAAGGACAACAACCTGGTCATGCTGGAGGACCCGGAGAACATCCTGCCGCCGAACAACATCGTTCCGCTGATCCGCACCGACCACAAGTCGGACGACGTCGCGGCCGCGCTGAACGCGGTCTCGGCCAAACTGACCACGGACGCGCTGACCGACATGGTCAAGCGGATCGACGTCGGCAAGGAGTCGCCGAACGCGGTCGCCAAGGACTGGCTGTCGAAGAACCCGCTGTCTTGAGCTTCGAATCCCTGTGGGCGTCCCAGTCCGCCATCGGCCGCAGCCCCGAAACCGGCGGCTACCACCGAGGCGGCTGGACCCCCACCGAACGCGAGGCGACGCACTGGTTCACCGACCAGTGCGCCGCCCGCGGGCTCACCCTGGAATCCGACGGCATCGGCAACCTGATCGCCTGGTGGGGTCCGCCGGGTGAGCCTGGAGTGGTGACCGGCAGTCACCTCGACTCGGTGATCGACGGTGGTGCGTTCGACGGGCCGTTGGGGGTTGTGAGCGCGTTGGCTGCGGTCGATCGGTTGCGGGAGGAGGGGTTTTCGCCTTCGGTGCCTATCGGGGTCGGCGTGTTTGTGGAGGAGGAAGGGTCGCGGTTCGGGATGCCTTGTTTGGGGTCTCGGGTTGCGGCGGGAGTGTTGCCGCCGTCGCGCGCACTTGCGTTGACGGATCGGGCGGGGGTGACGTTGGCGGCTGCTCTGGAGGCGGCGGGGTTTGATCCGGCAGGGGTCGGGCCGTCGCCGTTGGTGCAGCGGATGGGGACGTTTGTCGAGCTGCATGTCGAGCAGGGGAGAGGGCTGACCGCGCCGGTGGGCGTGGCGAGCTCGATCTGGCCGCACGGGCGGTACCGGTTCACGTTCGGCGGCGAGGCCAACCACGCCGGCACCACGCTGATGGAGGACCGGCACGACCCGATGCTCACCTACGCGATGACCGCGCTTGCCGCCAACAAACAGGCCCGCCTGGCGGGAGCCCGCGCGACCTTCGGCCGGCTCTCCGTCGAGCCCAACGGCACCAACGCCGTACCCTCGCAGGTCACCGCCTGGCTCGACGCCCGGGCCGCCGACCAAACCACCCTGGAGTCGTTGCTCGCGGCAATCACCAAGCAAGCGACGGAAAGAGCGGAACGAGACGGTACGACGCTCGAGGTCGTCCCCGAGTCCGTGTCGCCGATCGTCGACTTCCCGGCCGGTCTGCGCGACCGCCTCGTCGACGTCCTCGGCGGCGCACCCGTCCTGCCGACCGGAGCCGGCCACGACGCCGGTGTGTTCTCGGCCGCCGGGATTCCGACCGCGATGCTGTTCGTGCGCAACCCGACCGGCATCTCGCACTCGCCGGCCGAGTACGCCGAAATGGACGACTGCCTGGCCGGCGTGGACGCGCTGGCCGCCGTACTGAAGGATCTCGCGAAGTGACGTCGTACTGGTGCTCGCGCGCTTTATTGCCGTCCGGGGTCGCCGAGCGGGTGCTGGTGACGATCGCCGACGGACGCTTCACCGCGGTCGAGGCCGACGCGGATCCGGGCGACGCGATCCGGCTGAACGGACTCGTGCTGCCCGGCCTCGCGAACTGCCACAGCCACGCCTTCCACCGCGCCCTCCGCGGCCGCACGCAGACCGAGCGCGGCACGTTCTGGACCTGGCGCGAGCAGATGTACGCCGTCGCGTCGATGCTGACCCCGGAGGCCTACTACCGCCTCGCCCGCGCGGTGTACGGCGAGATGGTGCTGGCCGGGATCACCGCCGTCGGCGAGTTCCACTACCTCCACCACGCCCCGGGCGGACGCCACTACGACGACCCGAACGCCATGGGCACGGCGCTGATCGCGGCCGCCCGCGACGCCGGCATCCGTATCACCTTGCTGGACACGTGTTACGTCGCCGGCGGGATCGACCAGCCGCTCAATTCGATCCAGCAACGCTTCAGCGACGGCGACGCCGCAGCCTGGGCCTCCCGCGTCGCGCAACTGACCGGCGCCGACGATGTGGTGATAGGTACGGCGGCGCACTCGATCCGAGGCGTTCCGCACGAGCAACTCGGCGCGGTCGCGGCGGCCCTGCCCGACGCACCCTTGCACATCCATCTGTCCGAGCAAGTCGGCGAGAACGCCGCCTGCCTGGATGCCTACGGCCGCACGCCGGCCCAGGTCCTCGACGAGACCGGCTTCCTCAGCGGCCGGACCAGCGCCGTCCACGCTACTCACCTCACCGATGTCGACGTGGGTCTACTCGGCAGCTCGGCGACGTACTCGTGCTTCTGCCCGACCACCGAGCGGGACCTTGCCGACGGCATCGGCCCGTCGTCGGCCTTGCGTGACGCCGGATCGCCGTTGACGCTCGGGTCGGACAGCCACGCGGTGATCGACCTCTTCGAGGAGATGCGCGCGGTGGAACTCGACGAACGGCTCGCCTCGCGGGAGCGCGGCCACTGGTCCGCCTCCGAGTTGCTCAAGGCCGCGACAGTCGACGGGCACCGTTCGCTCGGGTTCGACGACGCGGGGGTGATCGAGGTGGGCGCCCGTGCCGACCTGGTCGCCGTACGTCTGGACAGCGTGCGGACGGCGGGCACCGGAAACACTGTGGAGACAGCTGTTTTCGCCGCCTCGGCAGCTGATGTGACTGACGTGGTGGTAGGCGGACGGCAGGTAGTTGTTGAGGGCAATCATGTGAAGCTGGACGTGGCCGGTGAGCTCGCGGCCGCGATCGAGGAGGTGACCGAATGACCTCCTTGCTGCTGACCGGTATCGGTTCGTTGGTGACCAACGATTCGGCGCGTGGCGGCCTGCTCGGCGAGGTGCGGGACGCGGCCCTGGTGGTCGAGGGCGGCAAGGTCGCATGGGTGGGCGCCAGGCGCGAGGCGCCGGCCGCCGATCAGGCCGTCGACCTGGGCGGCCGCGCGGTGATCCCGGGGTTCGTCGACTCGCACGCGCATCTGGTGTTCGCCGGCGACCGGGCCGAGGAGTTCGCTGCCCGGATGACCGGTACGCCGTACTCCGCGGGCGGGATCCGGACCACGGTCGCGGCGACCCGGCAGGCCACCGACGAGGTGCTGACCGCCAACGTGGCGCGGCTGGTGACCGAGATGCGCCGGCAGGGCACGACGACGGTCGAGATCAAGTCGGGCTACGGGCTGACGGTCGCCGACGAGGCGCGCGGGCTGCAGATCGCGGGTCAGTTCACCGACGAGACCACTTATCTGGGGGCGCACGTCGTACCGGCCGAGTACGCGGAGGATCCGGCCGGCTACGTGTCGCTCGTGACCGGGCCGATGCTCGAGGCAACGGCGCAGCACGCCAAGTGGATCGACGTGTTCGTCGAGCGCGGCGCCTTCGACGGGGATCAGGCGCGGGCGATCCTGACCGCGGGGCAGGCGAAGGGCTTGCAGGCCCGGGTCCACGCCAACCAGCTCGGCGAGGGGCCGGGAGTTCAGTTGGCCTGCGAGGTCGGCGCGGCCGCGGCGGACCACTGCACCTATCTCAGTGACGCCGATATCGATGGCCTCGCCTCGACCGGGGTCGTCGCGGGGCTGCTGCCGGCGGTCGAGTTCTCCACGCGGTCGCCGTACCCGGATGCCCGGCGGCTGATCGACGCCGGAGTAACCGTCGCCCTGGCCACCGACTGCAACCCGGGCTCCGGCTACTCCTCGTCCATGCCGCTCTGCATCGCCTTGGCCGTGCGCGAGATGCACATGACCCCCGCCGAGGCTGTGTGGTCCGCGACCGCGGGCGGCGCCGCGTCACTCCGCCGCACAGACATCGGCCGACTGACACCCGGGACCCGCGCCGACCTGGCCGTGCTCGACGCCCCGTCGTACATCCATCTGGCCTACCGCCCGGGGGTGCCGCTGGTGGGGCAGACGTTCGTTGGAGGTCGCCCGGTGTGAGGGACGGACGCCCACGCCATCACAACCGCCGCAACAACCGCCCGCCCCGCCTCACGCCGACGGTTTCGCGTGAATTGTGATGGCCTGGGGATCCGGCCACCGCCTGCCGAATCATCTCCACCACCCACGTTGGGTCGAACATCACGTCCTCCCAGGAGAAGCGGAGCAGACGCCAGCCTCGGACGGTGAGGTTGACGTGCCGGCGGCAGTCTCGCGTGAGCGCCTTCCGCGTGCCGTGGTGGGCGAAGCTGTCGGCCTCCAGGGCGATCAACAGCTCGCGGTGACCAAGATCGATCCGCGCCGAGAAGCCTTCGTCCTGGACCACGACCTGCGGCTCGAAGCCTTCGATGCCCGCCTCGATCAGGAGGGAGCGGAGGGCGGACTCCAAGGCCGACTCCGCCCGTCCGTCCGCGGCGGCCGCGACACGTCGGGCGCGACGGGAACCGGGACCGCTGAGCTCGGCGGCCGCGACCTTCAGCTGGGAGCGGTCCAGGGCGCCAACGCGCAGCGCCGAGTCCGCGACAGTGAGCGCTGCGGCGAAGTGGAGTGTGCGCGCACAGTCCAGCACCGTTCGGAGCTTCCCAGTGCATCGACCGTCGGACGGGACGTCGTCGGCCCAATGCAGGTCACAGTCGAGCGGGCTCATACGGCGGTGCTGGCCGCGAGGAACGGTGATCTGGGGCTTGTCCGGCAGCTCGAGCACCGCGAAGCGGTGCAGAACGGCAGCGCTCAGATGTGACACCACCCCACCCTGGGCACGCGCGGCGGCAAGCGGGTCGCCAGCGGGCGGAATCGCGTACACACCCTTTGCGATCCGTGTGATCGCGCCGTCGGCCAGAGCTCCCCGAATGGCGCGACCCGAGACGACGGCTCGAAGCTCCGCGAAAGTCGCCGTACCCGCGCGCCGGTGCAGTACGTCGAGGACCTCGGACATACCGGGATGATCGCCGAAGCCGGCCCAAGCCCGCTCTGTGTCATCCACAGGCGGACCGCCAGGCCATCACAACGCGGCATCCGGGCGCGGGTCGCGCGTAACTGCGGAAGCCGGAGGTCAATGTGATGGCCTGGCGGTGCGCGCCTACAGCCGCCGTACGTCGATCAGTCCGCGTAGCGGTAGGTCGTGGCGCAGGCGGGCGTTGCCCAGGCCGTCGACGATGCAGGCGGCGCCGATCCACCGGGCGCCGCAGTCCCGCACCAGCGCGCGGGCGACCAGCGCGGTCGCGCCGGTGTCCGCCCAGTCGTCGACCATCAGGACGCGATCGCCGGCCTTGACCAGGCCATGGCGGAACCCGAACACGACGTGCCGATCCCGGTAGTCCGGGCCGGTCGTCCGCCGTACCCATCGGTCGCTGTCAGTCGCCGGACCGCAGTCCTTCCGGATCTCGACGAACCCGACTCCCAGCGCGGCCGCCGTCAACGCGCCGAGCATCGACCCACGTGACACCGGACCGACCACGACCGTCGGAGTCACGTCGTACAGGCGGCCCAGCGCGGGGCCCAGGTCACGCAGCAGCTCGGCGTCGCGCCACCAGCCGGTGACGTCGGCGTAACTGCTTCAGACGCTGCGATCCGTCCGCCACACGAAGGTCTCGCGCAACCGCTCCTGGATGGTCATGTCTCCAGGGTGGCCGGTCCGCGACGGTCCCGCACCCGAATTAGTCAGTGGCGAGCTCCTTCGAGCAGAGCGCCGTGGTGGTCCCGTCGGGGCGGCGGAGCTTGCCGACCTCGACGAAGTCGCGACCGGCGTGGAAGGCGAGCCCGGCGACGTCGGGTGGGTCGGACCGGATGCCGCAGACCAGCCGGTCGAAGGGCTTGGCGGACCGCTCGACCGCGCGGTAGACGGCGGTCGCGATGCCCTTGCGGCGGTGCGGCTCGGCGACCACGATCCGGTCCAGGTGCAGGAAGCGGTCGGCGTAGGTCTCGGTGAACCACTGGAACTCGAGGCCGTCGTGCGCCGAGCCGGGGGCGAAGGTGAGGACGAAGCCGGCAATCTCGCCGTCCAGGTCGATCACAGCGGCGTGGGCGGCGATCAGCCGCAGCCAGTCCAGCCGGTCCGGACCGAGAGGCTCGACCAAGCCCTCCGCGGCGGCGTTCAGGGCGAGAACCGCGGCGTCGTCAGCGGAGGTCATGGGGCGGAGCTTCACTTCTACACCATCCCACGGAAAGCCTTTGCCGCGGCAGGGGTCGCCCTGGCTGCACCCTGGGCGGGACCCCGAAATCGGGGGGCGAGGTTGGGAATGGCCCGGCGGTGTGCCATGTTGAGTCAGGTGTACTCAAGTTTGTTCAGTCACGGATTTGAAACCGGGGCGGCAGAACGGCAACATTGAGTCCGCATCACTCAACTTCGTGGAGGTAAGCACATGGCCCGCGCGGTCGGTATCGATCTCGGTACGACGAACTCCGTCATCGCCGTACTGGAAGGTGGCGAGCCCACCGTCATCCCCAACGCCGAGGGAGCGCGCACGACGCCCTCGGTGGTGGCCTTCGCCAAGAACGGCGAGGTCCTGGTCGGCGAGGTGGCGAAGCGCCAGGCCACCACGAACGTCGACCGCACCATCCGCTCCGTCAAGCGTCACATGGGTGAGGCCTGGAGCGTCGACATCGACGGCAAGAAGTTCACCCCGCAGCAGATCAGCGCGTTCGTGCTGCAGAAGCTGAAGCGGGACGCCGAGGCGTACCTCGGGGAGCAGGTCACCGACGCGGTCATCACCGTGCCGGCGTACTTCTCCGACGCGCAGCGCCAGGCGACCAAGGAGGCCGGGGAGATCGCCGGCCTGAAGGTGCACCGGATCGTCAACGAGCCGACCGCGGCCGCGCTGGCCTACGGCCTGGACAAGGGCACCGAGCAGACCATCCTGGTCTTCGACCTCGGTGGCGGCACCTTCGACGTCTCGCTGCTGGAGATCGGCGACGGCGTCTTCGAGGTGAAGGCGACCAGCGGTGACAACCACCTCGGTGGCGACGACTGGGACAACCGGATCGTGCAGTGGCTGGTGACCCAGTTCAAGAACAAGAACGGCACCGACCTGTCCGGCGACAAGATGGCCATGCAGCGGCTCACCGAGGCCGCCGAGAAGGCCAAGATCGAGCTGTCCGCCGCGGCCGAGACCACGATCCACCTGCCGTACCTGAGTCTGACCGAGTCCGGCCCGCTGCACCTGGAGGAGAAGCTCTCCCGGGCCGAGTTCCAGAAGATGACCAACGACCTGCTGGAGCGCGCCCGCGCCCCGTTCAAGGCCGTCATCAAGGACGCCGGCATCGACGTCGCGAAGATCGACCACGTGATCCTGGTCGGCGGCTCGACCCGGATGCCCGCGGTGGCCGACCTGGTCAAGGAGCTGACCGGTGGCAAGGACCCGAACAAGGGTGTGAACCCGGACGAGGTCGTCGCGGTCGGCGCCTCCCTGCAGGCCGGTGTGCTGAAGGGTGAGGTCAAGGACGTCCTGCTGCTCGACGTGACCCCGCTGAGCCTCGGCATCGAGACCAAGGGCGGCGTGTTCACCAAGATCATCGAGCGCAACACCACGATCCCGACCAAGGGCTCGGAGATCTTCACCACGGCCGAGGACAACCAGCCGTCGGTGATGATCCAGGTCTACCAGGGCGAGCGCGAGATGGCCCGGGACAACAAGTCGCTGGGCAACTTCGAGCTGACCGGCCTGCCGCCGGCGCCGCGGAACGTGCCGCAGATCGAGGTCACCTTCGACATCGACGCGAACGGCATCGTGCACGTGAACGCCAAGGACCTGGCCACCGGCAAGGAGCAGCGGATGACCGTCACCGGCGGTTCGGCGCTGCCGAAGGACGACATCGACCGGATGGTCCGCGACGCCGAGAAGTACGCCGAGGAGGACCACAAGCGCCGCGAGGCGGTGGAGAACCGCAACCAGGCCGAGAGCCTCGTCTACCAGACCGAGAAGTTCCTGTCCGAGAACGAGGACAAGGTGCCGGACGACGTCAAGACCGAGGTCAAGGACGGCGTCGCGGAGCTGAAGAAGGCGCTCGAGGGTGACGACGCCGAGGTGATCAAGGCCGCGTCGGAGAAGCTCGCGCAGTCCAGCCAGAAGATGGGCGCCGCGATGTACGCGAACGCCCAGGCCGCCGGCTCCGCCGACGAGAGGGCCTCGGCGTCCGACGGCTCCACGAGCACCGACGACGACGTGGTCGACGCCGAGATCGTGGACGAGGACCGGCCGCAGGACAAGACGGAGGACAAGTGACGGATCGACCGACTGGCAGCGAGTTCGGCGACGGTGACCCCGTCGTCCGGGACAAGCGCCGGCTCGACCCGGACACCGGCGAGCTGCGGGAGCCGTCCCTGTCGGACGCTCCCGCGGCCGGCGCCGCGCCGGGCATGCCGGGCACCCCGGGCGCGCAGCCGCCGAGGGACCCGTCGGACCTGATCGGCCCGTCCGCGCAGGAGGCTCTGCTGACCGAGGCGCTGGCCGAGCGTACGGCGGACCTGCAGCGGCTGCAGGCCGAGTACGTCAACTACAAGCGCCGGGTGGACCGGGACCGGGAGGCGTCCCGGGAGCTCGTGATCGGCTCGGTGCTGACCGAGCTGCTCGGGATCCTGGACGACATCGGCCGGGCCCGCGAGGCGGGTGAGCTGGAGGGCGCCTTCAAGGCGGTCGCGGAGTCGCTCGAGCGGGTCACCGAGAAGCTCGGCCTGGTGAAGTACGGCGAGAAGGGCGACCCCTTCGACCCGCGCATCCACGAGGCCCTGCTGCACAACTACTCCGACGAGGTGGACGGCCCGACCGCGACGATGGTCATGCAGCCGGGGTACCGCCTCGGTGAGCGGGTCCTGCGTGCGGCCCGGGTGGCCGTCTCGGAGCCGACCGAGCAGCTCCCGGCCGACGCTGCGCAGGGCGGCGTACCGGTGGAGAACACAGATGACGACAAGTCCGCAGACACCTCTGCGGAGTAAGCGAGACGACGGGAGGGGAGGCGTCGGATGAGCACTAAGGACTGGCTCGAGAAGGACTTCTACAAGGTTCTCGGCGTCTCCAAGACCGCCGAGGCCGACGAGATCAAGAAGGCCTATCGCAAGCTGGCGCGCAAGTACCACCCGGACTCCAACGCCGGTGACGCCACCGCGGAGGCCAAGTTCAAGGAGGTCTCCGAGGCGTACGACGTCGTCGGCGACCCCAAGAAGCGCAAGGAGTACGACGAGGCGCGCCGGCTGTTCGGCAGCGGCGGCTTCCGGATGCCGGGCAGCGGTGGTTCGGGCGGCGGCGGCTTCAACTTCGACGTCGGCGACCTGTTCAACCGCGGTGGCGCCGGCGGCGGGGCCGGTGGCGGCCTCGGCGACATCCTGGGCGGCATGTTCGGCGGTGGCGGCCGGACCACGACCACCACGTCGACGGCCCGCCCGCGGCGCGGCGCGGACATCGAGACCGAGGCGACGATCGAGTTCGCCGAGGCCGTGAACGGTGTCACCGTGGCGCTCCGGATGACCAGCGACGAACCGTGCAAGACCTGCCGTGGCACCGGCGCGAAGTACGGGACGGTGCCCAAGGTCTGCCTGAAGTGCGAGGGCACGGGCATGCAGACCTCGGTCCAGGGCGGCGTGTTCGCTATGACCGAGCCGTGCACCGAGTGCAAGGGCCGCGGCCTGGTCGTCGACCAGCCGTGCGAGACCTGCCACGGCTCCGGCCGCGGCCAGTCGAGCAAGACCATGCAGGTCCGCATCCCGGCGGGCGTGCAGGACCACCAGCGGATCCGGCTGAAGGGCAAGGGCGCGGCCGGCGAACGGGGTGGCCCCGCGGGCGACCTCTACGTCACCGTGCACGTGAAGCCGCACCGGATCTTCGGCCGGCAGGGCGAGCACCTGACGCTGAACGTCCCGGTGAGCTTCACCGAGGCCGCGCTGGGCGCCGAGATCAAGGTGCCGACCCTGGACGGCCTGCCCGTCACGGTCCGGATCCCCGCCGGTACGGCGAACGGCAGCAAGCTGCGCGTCCGCGGGAAGGGATCGGTCCGGCGGGACGGCACCAAGGGCGACCTGCTGCTCACCCTCGAGGTGCAGGTTCCGAACGAGCTGAGCGACGAGCAGCGCGCCAAGCTGCAGGAGTTCAGCTCCGCGTCGGACCAGCCTGACCTGCGGGCCGGGTTGTTCGGGAGTTCGTGATGAGCATCCCGTTCAGCCAGGTGCCGACCTGGGACGACCGCACCCCGATCTACGTGATCTCGGTGGCGGCCCAGCTGGCCGGCATGCACCCGCAGACGTTGCGCCAGTACGACCGGCTCGGATTGGTCACGCCGAGCCGGGCGTCCGGCCGCGGCCGGC
This sequence comes from Kribbella sp. NPDC002412, assembly GCF_053592935.1. Classification (NCBI taxonomy): domain Bacteria; kingdom Bacillati; phylum Actinomycetota; class Actinomycetes; order Propionibacteriales; family Kribbellaceae; genus Kribbella; species Kribbella sp. NPDC002412. Next base: position 46,485 of record NZ_JBSFBL010000035.1, read on the forward strand.
GGTACTCGGCGTACGACGTGGCGAAGCTGCGGTACGTGCAGCACCTGTCCCAGGAAGAGGGCGTCAACCTGGCGGGAATCCGGCACATCCTCGCGCTACAGTCGGAAGTGGAGGACCTGCGCAAGCGGGTCAACCAGCTACTGGCAGAAGTCCAGCGCGGAGTCGGCGCGTCCCGGCAGACGACCGGCAGCCGGGTGTTCTCGGCCGGCCCGGCCGGTGACGTGATCGCCATGGGCCGGCAGCAGACCACGACACGCTGGATCAGGACTCAGCCCTTGGAGCTGGGCCCCCGCTGACGCGACAAGCCTGAGCTCAGGCCGGTTGAGCTGAGCCCACCGAATTCCGGGCTATGGCCGGCTGTGCCGAGCCCCTCGAACCCGGAGGCGTCCGACTCCCCCCTCGGAGCCTCCGGTCAGTGGAGGCGTCGTACCCCCGATGTCTCCGCCCGCCGAAGGCGCGCCCTCCCCCCGGGCGCCCTTCGGCCCCCGCAGGGTGGTCCTCCCCCGGACCGCCCTGCGGTTCTCTCGGCAGATGTGACACCGCGGCCTACTCTGGCTGAGTGACGCTCAGTCTGCAGACGGACCGGTTACTGATCCGGGATTGGGAAGAAGACGACGCTGACGCCGCACTCGAGATCTACGGCTCGCCCGAAGTGGCGCCGTGGCTCTCACCGGCGATCGACAAGATCGGCGATGTGGCCACCATGCGTGCTGTCCTGGCTGCCTGGATCGAGGCGCAGCCGAACTTCGTCGTACCGGCCGGCCGCTGGGCCGTCGTCCGCCGGGAGGACAACGAGGTGGTCGGCGCCCTGCTGATCCGGTTGCTCCCGCCGTACGAGGAGGATCTGGAGATCGGCTGGCAGTTGCGGCCGAGCGCCTGGGGCCACGGCTACGCGACCGAGGCCGCCCACGCGCTGATGCGCTGGGCGTTCGAGGATGGCGAGACCGACGAGTTGTTCGCCGTCGCCCGCCCGAACAACAAGCGCGCCATCGCCACCGCCGGCCGGCTCGGGATGGAGTGGGTCGGCGAGACCGACAAGTACTACGACCTGACGCTGCAGGTCTACCGGATCCGCGCCTCCGAGCTTGAGCCGCGGCCCAGAGCAGCCAGCAACCGGTCTTCCTCGTGATGCCGGGCGACGAGCTGCAGCCCAACCGGTAGTCCTGACCGCGCGAATCCAGCGGGAATGCTGATCGCCGGGTGACCGCTGAGATTGAACGCCCAGGTGAGGGCGACACTGAACGCGTCGCCCGGGCCGTCGTGGCTGTGCGGGAGGTTCGGTGTGGTCGGTGTTGCGATGACATCGGTCGCGGCGAAGGCTTGCCGAAGTCGTTCGTCATTCGCGCGCCGTACGCCGGTGTGGTCTACGCCGTCCGTTCGGACGGCCGTCCAGGCCGGTGCGGGGTCGAGCAACTCGACCGCGCCGTCCACTGGCTCGAAGACGCCTTGTGAAACAAGCTCGCTCAACGCCGCCCGGGCAATCCACGCGACCTTCTGCTCGGTTGCCGCGAAGCCGAGATCGGCTGACGAGGTCACGCGCAGGGGCGTGTTGGGTCCGTCTTGTGGGGCGGCGGGGCTTTGGCCGCTCATCACAGACCAGTACTGCTGCAGGTCGACCAGGTGCCTGCCGATCACACCGCCCACGGCGAGCCCTGTGCGGTCGGCGGTCGGGATCGTCCCGTTGGTTGCCTTCAGCCCGGCTACTCCACACCAGGCCGCCGGGATGCGGATTGACCCCCCGCCGTCCGTACCGGTGGCCAACGGCACCATCGAGGCCGCGACGGCCACCCCCGCTCCCGCCGAGGAACCACCGGGCACCACAGAGGCATCCCAGGGGTTCACCGTCGGCCCGCGCTCGGTCTGCCCCCAGGTCTGCCAGGCCGTCCCCGGTCCTGGTGTAGCCGTGGTGCCGACGGGGATCGCTCCGGCCGCGACCAACGGACCGGCGTACGCCGTACTCCCACGCTTGACAGCGATCGGCACGCCGAGCAGCGGCTTGTCGATCGCGACGGCCTGCGCACCCGCCCGATCCTCGGCCAACTCCCGGTCGATCGCGGCAGCCCGCGCCCGGGCCCGATCCGCCCAGACTTCGTCGAACGCCCGAAGCCGATCGTCGACGTCCCCGATCCGCTCCAGCGCCGCCTCCACCACCTCCTCAGCCGACACCACCCGCCACCGGACCAACCCAGCAATCTCCACCGCTGCCAAGCGCCGATACTCGTCACCGTTCACGCACGCCACCCTCAGCTACCACATCCGCCCCTCTCGCTGCTCCGGCTTCCGTCCCGGCCAAGCCTTGTCCTGCGCACAAAGACCAGCGTCGCTTTGGTAAGCGGTGCTGTGATTGGTGCCGTGTGGGTCGGATCCCGCGGCATGGATTGCAAGAGCCGCGAACTGAACCGTCGTCCTGCGGCAGGAAACCGGAGTCGACCACCAGTCGATGATGCGGTCGGATGTGTTCATCGGTGAGGAGATGCGGCTTGCCCGCGGCCGAAACCACGATGTCTGCCGATCGAGTTCGACCGAGGTCGTCCATCGCGTCGAGCCCTACGACCCGACGCCCCTCCTGCCGTAGGAGTCTCACCACGCCACGCCCGACGAATCCTTCGGCACCGACGACCGCGATGCGAGGGTCGTCGTCCGCGAATGCGCGGACCACTCGTGCGATGCCGTCAGCTGTGGCGCACGATGGCTGTAGGGATCGCTCTCCAAGCAAGCCGTCGACGTCCTTGGCAGGGTCCAGCCTGTGCACCAAGGAGGCCAGATGCGGTGGCGTGGGGAGGTTCACGATGACAGCCGACGTCGGGTCGTCGGCCGACCGCGCGTCGAGAACCGCGGCGAACTCGGCTGCGCTGGTGGATCCGGGGAGAACGTTCTCGTCGACCTGGTAGCCGAGGAACGTCAACGCCTTCACTTTCTGCTCGGCTGAGATTCGCGATGCTTCCATCCTGCGCCGCCACAGCGGGGAATCGGAGCGGCCGGCGACAAATCGGATCACTGTGACCCGCTTGTCCGAAGCGGCGATTTGGTCCCTGTACTGCGCCAACTCGGCGCGGATGGACTTCAAGACCTGGCGACCGAGGAGATGGCGGGTTTGACCTCGTGTTGTCGCGTCAGAGGTGGTCATCCATGCCGGCCAGCACTTGTGGAACGGGGATGAGACCCAGGAGTCGGCGGAGCGCGTCGCTCTCCTCGCGGGGAAGGAGTCGCTGATCAGTCAGGTCGCTGCGGTAAGAGCCGTCAAAACGAATCTGAACGGCGGTGAGGGTCTCCGGTGCGCCGGCCAGGTCAGGCGAGGAGAAGGCTCCGTGGTGCGCCAGCCACATGACGGATTGCGAGTCCAGCGTTGGATCCAAGGCCGCGAGGGCTGCCGGGACGGCGCCGGAGAGATCTGTGATGAGTCCGGGTTGGCCGCTAGTTCCGAGAGGACGATGACCGGTCGATCGAGACCCGGTCGGACGATCAGGCGGCCGAGGCAGGACGCCGGCCTGCCGTGGCGATGCTGCCAGCGCACCAGCGCTGCTCGATCTCGGGACTCGCCAGCCATGGAACCTCCTGCTCCCGCGCATATCGGGGCTTCAACCGTAGGGCGCCGGGTTCGCGGCCAGGAGCCTCACACGGAATCTGTGGATAACTCCACGCCGCCCTGCGGTGACGCGAAGTGATTTGGTTACCGAGAGTGCCTGGCGAGGGGTGCCCCTGAACTTTCCCGGAGAAATCTCAAAGTTGAGTGGAATGGACTCAAGTTTGGATAGGTTGTATCCAGTGACTGCTGTTAGCTGAGCTTGAAAGGCTGGAACCAGATGGACGTTCAGCGGTTGACGACGCTGGCCCGGGAAACCCTGTCGGTCGCGATCCGTCAGACCTCCGCGGCGGGCAACCCGACCGTGGAGCCCATTCACCTGCTGTCCGCGCTGCTCGCGCAGCCGGAGGGGACCACCGCCGGCCTGCTCGAGGCGGCCGGCGCCGACGTCGACGCCGTACGCCGCCGGACGGCCGAGTTCCTGAGCCGGCTGCCGAAGGCGAGCGGCGGGAGCGTGCAGGCGCCGAGCCTGTCGCCGAAGACCAGCGACGTACTGAACCAGGCGGAGCAGCGGGCCCTCGGGCTCGGGGACGAGTACGTCTCCACCGAGCACCTGCTGATCTCGCTCGCGACCGTCGAGGGCAACGCGAAGACCGCGCTCGGCGTGACCGCCGACGCGCTGCTGCAGGCGTTCGACCGGATGCGCGGCAACCGCCGGATCACCTCCCCGGAGGCGGAGGGCACCACCAAGACGCTGGAGAAGTACGGCGTCGACCTGACCGAGCGGGCCAAGGACGGCAAGCTCGACCCGGTGATCGGCCGCGACTCCGAGATCCGCCGCGTGGTCCAGGTGCTGTCCCGCCGGACCAAGAACAACCCCGTCCTGATCGGTGAGCCCGGCGTCGGCAAGACCGCCGTCGTCGAGGGGCTGGCCCAGCGGATCGTGGCCGGTGACGTGCCCGAGTCGCTGCGCGGCCGGCGGCTGATCAGCCTCGACCTCGGCGCGATGGTCGCGGGCGCGAAGTACCGCGGTGAGTTCGAGGAGCGGCTGAAGGCGGTGCTGACCGAGATCAAGGAGTCCGACGGCCAGATCATCACCTTCATCGACGAGCTGCACACCGTGGTCGGCGCCGGTGCGACCGGCGAGGGCGCGATGGACGCCGGCAACATGCTGAAGCCGATGCTGGCCCGTGGCGAGCTGCGGATGATCGGCGCCACCACCCTGGACGAGTACCGGACCCGGATCGAGAAGGACCCGGCGCTGGAGCGCCGCTTCCAGCAGGTGTTCGTCGGCGAGCCGTCGGTCGAGGACTCGATCGCCATCCTGCGCGGCCTGAAGGAGCGCTACGAGGCGCACCACAAGGTCGCCATCTCCGACAGCGCGCTGGTCGCCGCCGCGACGCTGTCCCACCGCTACATCTCCGGCCGTCAGCTGCCGGACAAGGCGATCGACCTGGTCGACGAGGCCGCGTCCCGGCTGCGGATGGAGATCGACTCGTCCCCGGTCGAGATCGACTCGCTGCGCCGTACCGTCGACCGGCTGAAGATGGAGGAGCTCGCGCTGTCCCGCGAGGAGGACCCGTCCAGCCAGGAGCGGCTCGAGCGGCTGCGCGCCGACCTCGCCGACCGCGAGGAGGAGCTGCGCGCGCTGGAGTCCCGCTGGGAGCGGGAGAAGTCCGGCCTGAACCGGGTCGGTGAGATCAAGGAGCGGATCGACGAGCTGCGCGGCCAGGCCGAGCGCGCTCAGCGTGACGGCGACCTGGAGACCGCGGCCCGGATCCTGTACGGCGAGATCCCGCAGCTGACCAAGGAGCTGGAGGCGGCCGACGCCGAGCCGGAGGTCACCGAAGGCCCCGACGCGATGGTCAACGAGGAGGTCGGCCCGACCGAGATCGCCGAGGTGATCGCGATGTGGACCGGCATCCCGACCGGCCGGCTGCTCGAGGGCGAGACCGGCAAGCTGCTCCGGATGGAGGACGAGCTGGGTCGCCGCCTGATCGGTCAGCGCGAGGCGGTCAAGGCCGTGAGTGACGCCGTACGCCGGGCCCGGGCCGGCATCTCCGACCCGGACCGTCCGACCGGCAGCTTCCTGTTCCTCGGCCCGACCGGTGTCGGCAAGACCGAGCTGGCGAAGGCGCTCGCGGACTTCCTGTTCGACGACGAGCGCGCCATGGTCCGGATCGACATGTCGGAGTACGGCGAGAAGCACAGCGTCTCGCGGCTCGTCGGCGCCCCGCCCGGCTACGTCGGGTACGAGGAGGGTGGCCAGCTGACCGAGGCCGTCCGCCGGCGTCCGTACTCGGTGATCCTGCTCGACGAGGTGGAGAAGGCGCACCCCGAGGTCTTCGACATCCTGCTGCAGGTGCTGGACGACGGCCGGCTGACCGACGGCCAGGGTCGTACGGTCGACTTCCGCAACGTGATCCTGATCCTGACCAGCAACCTCGGCTCGGCGTACCTGGCCGACATGTCGCTGGACGACAAGGTGAAGCGGGACCAGGTGATGGCGGTGGTGCGGCAGTCGTTCAAGCCGGAGTTCATCAACCGGCTGGACGAGATCGTGCTGTTCGACGCGCTCGGCAGCGAGGAGCTGACCCAGATCGTCGCCCTCCAGATCACCGCCCTGCAGCGCCGCCTGACCGACCGCCGGATCACCCTCGACGTCGAGGACGGCGCCATGGAGTGGCTCGCGATGACCGGCTACGACCCGGTCTACGGGGCCCGGCCCCTGCGCCGCCTGGTCCAGTCCGCCATCGGCGACGAGTTGGCCCGGGGTCTCCTGGCCGGCGAGATCCGGGACGGCGACACCGTCCGGGTGATCCTCAACGAGGCCAAGGACGCGCTCGAAGTAGCCCGCGCCTGAGCCCACAGCTCGCGGGTGGTGCACGGCGCACCACCTGCGGGCCTTGGTCCATCTGGGAGGATCAGGGCAGGGGGCTGGTGGAAGGAACTCTTCAAGGCATGACCGAGCAGCAGGGCAACAACTCCGGCGAGGATCGTCCCGGTCCGTACCAGGGCGTCTTCGGCACACCCGGAGGCCCGCCCGCGCCCGGACCACAGCCGCCGTACGGCGCCCGGCAGAACCCGTACGCTGAGCAACCGGGCCCACCGAAGCAGGTGACCATCGCCTCGGTGATCTCGCTCGGCCTCGGTGCCCTGTGCGTCCTCCTCGGCGGCCTGACGCTCACCTCAGCAGGCGAGCAGGTCGCCGAGATCGTCGCCGGCTCCAAGGACGCGAAGGGCCTGGTCGTCGCGGTCATCCTGGTCTGCGCGGTCGCGTACATCCTCCCGGCGATCTTCATCCGCAAACGCCATGCCTGGGCGCGCTACATGCTCATCGCCGTTGCCGCGACCGGTATCGCCGGCGGGCTGATGGCCCTCCCGAACAGCATCCTCGGCCTCGCCATCCACGCGACGCTGCTGGTCCTGATGCTCCAGCCACCCACCAAGCTCTGGTTCCACCACCGCTGACCGAAGGACCGCACCCCGTGGAGATCTGGATCAACCCCGCCTGCTCCAAATGCCGAGCCGCCACCAAGGCCCTCGACGAAGCCGGCATCTCCTACACCGTCCGCCGCTACCTGGACGACCCACCCACCGCCGAGGAGCTCGAGGCAGTCCTCCAACGCCTCAACCTCGAACCCTGGGACCTGGTCCGCCACAACGAACCAGCCGCCAAGCCCCTCCGCGACCTCCCCCGAAACCCGGAATCCCGCCCCACCTGGATCCAGGCCATGGTCGACACCCCCATCCTCATCCAACGCCCCATCCTCACCGCCGACGACAACACCACAGCAATAACCAGAGACCCCGAATCCCTCGCCCGCTTTCTGCGTGGCTGACAAGCGTCAGAGTTTTTGGAGGCGGGTTAGGGCTTCTTGGAGGATTTCGGGTTGTTTGCAGAAGGCCCAGCGGACCAGGGGGCGGCCGGAGTCGGTGTTGTCGTAGAAGACCTGGTGGGGGATGGCCACGACGCCGGTGCGTTCGGGGAGCATCCGGCAGAAGTCGATGCCGTCGGTGTGGCCGAGGGGCCGGATGTCGGTGGTGACGAAGTAGGTGCCCTGCGGGCGGTGGACGCCGAAGCCGAGGTCCTCGAGGCCGTCGCAGAGCAGGTCGCGGCGGGACTGCAGGTCGGCGCGCAGGCCGTCGTAGTACTCGTTGCCTAGGGCAAGCGCACCGGCGACGGCGGGCTGGAAGGGCGCGCCGGAGGTGAAGGTGAGGAACTGCTTGGCCGTGGTCACCGCGGTCACCACCTCAGGGCTGCCGGTCACCCAGCCGATCTTCCAGCCGGTGACGGCGAACGTCTTGCCGGCGCTGCTGATCGACACGGTCCGCTCGGCCATTCCGTCGTACGACGCCAACGGGCGGTGCTGGAGTCCGTCGTAGGCGAGGTGTTCGTAGACCTCGTCGGTGATGACGACCAGGTCGTGCTCGATCGCGATGCTGCTGATCCCGCGCAACTCGTCGTCGGTGAGGACCGTGCCGGTCGGGTTGTGCGGGGAGTTGATCAGCAGGACCTTCGTGCGCGGGGTGACCGCGGCGCGGAACTCATCGAGGTCGAGCCGGAAGTCCGGGGCCCGCAGGGTGACCGGGACCCGGCGGCCGCCGGCGAAGGCGATGCCGGCTGCGTAGGAGTCGTAGTACGGCTCCAAGGCGATCACCTCGTCACCGGGCTCGACGTACGCGAGCAGCGCGGCGGCGACCGCCTCGGTCGCGCCGGTGGTGACCAGGATCTGGGTGTCCGGGTCGCACGACAGGTCGTAGAACCGCTTCTGGTGATCGGCGATCGCCTGCCGCAACGCCGGTACGCCGCGGCCCGGTGGGTACTGGTTCGCGCCGGCCCGGATCGCGCTGATCGCGTCCTCGAGCAGGGAGTCGGGGCCGTCCCGGTCCGGAAACCCCTGTCCGAGGTTGACCGAGCTCGTCGCCACCGCCCGGGCCGACATCTCCGCAAAGATCGTCGTCCCGAGCCCTGTCAACCGCTGAGCGTGTCCGCGCATGCCCCGACCCTAACGCGCACCCGCCGATCACGTCGGCAACCCAGCGGTCCCCGCCTGGACCGCGACACCAGGCGGGGATCGGTGCAGGACTACTTGCGGAACTGCCGCCCACTCACCCTCAGCCCCAGGCGGACGGAGGTGGCGGGGGTACGACGGCCGGACGGTCCTCGCACCAGGTGGCGCCGGTCCAGCCGCCGTCGTTCCCGGACAGCAGGCGGACGTCGAACTCCGGCGTCCCGTCGAACTGGAACGTCCCGCAGTTGTTGACGAACGGCGCCCCGACGTTGCGGGCGTCGACGTTCTCGAACGTCGCCCAGCCGCCGACGCGGGCGTTGACCACGTTGGTGCCGGTCCCGTCCACCTTGATGTTGCTCACAGCAACGTTCTCGATCGCGTAGGTGTCCTTCACCGGCCAGTCGACGACGAACAGCATCGCGTTGTACGTCGAGTCCAGGAACGAGCTGTCGCGGATCTCGATCCGCCCGGACATCGTGGACTGCAGGGCGTACAGCCAGATCGCGCCGAGACCGAGGTCCCAGTTCAGGTCGCGCGGACCGCCGCGCACGGTGGAGTTGCGGGCGAACGTCAGCGTGCCCTCGAACGGGGTCGAGTTGAACCGCGAGCCCGCGTGCAGGGTGGAGCCCTCGCGGATCGGGTCGGCGACCAGGTTGTCGGTGACCGCGTTGTCGCGACCGCCGTAGATGGCGATGTTGTTCGCGAGGACGGGCGTCTGGACGGTGTTGTGGTCGTAGACGTTGTCGTGGTTGACCAGGCCGTCCGGGTTGGCCTCCGACCACATCGCCAGCCCGTCGTCACCGCTGTTGCGGACGAAGTTGTTCGTCGCCCGGACGTTGGAGACGCCGAGGTGCAGGTTCATCCCGTCCGCGATCGCGTCGGTGATGATGTTGTTCCGGATCAGCAGCCCGTCCATCGGCCCGTCCAGCCAGATGCCGACCTTGGTGCGGTGCAGATAGAGGTTCTCGATGATCGAGCCGCCGCCGATCGCGCCGCCGATCCCGTTCACCTGGTCGGTGTCGATCCGTTCCCGGACGTCGCTCTCGAGCGCGAAGTCGGCCAGGTGGACCCGGGTGCTGCCGCCGTCCGCGGCGTACTTGCCGTAGAAGCCGGGGGCGCTGTGCACCGACTTGTCCGGTGCGGGCTCGGGCAGCGGGAGGACCTTGCCCTTGATGATCGTCCACCAGTTGCCGGCGCCGCGGACGGTCACCTGGTCGACCACGATGTGCCGGTTGACCTGGTACGTGCCCGGCGGGACGAACACCGACCAGCCGATCTTCTTCGCGGCGGCGATCGTGCGCTCGATCGCCGGCGCCGCGTCCCGCCGTCCGGTCGGGTCGGCGCCGAACCACCGCACCGACAGCGACTTCCGCGGTTGCTGCTTCGGTGCGCCGACCAGCTCGAAGTCGGCGAGGTCCAGCACGTACCAGGCCGCGGGAGTGTTCCGCGGTACGGCGAACCGGACCCGGTCGCCGGCCTGGTAGGTCCGGCCGAGCAGCAGGCGTTGCTCGTCGTAGAAGTGGTTCGGCCGGAACGGCTTCGCGACCGGGTCCGGCTCGGGCTTCCACCAGCCGGGGATCGGGTCGACGTTCGGGTCGTTCGAGAACGGATACATGCCGTACAGCCAGGCGTACTCCGACGTCAGCGTCATCGTCTGCCGGTGCTTGCCGTTCACCGTCACGTCGAGCGGCGCCTGGATCCCGCCGCCCGCGGGCGCGTCCGGGATGCTGTAACGCAGGGTCAACGCGTTGGCCGGCTCGGTCAGGGTGAACTCGACGTACTGCGTCGAGGTCAGTCGTACGGCGGTTCGTCCGGAAGCCTCGGCGGGGAGCGTGTAGGCCGCGCGGCTCGGCCCGAGCTTTTCGCCGGTGTGGAAGGCGTTCTCGGCTTCTTGCTCGACGAAGGCGACGTCCGCGCCGCGGCCCGCGACCAAGGCGGGATCGAGCCCGGCGCGCGTGATCCGCGGAGCCGGGCGAGCGGCCTCAGCGGGGGTGGTGAGAACTGCTCCGAGCAGGGCGGTTGTCAGGACGACGGCGACGGCACGTAGGCGTGATCGGGACATTGGCGGATCCCCTCCAGACGAACAACCGGCGCCTGGAGGTTATGCAGCCGCACAGCGCAGCGCAAGATCTCGACAGTCTTGAGAAATTTCTTGTCAGCCTGGAGGTGGCTCAACCTGCGGCTCGGGGCGGAGAGCTCGGAGCCAGAGCTCGGTCTGGGCGATGTGAGCAGACGCGGCGGTGGCTGCGGCGGCGGGGTCGCGACGGGCGATGGCGGCCAGGATCGCGCGGTGGCCGCGGTCGCTGGTCTGCTTGATGGCGTCGAAGTCGGCGCCGGGCTCGAAGATGCGGTAGTGGCCGCCGCGGCCGCGGATCACGCCGGTCAGCGCGGTGACGGTCGGGTTGCCGCCGGCCGTGCAGATCGCGCCGTGGAACTCGGCGTCCAGGAGCTGGATCTCGGTGGCGTCCGTGGTCGCCTCCAGCTTGTCGAGGATCTCGCTCAGCCGCCGCTCCAGCTCCGGGTCCTGCCGGGCGGCGGCCGCCGCGGTGGCATGCGCCTCGAGCACGCGCCGTACCTCCATCAGCTCGAGCATGCCCTCGAGCGGGATCAGCTCGACCGACAGCGAGAACCGGCTGATGATCTCGGCCGGGTCGAGGGCCGAGACGTACGTCCCGGAGCCGTGCCGGGACTCGATCACGCCGAGCGCGGCCAGCGACCGGACCGCCTCGCGCAGCGAGCTGCGGGACACGCCGAGGTGGTCGCACAGTTCGGGCTCCGGCGGGAACTTCGCGCCCGGCCCGAGCGCGCCGGACGCGATCATCTGGCGCAGGCCGGCCAGCGCCTTGTCCGTGGCTGCCATCTGCCACCTCCTCAGGGTTCTGCACCTGAAAGGATAAGTCCTCAGACCACTCGCGGTCACATTCTCGCTAACATCTTGTCGTTCCCGCGTGCGGATCGCTAGGGTGCAAGGACGGTCGACCGATTCATCAGATGTCAGGCCAAACTCATCTGATGCCGAAAAGTCCACATCCCCTGAGGAGACGTGCCATGCCCCACCGGCCACGCACGATGTTCGCACCTCTCGCCGCCGCGGCGACGGCCGCCGCGCTGCTGCTCTCCGCCTGCGGTCCCGGGCCGGCCGAGAAGGCCGACGGGCAGGTCACGCTGCAGATGGTCGAGAGCCTGACCAACCCGACCCGGACCACGCTGCTGAAGAAGCTGATCGCCGACTTCGAGGCGAAGAACTCCGGGATCAAGGTGCAGCTGATCTCGCCGCCGACCAACCAGGCGGACCAGAAGATCCAGCAGATGCTGCAGTCCGGCAAGGGTGTCGACGTACTCGAGGTGCGGGACACCACGGTCGGGCCGTTCTCGACCAACAAGTGGATCTACGACATGGCGCCGGACCTGAAGGGCTGGGACGGCCTGCAGGCGCTCACCCCGAACGCGCTCAAGGTCGCCCAGGAGGGCGGCAAGTCGTACATGGTCCCGTACGGCTTCTACGGCCTGTCGCTGTTCTACCGCAAGGACCTGGTCCAGCAGGCCGGGTTCGGCGGCCCGCCGAAGAGCTGGGCCGAGCTGGTCGAGCAGGCGAAGAAGATCAACAACCCGTCGAAGAACGTCTACGGGTACTCGTTCCGCGGCGGTCTCGGCGCCGGCGGCAACGCGATCGCGGTGATCTCCGGCTACGTGATCGACGACATCAACCGGGACAACGCGTTCAAGCTGACCAACGGCAAGACGATCTTCTCGTCGCCGAAGGCGGTCGACGCGCTCAACCTGTACGTCGACCTGTTCAAGAACGCCGCGCCGCCGTCGTCGGTCAGCTGGGGCTACCCGGAGATGGTGCAGGGCTTCACCTCCGGCACGACCGGCTTCCTGCTGCAGGACCCCGAAGTCATCGCGACCGTCAAGCAGTCCAAGACGATCAAGGAAGACCAGTGGGGTACGGCGCCGCTGCCGGTCGGACCGACCGGGAAGGCGGCCCAGCCGCTGGCGAACGCCGGCTGGGGTGTCGCGCAGGGCAGCACGCACAAGAAGGAGGCTGTGGAACTGGTGAAGTTCCTGACCTCCGGCGACTCCGCGATGACGTTCTCGAAGGAGAACAGCCTGGTGCCGATCCTGAAGTCGGCGGCCGACGACCCGTTCTTCAAGGACGGACCGTGGGCGTCGTACGTGGCGATGAACGAGTCGCCGGACACCTACGTCGTGGTGACGCAGCCGCGCGGGGTGCCGTGGTCGACGGAGTGGGGCAACAAGTCCGATGCCGACGTCCAGAAGCTGATCACCGGGAAGGCGCAACCGGCCGAGATCCTGAAGAGCTGGGACGAGTACTGGACGAAGAAGTGGGCCGGGAACTGAGCAGATGGCTTTGACGGAAACTGACCGGCCGGCTGTGGAGCCACCCGCGACCAGGCGGCCGGTCAGCAGGAAGCGGTTCACCGGGCGGACGGCGCTGGTGCTGTTCGCGTTCATGCTGCCGGCGCTGGTGTTCGTCGGGCTGTTCACCTACTACCCGCTGCTGAGCGGGATCCAGATGGCGTTCCGGAACTACAACCTGAACGACCTGTCGGACACCTCGTGGGTCGGCCTGGACAACTTCCGGACGCTGCTGCACGACGAGATGTTCCGCGGCACCGTGCTGAACTCGGTCGTCTGGGTGGTCGGCTCGCTGGTCCCGCAGTTCCTGATCGGTTTCACGATGGCGCTCTGGCTGCGCCGGAAGTTCCGGTTCCGCGGGACCTACCAGGCGCTGGTGTTCTTCCCGTGGGCGGTGTCCGGGTTCCTGATCGGCATCCTGTTCCGCTGGATGTTCAACGGCGAGTTCGGCGTGGTCAACGACCTGCTGATGAAGACGCACCTGATCGACACCCCGGTGCCGTGGCTGGCCGACGCCCGGTACGCGATGTTCGCGGTCATCGTCGCGAACGTCTGGTACGGCGTGACGTTCTTCGCGATCATGATCCTCGCGGCCCTGCAGTCGGTGCCGGAGGAGTTGTACGAGGCGGCCGCGATCGACGGCGCCGGCAAGGTCCGGACGCTGTTCAGCATCACCATCCCGTCGATCCGCACCACGCTGGCGCTGACCGTGCTGCTGCGGGTGATCTGGATCTTCAACTCACCGGAGCTGATCTTCGGCATGACCGGCGGCGGCCCGGCGAACGAGACGCACATCGTGACGTCGTACATGATCCAGGTGACCCAGGAGGGCGACTACGGGCGGGCCTCGGCGATGGGCGTGATGGTCGTGTTCGTGCTGCTGCTGTTCGCGGTCTTCTACTTGATGGCGATCCGGCCGAGGAAGGCGATGCGATGATCCGCTCCGAAACCCTGGCCGGCCGGATCGTGAAGTTCGGCGGGCTCGGCATCTGCCTGCTCGTCACGGTGTTCCCGCTGTACTGGATCCTGATCACGTCGTTCAAGGATCCGGGCACGATCTTCGCGTACCCGTTGAAGTACTGGCCGAGCGTCTGGTCGCTGGAGAACTACCGCGGCCTGTTCGGCACCTCGAACTTCGGGGTCTTCGTCGGTAACAGCCTGATCGTGTCCACGGTCGCGGCCGCGCTCGCCACGGTCGTCTCACTGCTGTCGGCGTACGTGTTGGCGCGGTTCGAGTTCGTCTCCAAGGGCGCGGTGATGGGCGCGTTCCTGGTGACGCAGATGATCCCCGGGTTCATCGCGCTCGGCTCGCTCTACATCCTGATGACCCGGATGTACCTGGTCGACAACCGCTGGGGCCTGGTCCTGGTGTACGTCGCGATGTCGATCCCGCTGTGCACCGTCATGCTGCGCGGGTTCTTCGAGAACGTGCCGGCCTCGCTCGAGGAGGCCGCGATGGTGGACGGGTGCTCGCGGCTGTCGGCGCTGTTCCGGGTGCTGGTGCCGGTGATGACGCCGGGCATCGCGGCGTCGTACATCTTCAACTTCGTCAACTGCTGGAACGAGCTGTTCCTGTCCGTGACGCTGCTGAACAGCGACAGCAACAAGACGATCCCGGCCGCGCTGAACGGCTTCATCAGCAGCTACAACATCGACTGGGGGTCGATGTCGGCGGCCGCCGTACTGAGCATCGTGCCGACGATGATCCTGTTCGCCGTCGCCAGCCGCTACATCGTGGAGGGCCTGACCGCGGGCGCCGTCAAGGAGTGAAGGAAGGCCGGCAGGTCCCAGACCTGCCACTGCCTGCTCCCGATCTCCCGGTACGGCGCTCCGCCGTCGGCAAAGCCTGAAACCAGGACCGTCGCCATCCCGCGGGCGTAGGGCACCTCGAGGTTGATCGGGAGGTCGTCGAACATCGCCGCCCGGCCGGGATCGACGGTGAAGCGATCCAGGAAGGCGTCGAAGCTCTCCTCGTACGGCTTCGGGATCAGGTCCCCGGCGAGGATGTCGAAGATGCCGTCGAAGCAGGCGGTCAGGCCGAGCTGCCGGAGCGCCTGCTCGGCGTGGTACGCCGATCCGTTCGTGTAGACGTACCGGCGTCCCGGGAGCGCGCTGAGCGCCTTGGCGAGAGCAGGGTCCGGACTGAGCACCGTGTAGTCGATCCGCCGCTCGAAGCTGAGGAAGTCGTGCGGGTCGATGTTCCGCGTCGTCATCGCGCCGCGCAGCGAGGTGCCGTACTGCGCCACGAGCTCAGCCTGGATCTGGCGGGCGCCGACCACGTCGGTGCCGTAGAACTCGGCCACCGACGACAGGATGCCGTGCGTGACCTGCTCGGCCAGCGCCGAGTCGGCAGGGTAGAGCGTGTTGTCGAGATCCAGCACCCAGGTGTCGATGTCCGCCAGCACCCGTCCAGAGTAGTGACAGACTGGGGACTGTCATCGACGGGAGGATGCGAGAACGTGGCGACTGCGCTCATCACCGGGCCGGCGACCGGCATCGGCCGGGCGTTCGCGGACAAGCTGGCGCTGGAGGGCTACGACCTGGTTCTGGTGTCGCGGGACGAGGCGCGGCTGAAGGAGACCGCGGCCGAGCTCACCCGGCTGCACGGAGTCTCCTGTGAGGTGCTGGTGGCCGACCTGACCGACCCGTCCGACCTCGCCAAGGTGGAGGAGCGGTTCCGGTCCGGGCCGATCGAGGTGCTGGTCAACAACGCCGGGTTCGGGCAGAAGAAGCCGTTCTGGGCGAACCCGGTCGAGGTCGAGGAGAAGCAGTTCGACCTGCTGGTCCGGGTGGTGCTGCGCCTGACGCATGCCGCCGTACTGCCGATGATCGAGCGCGGGTCGGGTGCGGTGATCAACGTGTCGTCGATCGCCGGGTTCCTGCAGCGGGGCAGCTACAGCGCGCACAAGGCCTGGGTGACGACGTTCTCCGAAGGGCTGGCGACCGAGCTGCACTCGAAGGGGGTCGCGGTGATGACGTTGTGCCCGGGGCTGGTGCACACCGAGTTCCACGACCGGATGGGGATGGACAAGTCGGTCATCCCGTCCTTCATGTGGCTGGACGCGGCCGACATGGTCGACGCCGCCTGGAAGGACCTGATGCGCGGCAAGGCGATCTCGATCCCGTCGCGCCGCTACAAGCTCCTCACCGCCGCCGCCCGCTACGTCCCCCGGACCTTGATCGCCCGCGTCTCCACAGTAGGCCTGGACGGCCGCCGCCGCGCCTGAACGTCGGCCTCTTGGACCGGTGGCTCACCTGTGTGACTCTGTAGGCAGTCGTGCCCCGGGGGGAGGCACCGTGAAGGTTCGCATTGCGGTGGTGGCGGCGGCCGTCCTGCTGTCATCGGCGGTCAGGCCCGAACCGGCGGAAGCGGTCGTGGCCAATGTCGCTATCTCGGGAGCGGTGGCCGCCGACGGCACCACGACGTTGACCTACCGGGCGACGGCAACGCGGGCTGGGACGCTGCGTGACGTCGTCGTTTCGATCCCGGCAGGTTCGGCCGGACGCATCACGTCGGTCAACGGCACGGTCCGCACCCTCTCGCCGGGTGTGCTGCAGTGGCGCCCCACCCAGGCGGTGACCGTTGCCGTGGGCGCCCGCTTCTCGATTCCGTTCTTCGGCGTGCGACTGCCGGGCGGTGGCCCGTGGACACTGACCTTCCGGGCCACGGGTACGACGGGAGCGGTGTTGTCCTCCGGCAGCGGGACGCTGACCCGCCCGGCGGACGTTCGGATCACCGCGAGCAACCCGATTCCGGGTCAGCGGACGGTGCTCTCCTACGCAGGCACCGTGGCGCGCGCGGGCGTCCTGGCCTCCGTCCGGATGCAGTTGCCGGCCGGTGCGAGCGGAGCGGTGACGAGTGTCAACGGGACGCTGACGACGTCCAGCGGCTACGCGACTTGGCGGCCGCGCTCTCCGCTCGCTGTCGGTGTGGGCGCCCGCTTGTCCATCCCGATCTACGGAGTCCTGCTGTCCAGGTACGGCGGCATCCTGACCCTGACGATGTCGGCCACGGGCTCGACCGGCGCGATGTTGATGTCGGGAGCGGGAAGCCTGGCGCTGATCGCGCCACCCGCACCGATGCCCGCGATCGCGGCCACTCCGTTCGCCGTGATCCCAGCCGGGTGTCCGTCGGCCTGGCCGACGACGATCGCGGAGAACGCGAAGCCGGGCACCGGCGCCTGGGTGATCCCCGCGGCCATGAACGGCCCGCTGGCCGCGTACCTGACCAAGGTCTCCGCGGCATGCGGGAGCACGGTCGATCTCAAGGTCACGTCCGGTCGACCGGTCAGCGTCGTGGCGTACCGGATGGGGTACTACCAAGGTCTCGGCGGGCGGGAGATCTGGCGCCGGGACGGCGTGCCGACCGTCGTGCAGCCCACTCCGACGATCGGTGGCACCGCCAACGGCAACGACCTGCGGATGGCCTCAGCGGCGAACTGGTCGCGGACGTTGAGCATTCCGGTGACCGCGGACTGGGTGCCCGGCACCTATCTGATCCGGGTCAGCGATGGCACGTACGCGTCGTACGCGCCGCTGACGATCCGCGACGACACGGGGCACAGGCACGAGCTGCTTGTCCAGCAGGCCAACACCACGTGGGCGGCGTACAACTGGTACGGCGGCCGGAGTTTCTACAGCAGTCCGACGACCGGCTCGGGCCGGCTGACGTTCGACCGCCCGTACGCGGAGGGCCAAGGGTCGGGGCAGTTCCTGGGGCTGGAGCAGGGACTGGTGTTCTGGGCGGAGTCGAAGGGGATCGACGTCACCTACTGGACCGACAACGATCTGGACGAGTTCGGCGGCCAGCTGCCGGCCCGGGCGGGCACGGTGTTCCTGCCGGGACACGACGAGTACTACTCGTTGCGGATGCGGGCATCGCTCAGCCAGGCGATCGCGAGGGGCGTCAACGTGGCCAGTCTCGGTGCCAACACGGTGTACCGGCGAATCACGTTCACAGACAGCACTCGGCGGGCCTGGGACGTCGACCGGTACACCGCCGGCTTGAGCACGACGCTCTGGCGGTACTCGGGTGATGCCTACGCGTCGCAGCCGCTGCTCGGCGCCGAGTACGTGTGCGGCAACCTCCCCAACAGCCTCAGCACCGGGAGCAGTTGGCTGTTCCAGGGCATCTCGGCCGGCACCGTCATACCTGGCTTCCTCGCCGGCGAGATCGACTATGTCTGGGCGGGGTTGTACAAGCATCCGGGGCTGAGCGTCGTCGCGAGCGGTACCGCCACCTGCCGTACGTCCGGCCGGCCGGGGCCGATGCACGCGACCGCGTTCACCGCGCCGTCAGGCGCCCGGGTGTTCAACGGCTCGACGTTCGTCTACGGCTGCTTCCTGGTCCGCCGCTGCCCGGCGAACTGGGGGATCCCCGCGCAGTCGGCGGCGTCGCAGCAGGTGGTGGCCACCATGCTCACCAACATCACCAACTGGGCCGGCCGAGGCACAATCCGAATCCCACCGGACCCTGTTGCCCCGGTGCTCCGCGCAGCCGTCCCCAAACACGAGCTCACCGTCGTCGGCGAATGATTCCAACCAACTCGCCGTGGAGTGCGTCATATCGGCACATCCAACAGGGGAGAGGGCACGGAAATCATGGGTACAGGGGGAATGCGGCGGCTGGTCGTGGCGGTCGCGGTGGTGTCGGCGGGGTTGGTCTTGGGGGCCTGTGGCAACCAATCCGACGGGGGAACACCGACGGCGGCCGGGAAGACGACGGTGACGGTCACGACGACGCCGCCGTCGGCGGAGCGGTCGATTCCGGAGCCGGCGGAGACGCCGTCCGCGGTGCCGAAGCCGGTGCAGCAGGCCACGGCCGCGCAGCTGAAGAACTCGATGCTGCTGACCGGCGCCGACGTCGACAAGGCCGATCCCAAGCGGGGCTGGGATGTGACGAAGGGGTCGGCGGATCCGATCTGCGGACTGTCCTCGACCCGTGGTAGCGGCGTCCGCGGCAGCCTGAACCGGAACTTCACCACCGGGCTGGACGCGTCCGGCGGCCAGTGGATCACCCGGTACGGCGACGAGGCCGCGGCCAAGGCGGCGTACGCGAAGATCGTCGCGACGATCAAGTCCTGCAAGGCACTCGTGCCCGCGCCGACGCACGCCCGCGAGCTGACCGAGAACCGGACGCTGCCGGTCGGCGACGCGACCGTCATCCTGCGCTGGTACGACTATCCGCTCCCGTCCGACCCCGGCAGTGAGCCAGGCGGCTTCCCGTACGCCGTCACCCGCGACGGCGCCGTCGTCTCGGTGCTCGCCTTCCGCGAGATGGGCGACGGGGTGAAGGCGTCCAACTTCGAGAAGCTGGCCCGTACCGCGGCCGACCGGCTCGGCTGAGCGGGTCACAGCTTCTCGGCGACCTCGGTCAGTACGGCGAGGGTCGCGGTGACGAGCGGGTGATCGGCCCGGCTCGAGCGCACGGCGGCGTACACGCGGCGAGTGGGCACGGGCTCGGTCAGCGGCCGGATGACCGCCTGCGCGGGTACGGCGAGGCGCGGGACGAGGGACACGCCACCGCCGGCCGCGACCAGGGCGGCGACGGCACGGAAGTCGTCGGACTGGTGTACGACGCGAGGCTGGAAGCCGGCCTGTTCGCAGGCCAGCAGGACGACGTCGCGGATCGGGTTGCCGGGCGACGGCATCACCCAGTCGTCCGCGGCGAGCATCGGCAACTCGATCACGTCGGCCGCGGCGGCCGGGTGGATCGGCGGGAGGACGGCGACGAACGGCTCGGCGTACAAGGGAATCCGGACCAGGCGCTGGTCGTCCGGGCGGGGCGAACCGCGGTGCTCGACGGCGATGGCGATGTCCGCGTCGCCGTCGAGCAGCTGCGTGACGCCTTGGTGGCCTTCGGCGTCGCGGATGACGAGGTCGAGGCCGGGGTTGGTCTCGCGCAGGCGGGCGAGGGCGGGCGCGACCAGCAAGGTGATCGCGGTCGCGAACGCGGTGACCCGGACCTCTCCGGTCGCACCGTTCGCGTGCAGTCGCATGGCCTCTTCGGCCCGCTCGACCTCGGCGAGGATGGTGTCGGTGTGGGCGAGCAGCAGGCGGCCGGCCGAGGTGATCGCGACGCGGCGGCCGCGGCGTTCGAGCAGCTCCTGGCCGACCTCGGTCTCCAGGGCTGCCAGCTGCTGCGAGACCGCCGAGGGCGTCAGGTGCAGCACCTCGGCGGCCGCGGTCACGGTGCCGTGATCAGCAAGCGCGCGCAGCACCCGCAACCTTCGAACCTCGATCACGAAGCTCAGCTTCGCACAGCTCCTGGCCGCCGCCGCCCAGCAGCGTCAGCGCCGGACGGGTCTCGACGACTTCGGGCTTGAGCAGGCGACGTACGGCGCGGATCGGGTGCCGGCGGGGACGGGGTGGTTCGTACGGGACGGTCGGGGCGTCGGCCATCCCGGACCGGGACTCCACGGCGATCTTGTGGATGACGGTGGCTGGAAAGACGTACATCAGGTGGTTCCTTTCGACCCTTCGACAGTAGGAACCGGAGTGTTGATACGTCCAATGAAAGTTCATCGCGAAGTTGATGTTTCTGGTGCATGATCGTGGTCATGGAACTGCGCCAGCTCAGATCGTTCGTGGTGGTGGCCGAGGAGATGAACGTCGGCCGGGCCGCCGTCCGGCTGCACCTGACCCAGCCGTCGCTCAGCCGGCAGATCGCCGCGCTGGAGCGTGACCTGGGCGTCGAGTTGTTCGCCCGGGTGAAACGCCGGTTCGTGCTGACCGCGGCCGGGGAGAGCTTCCTCGCCGACGCGCAGGACCTGCTCCGGCGCTCCGACGAGGCGGTCCGGGCCGCCCAGCGGACGCAGCGGGGTGAGCTCGGGACGTTGCGGTTGCGGTTCGTGCAGTCGGCGACGTTCGAGGTGCTGCCGCGGTTGCTGGGCACGTTCCGGCAGGCGTACCCGGAGGTCGTGCTCGATCTGGAGAGTGTGACGACGATCCGGCAGACGGAGGCGCTGCGGGACGGCCGCATCGACGTCGGGTTGATGCGCCCGGCAACCCCGGAAGGCGCCCGGACCACGACCGGCCGGACCACCGGTTTGCTGACCCGGGTGGTGTCGAAGGACCCGCTGGTCGCCGTCCTCCCGGCCAGGCACCGGCTGGTACGGCGGAAGCGGATCCGGCTCGCGGACCTCGCCGAGGACCCGTTCGTCTTCTACACGCGACTCAGCGGGCCGGCCGTGTTCGACACGATCGTCGGCTACTGCCGGGCCGCCGGGTTCACGCCGCGGATCGAGCAGGAGGCGGCCGACGTACAGACGATCGTGTCGCTGGTCTCGGCCGGGCTCGGGGTCTCGCTGCTGATCGGACCGACCCCGCCGTCGAACCCGGACGCGGTCGTCTACCGCGAGTTGTCCGACGACTTGCCACCCTGGCAACTCTGCGTGGCGTGGTCCCCGGACAACCGCTCCCCGGTCCTGGCCCGCTTCCTCGACCTCCTGCAACCCGCCACCCCCTCCCAGCGTTCGAGGGGATAACCCCTCGAACGCCGGGTTCTCTGCTCGCATACCAGCGGATAACCCACAAGCGCCGGGGTTATCCCCTCGAATGGTGGCGGGCAGGGGGCGGTCAGCCGAAGGTGTCCGGGTCGCCGCCGGTGCGGACGCCGGTCTCGAGGTCGGCGATCGCGGCCATGTCGTCGTTGTCGAGCTGGAAGTCGAAGACCTCGAAGTTCTCCTGGATCCGGCTCGGCGTCTTCGACTTCGGGATCACCACGTTGCCGAGCTGCAGGTGCCAGCGGATGACCACCTGGGCCGGGGTCTTGCCGTGCTTGTCGGCCAGCGTCTTGAGCGCCGGCTGACCCAGCAGCTCGCCCTGCGCCAGCGGGCTCCAGGCCTGCGTGACGATGTCGTTCTCCGCGTTGAACGCGCGCAGCTCGTCCTGCGGCAGCGCCGGGTGCAGCTCGATCTGGTTCACCGCCGGGCGGATCGTGGTCTCCTCGAACAGCCGCCGCAGCGCCGGCTCGTGGAAGTTCGACACCCCGATCGCGCGGATCCGCTTGTCGGCGTACAGCTGCTCGAACGCCTTCCAGGTGTCGACGTACTTGTCCTTCTTCAGCGACTGCCAGTGGATCAGGTACAGGTCGACGTACTCGAGCCCGAGCCGCTCCAGGCTCTTGTCGAACGCCGCCAGGGTGGTGTCGTAGCCCTGGTCGCTGTTCCACAGCTTGGTGGTGACGAAGAGTTCGTCGCGGGGCAGGCCGGACGCGGCGATCGCCCGCCCGACGCCGGCCTCGTTGCCGTAGATCGCCGCCGTGTCGACGTGCCGGTAGCCGGTCTCGAACGCGGCCGTCACGACGTCGGTGACGAGGTCGTCCTCGATCTGCCAGACCCCCAGGCCCAGCTGCGGGATCTCGACACCGTTGTCCAGAGTGATGGTGGGGACTGTGCTCATCTGTCTATTCCAGCGGGCCGAGGGGTTCCGGCCCAGTCATCCGACGTGTGACAACTACCTCATCAACCGGCCGTAACCACCTCATGGGTCTTCGCATCTGGCTCCAGGAACCGCAGCAGCCCCACTCCCTCGCGCTCCAGCTCGGTCAGCGTCTTCTTCGTCGTCCGGCCGAACGGCGTGAGCGTGAGAGTCGCCACACCACGCTTCGCCGCCGCCGTCCACAGGCCCGCGACCAGGCCGTCCACGGTGTACGTCGCCTTGACCCGCAGGTTCTTGGTGAACACGGCCGGCTTGTGCTCGTCGGCGATGATCCGCTCCCGCTTGGCGTGCGCGAGCAGCAGGTTGTCGAACTCCGGAAGGAACCGGATCGGCGCCGGCGTGTCCGGATCCGGCCGCGGCCCGTCCGGTACGTCGTACAGCGGCTTGCCGGCCTCGTCGGTGAACTCCTCGAGCTCGAGCCCGTCGAACAACGGCTTCGCCTTCGGCAGCCCGGACCAGGTCTGGAAGTCCGCGGGTGTCGCCGGGCCGAACGCCTCCAGGTAGCGGACGACGAGCTCCTCCGGCTCGGCCTTGGTGTGCAGCTTCCCGCCCAGCCACTCCTCGGCCGGGGTGAAGCGCGCGTTGGCCGGCCAGCCCCAGCGAGTGCCGGTCGGGTACATCACCAGGGGGACCATCATCCGGGTGCAGAACCCGAGCGCCCGCTCGTTCACCGCCGGGAATTCCTTCTGCAACGCGTCCCGCACCTCGGTGAACGTCAACGGCTCCTTGGCCAGCAGCTTCCGCGCAGCCTTGACCACCTTGTCCGGCTCGAGCCCCTCCCCGCGCTCCTTGAGCATCTTCAAGCCCGCCTCGAGCACCGGCGCGAGAGTCGTCCGGAACCGCAGGTAGTCGTCAGCGGTCACCAGGTGCAACGTGCCGCGGAACAACGTCGCCCGCACCACCGCGCGGTCCTCGACCGCCTGATCCAGGTCCTCCTCGGCGAACCCGTCGACCCGAGACCACAGCCCGACGTACGGATGCTTGGGCTCCTGTCCCTGCATCCCCACCAACCGCCCGACGGCGTCAGCAACGGACACGTCGGCCCGCTCCGCCAACAGCTGCCGGGCGAGCGTCGCCCGATTGACCGCCTTCGCACTCAGAACCGCCATGCAGGAATCCTGCCCGGCAGCACCGACAAAGTCAGCTGTAGTCCTTCTCGTCGTACTTCGGGAGGCCGAGGAGCCGGCGGATCTCGGCGGCAGGCGCCTTGCCGCTCTCCGCGGAGGCCAGCTTCACATGGCGGGCCATCTCCGCGAGGCTGTCCGCCGCGGCCACCCGTAACCAGTGCGGGCGGGCTGCCGCGTCGGCACGCGCGAGTGCCTGGATCTGAGCCGAGACCTTGGCCGGCCAAGCGACCGACAGCAGCGCCCGCGACTCCGCGAGATTCGCGGCGGCAACAGCTCGCGCTCGCGCCTGCAGGGTCTCCACCGACGCGCCACTGTTGGCGGCCTTCTCGAACCGTTCCAGCGCCACGTTGTACGGCCCAGTCACCTGCAGGTACTTCTTCCCGGCCGCTGCGACAGTCAACCGTGCAGGCTTGGCAGTCGCCACTGGAGCACTCGGCACAGCAGTAGGCGTCACCACACTCGGCGTCGCACTAGGCGTGCTCGACGGGGTAGCCGAAACCGGCTCGTCCTCAGCACATCCCGCGACGCACAACATCACCGCAACCCCGGCAACAACCAGCACCCGACGCATGACGCTCCCTCACCCGGATGGACCGGGTCACTGTAGCCGCAGCGTCCGAATATCGCCCCAGGTGGATGAGGCCGGGGGTGTGGCCGAGGTGCGATGTTCGTCCGGAGAAGCAGAGTGGACGAGGGGACCCGAGATGGCCATCGACACCTTTATCGCCTACGTCGGCATCTATGACGATCTGCGCGACGCGGAAGCGGACTACGAGCTGGTCAAGGATCTGCACACCAAGGCCGGACTGATCGACTCGTACGACGCCGCCGTCATCGAGCGACGTGATGACGGGAAGGTGAAGATCGCCCGCAAGCACGAGACGCCGACCCGGGCCGGAGGGGTGCTCGGCGGCGGCGTGGGGCTGGCGACCGGGTTGGTCGTCGCCCTGTTCCCGTTCGCCGCGATCGGCGGCGGGCTGCTAGCGGCCACGACCGCCGGCGGCGCGGTCCTGGGCTCGGTGGCCGGCCATGCCGCGGCGGGGATGAGCCGCAGCGACCTCAAGGAGCTCGGCGAGCACCTGGACGCCGGCCAAGCGGGCCTGGTGGTCGTCGGCGTGGCGGACATGGGCGCCAAGGTCGAGCGAGCGATGCGGCGGGCGAAGAAGACCGAGGCGAAGCAGCTCAAGGCCGACACCGCCGAGATCGAACGCGACGCGCGCGCCGCGAGCAGCAACCACGGGGACGACGGCAAGTAATGCGCGCCGACGGGTGAGTGGGGGCGTCCCGGTGCCGCTGACGGTACGAGCAGCTGGTCTGGTGGTAATCGCACTGCTGCTCTGTTCCTGTGGAGATACCGGCTCTGCCGACCTGCCAACTCCGACCTCGACGCGTTCGCTGCCGTCTCCGACGGCGACGCTCCCGGACCCCACCCGTTCACCGGACCGCGAGCAGACCACGACCACCTCCGAGCCCACGCGCACCCGGTCACCGGAACGCGAGGAGAACACGTCGCCACCCGAGACCGAGTCGGCGCCAAGTCCGACCAGATCGCGGGACGTCCCGGCGCCGACCCAGTCGGCGCCGGAACCGAGCCCTACCCGGTCTTCGGCACCCCAGGCAGCCCCGTCGCCGACCCAGGCGGCGCCACCGACCTCCGCCCAGTCATCGGAACCTGCGCAGACCACCGCTCCGACGCAGGCGGCCGGCCCGGCAGGCCCGCCGTCGACCATTTCACCGTCGGTCCAGCCCACGTCGGCCGAGTCGGACGGCGCTCCCACCTGGTTGTGGTGGACGCTGGGAGCGGTCGTGCTCGCGCTCGCCGTCGGCATTCCGCTTCTCGTCCGGGCGAGCCACCGCCGGGACTGGCGGGCCGACCTCGCGTCCGCCGAGGAAGAGGTGGAGTGGTTCGCCCGGGTGCTTATTCCGGAGCTCCGTCAGCAACCGTCGCCCGCGGAAGCGGCCGGCGGCTGGAACGTCGCGGAAGGGCGGGTCGCCGCGGTCGAGGATCGCCTGACCGCGCTCGAGCCGGCGGCACCGGACGACTCCGCTCAACAACGAGCGCTCACCCTGCGAGACGCAGTACGAGCGGCACGGGCCGACATCCGGACCCTGCTGGAAGCCGGCCGCCCGGACACGATCGGCCAGGACCTGGACGCGGTTGCCGCCCAGCTCGAGCAGGCCCTTGGCGTAACGGACCCGTTGGCGTGACGGCTACCCGGCGAGCGCGGCGCGGGCCTCGATGAAGGCGGCGATGGCGCGCTCGACGTCTTCGGTGGAGTGAGCGGCGGAGAGCTGGACGCGGATGCGGGCCTTGCCGTGGGGCACGACGGGGTAGGAGAAGCCGATCACGTAGACGCCGAGCTCCAGCAGCTTGTCGGCCAGGCGGCCTGCTTCCGCGGCGTCGCCGATCATGACGGGGGAGATCGGGTGGTCGCCGGGGAGTACGTCGAAGCCGGCTTCGGTCATCTTGGTGCGGAAGAGCTTGGTGTTGGCGGTCAGCTTGTCGCGCAGGTCGCTGGAGCCGCCGATGAGCTCCAGGGCCCTCAGGGACGCGGCGGTCACCGACGGGGCCAGCGAGTTGGAGAAGAGGTAGGGGCGGGAGCGCTGCCGGAGCAGCTCGACGATCTCGCGACGCCCGGAGACGTAGCCGCCGGACGCGCCGCCGAGGGCCTTGCCGAGGGTGCCGGTGATGACGTCGACGCGGTCCTTGACCCCGAACAGGGACGGGGTGCCGGCGCCGTCGGGGCCGACGAAACCGACCGCGTGCGAGTCGTCGACCATGACCAGGGCGTCGTACCGGTCGGCCAGGTCGCAGATCTCGTCGAGCGGGGCGACGTACCCGTCCATCGAGAAGACGCCGTCGGTGGCGATCAGCCGGTAGCGGGCGTCGGCGGCGTCCTTGAGCTGGGCCTCGAGGTCGGCCATGTCCCGGTTCTTGTAGCGGTAGCGCTTCGCCTTCGACAGCCGGATGCCGTCGATGATGCTGGCGTGGTTGAGCTCGTCGGAGATGACCGCGTCCTCGGCGCCGAGCAGCGTCTCGAACAGGCCGCCGTTGGCGTCGAAGCAGGAGCTGTAGAGGATGGTGTCCTCGCTGCCGAGGAAGGTGCTCAGGGCGCCTTCCAGGTCCTTGTGGACCTGCTGCGTGCCGCAGATGAAACGCACCGACGCCATCCCGAAGCCCCACTGGTCCAGGGCGGCCCGGGCGGCCGCGATCACCTCGGGGTGGTCGGCCAGCCCGAGGTAGTTGTTGGCGCAGAAGTTGAGCACCTCGTTGCCGGTGGCAACCGAGATCAGCGACTGCTGCGGTGAGGTGATCACCCGCTCGGACTTGTACAGTCCGGCGTCCCGGATCTCGCCGATGGTCGCCGTCAGGTCGTCCCGCATCCGCCCGAACATCAGTGCTTCTCCTCCAACGTGTCGCGAGTCCAGTCCATGATCACCTTGCCGCACTGCCCCTGCCGGGCGACGTCGAAGGCCCGCTCGAAGTCGCCGTACCCGAACCGGTGGGTGATCACCGGGGTCAGGTCCAGGCCGCGTTCCAGCATCACCGACATCGAGTACCAGGTCTCGAACATCTCCCGGCCGTAGATGCCCTTGATGGTCAGCATGTTGAGCACCACCGTGCTCCAGTCGATCGCGATCTCGTCCGACGGCAGTCCGAGCATCGCGATCCGGCCGCCGTGCGTCATGTTCGCGAGCATGTCCCGCAGCGCGGCCGGCTGCCCGGACATCTCCATCCCGACGTCGAACCCCTCCCGCATGCCGAGGGCCTGCTGCGCGTCCGCGATCGACTCCTCGCCGACGTTGACCGCGCGGGTGACGCCGATCTTGCGGGCCAGGTCCAGCCGGTACTCCGACAGGTCGGTGATCACCACGTTGCGCGCGCCGGCGTGCAGCGCGACCGCGGCGGCCATCACGCCGATCGGCCCGGCGCCGGTGATCAGCACGTCCTCACCGACCAGCGGGAACGACAAGGCAGTATGTACGGCGTTGCCGAACGGGTCGAAGATCGCAGCGACATCCAGGTCGACCGCGTCCTTGTGCACCCACGCGTTGCTCGCGGGCAGCGCGACGTACTCGGCGAAGGCGCCCGGCACGTGCACGCCGAGGCCGCGGGTCTTGCTGCACAGGTGCCGGCGGCCGGCCCGGCAGTTGCGGCAGCGGCCGCAGACCAGGTGACCCTCGCCGCTGACCAGGTCACCGACAGCGACGTCGCGGACACCGACGCCGATCTCGACCACCTCGCCGACGAACTCGTGCCCGGTCACCATCGGCACCGGCACGTTCTTCTGCGCCCAGTGGTCCCAGCTCTGGATGTGCAGGTCGGTGCCGCACAACCCCGTGCGGAGCACCTTGATCAGCACCTCGTCGGCCTCGATCTTGGGCTCGGGCACGTCCTGCAACCACAGACCGGGCTTGGCCTCGGCCTTCACCAGTGCCTTCACGGCACACCTCCACCTTCGACGATCGTCCACATCGTCGTCCCGGGCAACCACCGGCGTCCATCGACACGTCGTACACAGCCTTTGCAGTTCAACTGCATACTTGTCGCCATGCGGGGAGTGGTGCGGGGGCTGGGGATCGTCCTGCTGGTGGCGGGGGCCGGGGTGCTCGGGTGGGCCGCGTGGCAGTACGTCGGCACCGGGATCACCTCGAACCAGAAGATGGGCGAGGCGGAGTGCGCGCTGCGTGAGCAGTGGCAGCAGCCGACGACGGCGGCGCCCACGACCGGGGACCCGATCGTGCTGCTGCGGATCCCGAAGTTCGGCAAGGAGTGGGAGAAGCCTGTCCTGGAAGGGGTCGGCAAGGACGACCTGGCGCGCGGGATCGGGCACTACCCGCAGACCCAGCTGCCGGGCCGGCCGGGGAACTTCGCGATCGCCGGGCACCGGGTCACCCACGGCTCGCCGTTCCGCAAAATGCTCGAGCTGCGCAAGGGCGACCAGGTGATCGTCGAGACCGCGGACGCCGTCTACACCTACGAGCTCGACGGGTCCCCGCGCGACCTGACCGTGAAGCCGGCCGATCACTGGGTGCTCGAGCCGGTCCCTGGCAAGCCGCAGGAAACCCCAGCCAAGTCGATCATCACCCTGACCACCTGCCAGGACCTGTTCCGCTCCCCGGACAGATCAGTTGCTTTCGGTCACCTGGTGAACGTGAGCAAGAAGGCCTGAACTTCCTCGTGATCTAGGCTTGTGCGCCATGAGCTACGACCGGGACGCACTGCTGGAGCAGGTGAAATCCAAGGCCATCGTGCATGGCAAGGTGACCTTGGCATCGGGGAAGGAAGCCGACTACTACGTCGACCTGCGCCGGATCACGCTGGACGCCGCCGCGGCCCCGCTGATCGGCCCGGCGATGCTCGAGCTGACCAAGGATCTCGAGTACGACGCGGTCGGCGGACTGACCCTCGGCGCGGACCCGGTCGCGATGTCGATGCTGCACGCGGCCGCCCAGGAAGGCCGTCGGCTGGACGCGTTCGTCGTACGCAAGGCCGAGAAGACGCACGGTCTGCAGCGGCGGATCGAAGGACCGGATGTGAAGGGCCGCCGGGTGCTCGCGGTCGAGGACACCTCCACCACCGGTGGCTCGGTGCTGACCGCGGTCGAGGCGTTGCGGGAGGCCGGGGCCGAGGTGGTCGCGGTCGCGGTGATTGTGGACCGGGCGACCGGGGCGCAGGAGAAGGTCGAGTCGGAAGGCCTGGAGTACCGCTCGGTGTTCGGTCTCGAGGACCTGGGTCTCTGATCCGATGGAGCTCAACCCGGTCGTGATGATCCTGATCGCCGTCGTGGTCGGCGCCGGGATCTTCTACTTCAACTACCTGGCGGCGAAGAAGCGCCGCGAGCAGTTCGCCGCCTTCGCCGCCCAGAACGGCTGGTCGTACGTCCCGGCCAACAACGGGCTGGCCAACCAGTGGGCAGGCACGCCGTTCCAGGCCGGTGACAACCGGCGCGCGACGAACGTGTTGTCCGGCGCCTTCAACGGGCACCAGATGGTTGCCTTCGACTACAGCTACCAGACGCACACCAGGAACTCGAAGGGCCACCGCCGGACCACGACGCACAAGTTCGGCGTCGTCGTACTGCGGCTGCCCGGTGCGCTGCCGCACCTGGAGGTCACCCACGAGGGGATCTTCGGCGGGGCGGTGGCGAACGCGTTCGGGTTCCGCGACATCCAGTTCGAGAGCGACCAGTTCAACCGGGCGTTCCGGGTGAAGGCGGACGACGAGCGGTTCGGGCACGCGGTGGTCACGCCGCGGATGATGGAGCTGCTGCTGGCCCGCGGCGAGATCGGCTGGCGGGTGGAGGGCAACTCCCTGGTCGGCTGGGACCAGGGCGCGCACAACCCGGTCGAGGTGATGAACCGGCTGTCGCTGCTGCAGCAGGTTCTCGAGCAGGTCCCGCCGTACGTCTGGCGCGACTACGCCGGGGTGGACCCGCGCGCTCAGCAGCCGCCGCGGAGCCACTGACACGGATCAGCCGTAGAGTCGCTTCTGAGCATCGCCAACACTCGGGAGCAGGGGAATGCTGACCTTCGTCATCATCGCGGTCGTCGCGGTCGTCGTGATTGTGGGACTCGCGCTGATCGTCTCGTACAACCGGTTCGTCAAGCAGCGGAACCTGATCCAGGAGTCCTGGCGGCAGATCGACGTCGAGCTGCACCGGCGCTACGACCTGATCCCGAACCTGGTCGAGACGGTCCGGGCCTACGCCGCGCACGAGCGGCACGTGTTCGAGGAGGTCGCCCGGCTGCGCACCCAGGCGGTCAACGTGCAGGGCGCCCCGCCGGAGCAGCGGGCCGCGGCGGAGAGCGAGCTGTCCGGTGCGCTGCGTCAGATGATGATCTCCGTCGAGGCGTACCCGCAGCTGCAGTCGAACCAGAACTTCCTCAACCTGCAGCGCGAGCTGACCGACACCGAGGACCGGATCGCGGCCGGCCGGCGGTTCTTCAACGCCAACGTGGGTGACTACAACACCCGGGTCGAGGCGTTCCCGTCGAACCTGATCGCGAACGGCTTCAAGTTCGAGAAGGCCGGCTACTTCGAGGTCAAGGACGAGCAGGTCCGCTCGGTCCCGCAGGTGTCGTTCGGCACCATCGGCTCGGTCGCCGGCGAGCAGGCGCCGCCGCAGATGCAGCCGGGGCCGCAGTCGTCCGGCCAGATCCACCCGCAGATTCCGGGTGACCAGGGCAACTACCAGGCGCAGCCGCAGTTCCCTGGCTACCAGGGTCAGCCTGGGCAGGCGCCGTACCAGGGGCAGCCCGGGTACCAGGGCCAGCCACCGGTGGGCGGCCCGCCTGCGGGTTCCCCCGCGCCGCAGGACGGACAGCCGCCGTTCACCGGTGACCGGTAGGCACCGGTTCCCCGTGGTCCGGGTCCCCCGAACCCGAACTCTCGCCCAGTGCCAGACCCGGGAGCGACGGCGGTCAGTCGCCACACCCGGGCCTGCCCTCCCCCCGGTACCTGTGTCAACAGTGCCGCACTGAGATACATCCGGCGTACATCGGCCTTTCCGGCGGGTACAGCGGGATGCCACGATAGGGCGGTTCGAGTGGAGAGGGCAGGCGAGTGGACAGTCTGAGGTACGGAATCCTCGGACCTCTGCGCCTCGTCCACGTCCAGGGCCAGCCGCTCCGGGCGGCCAAGCCGCGTCAGCTGCTGGCAACGTTGCTCCTGCACCCGAACCGGTTCGTCTCGACCGATCTGATCGCCGACGCGCTCTGGGAGAGCAGTCCGCCCCGCTCGGCCACGGCGAACATCCGCACCTACGTCCGGGCGCTACGCGGTGTCCTGCAGGACGCCGGACTGCCCGCTCCGATCGACACGTCGGCCGCCGGCTACAGCATCGAGGTCGGCGTCGACGAGCTCGACGCGAGCCTGTTCGAGTCGCTGCTCGCCGAAGGCGGTCACCTCCGCGATGCCGGTGAGGGCCGCCAGGCCATGCAGGTGCTGTCCCGGGCCTACGCGCTCTGGCGTGGCCGCCCGCTCGAGGACCTGTCCATCCCAGCCGCCTGGGAGGGCTCGCTCGCCCGTCTGGAGGCGCAGCACCGCGGTCTGGTCGACACGCTCCTGGATCTGCGGCTGGAGCACGGCGACGCGAGCGGTGCGGCCGTCCTGCTCAGCGAGCGCCTCACTGATGACCCGTACGACGAGCAGCTCTGGCGGCGACTCATCGACGCCCTCCTGGCCGCCGGTCGGGTCGGCGAAGCGCGGGCGGCGTATGCCAAGGCCGTGCAGACGCTCGCTGATGAGCTCGACATCAAGCCCGGCCCGGAGCTCGAGGCCGCCGGCGCCCGAGCCCAGAACGGCCGCTCCGCCAACTGGCCCAACCCCGGCATCCCAGCCGCGCGTACGACGGAACGCGGCCAGCCCGACATCGCACAGCCGGGCCCGATGGCGGCGCCGGAGCTGACTGATCCGCAGCGACCACCGAGCCAGCTCCCGCTCGACCTGCCCGACTTCAGCGGTCGTCAGGACCAGCTCGACCAGCTGCGCGACCTGGTCTGCGGCCGCGACCCGGTGCGTCCGCCGATCGCGGTGATCTCGGGCGCACCCGGCACCGGGAAGACCTCGCTGGCGGTTCGGCTCGGCCATCTGGTCCGGGAGTACTTCCCGGACGGGCAGATCTACCTGGACATGCACGGCGCCACGCAGCCGCGGGATCCGGCGGCAGCGCTCACCGACCTGCTGCTCAGCCTCAACCTGCCCGATTACGCGATCCCCACCGACCCCGAGCGGCGGTCGGCGATGCTGCGGTCCGAGCTGGCCAGCCGCCGGGTGCTGATCATCCTCGATGACGTGGCCACGGCGAGTCAGGTGACTCCGCTGATGCCAGGCACTGGCGCGTCCGCGGTCGTCGTCACCAGCCGCAACCGGCTGATGGACCTGGCGGGTGCGGACAGCATGCCGCTCGACACGTTCGACGACGCCGAGGCGGCTGCGCTGCTCGACCTGGTGGCCGGCGCCGGCCGCCTCGACCGCGCGTCGCCCGCGGCCGAGGAGATCCTGGCTGCCTGCGCGAACCTGCCGCTGGCGATCCGGATCGTCGGCAGCCGGCTGGCCCAGCGGCCGGACCTGAGTCCGCGTGAGCTGGCCCGGCGGTTGCGCGACGAGACGTCGCGGCTCGACGAGCTCAGCATCGGCGAGCTCGCCGTACGGACCAGCGCGGATCTCAGCTACGACGCGCTCAACCCGCAGGAGGCTCGGCTCTACCGGCTGATCGGCCACTTCGCGGTCGGCGTGTTCTCGGCTCGCGCGCTCGAGACAGTCGCGTCGGAGGCCGCCGTACGGCGCAGTCTGGATCGGCTGATCGAGGTCAACCTGGTCCGGATCAGCTCGGTCGACCACCGCGGTACGGCGCGCTACCGGGTCCACGACCTGCTCCGGCTGCACGCGATCGGGGTCGGCGACGAGGAGCAAAAGGCGCAGGCGGTCCGGGACGTCACCACCGTGCTGGACGCGATCCTGAACAAGATGCGCCGGGCCAACGCCGCGCTCGCCTTCGAGTACTTCGGCGCCATGGAGCACACCGGCCCGGTGACCGGACCGGATCCGTCGCCGTTCACCGAGACCGACGCGATCGCGTGGTTCGACAGTGAGCGCAGCACGTTCGTGCCGGCGATCCGGGCGGCCGCGCAGAACGGGCTGCACGACCAGGCATGGCGGATCGCGTCCGCGTGGGCGCCGTACCTGGACATGCGCGCGGGCTTCGAGGACTGGAACGGGTCGCACCAGCAGGGCCTGCTCAGTGCGATCGCCTGCGGGGACCGGCGCGGCGAGTCGATCATGCACCGCAACCTCGGCCAGCTCGCGCTCTACCAGGACAACTGGGACGCCGCCTGGCATCACCTGGACACGGCCGCGCAGCTGTCCGCCGAGGTCGGCGACCGGCTCGGCGAAGGCATCGCGAAGGTCGGCCTCGGCACCTGGCTGCGCGAACGCGGCCGGCCGGACGAAGGCCTGAAGCAGTACGAGAAGGCGGTCGAGGCGTTCGTCGAGGTCGGCAACGCGAACGCCGAAGCCCTCGCCCGCACCGCGATCGCGAACATCTGGCTGACCCGCGACGACACCGCGACGGCCGGGCGCTACCTGGCCCAGGCCTTCCTGATCGCCGTACGGCGGGTCGACAGCCATCGCGAGGCCAAGGTACGGCGACGGATCGCGGCAATGCGGTCCCGCCAGGGCAGGTACGACGAGGCCGTCCGGCAACTGCGGACGGCGCTGAAGATCTTCAACGCCATGGGTGACGACCACTGCGCGGCGTACACCCGGGCCGATCTCGGGCAGACGCTGATGGAACGTGGTGAGGTCGCGGCGGCGCGGAAGATGCTGCTGGACTCGATCGACATCGGCCATCGGCTGGGCGACCGCAGTGTCGAGGGCCAGGCGGCGCAGCACCTCGGGCAGCTCTACCTGTCCACGGGCAACCTCGACTCGGCCCGCCGTACGCTCGACCGGGCCGCCCGGGTCTGGCAGCAGGCCGGCAACGACATCCGCGCCGCCGAGTGCCGCCGCGAGCTCGCCACTTTCGACACCACCACAGCAGCCGGCTGAATGTACGGCGGGTGTATCCCCGTCGACCAGGATCTGTCTCACCACGGCAACACAGGCCGGCGGGTTCGGGGGACTCGGGGGAGGAACTGGCTATGGCCTGGGGGGAGGTTGTCGTGGAACGGCGGGTGGCGAACCCGCGGGACATCGAGGCGGCGCTGAACTGGCAGCTGGAGCGGGTGGGATCGACGGCCTGGCAGGACTGGCCGCTGAAGTTCCAGCGGATGGCGTTCGGCTACGCCCAGGACAGCGGCTGGCACGATCCCGCCGACGCGGTGCGATGGCTCGACCACCATGCCCTCCTCGAAGAGGGCGCGGTGCCACGGGGGGCGCTGGTCTGGTACCAGGCGGCAGACCGGATCCGAGTGGCCTGCTCACTCGGCTCCGGCCAGGTGGTCGGCCCCCTCCTCCGCGCCCCGGTCGAAGTAGCCCCCCTCACCACCCTCACCACCGACTGGGTCTGGTCCCACCCCCACTTCCCCTTCGCCCACTGAGCGGCCCCGATAATTGCCCCTCGTGGGAGACATCGAGACAGCGACGGCCGCCTCTGCCCAGCCGATCCGGCATGGGGCCCGACTGTGGGTACAGCACCGGTTCTCGGCCTCCTGGGGCTGGGCGCGACTGCTGCTGGCGAAGAACTGGGCGGTGATGGCCGGTACGGCGTTGTCGTTGGTCGGTGTGCTCGCGCTGGGAGTCGACAGCCTGGGGACCGGCGTGATCGCGATCGTGCTGGCGGTGCTGGGCCTGATCCCGCTGGTCAGCGACTGGGTCGACGTACGCAAGGAGCTCAACGATCTCTACACGATCGACCGGCCGATCCCGGAGGTCGTCCTGGACGGCGACTGGCAGGTGGTCCGCTGCTCGCAGGGTCGTGTGGTCACCAGCCCGTCGGTCGACCGCAGCCTGGACCGGCCGTTCGTGCTCGACCCACGGCAGTACTCGCTGCCGCCTGACCTGGCCGCGATCAAGCCGGCGGTGATCGCGCTGGCCCGGTCCCAGCGGTCGCGTACGGCGTCTCCGCCGTTCGACGGACTGAACATCGGCCTCGGCGAGGATCCCGGTCCGGCCGGCGGCGCCGTACACCTGCAGCCGGTCCGGTACTTCGACATGATGGCGTCGAACTACCTGGCCGGGCATCAGTGGATGAGCCGGCGACTCGGGCGGCCCGTGGCCGACATCACCCGGCACCTGATCGCCGACGACGGCCGGCTGATCCCGCTGAACGCGACCGAGCTCGGCAACCAGGTCGGCGTCTCCACGGTCGCGCTGACTTCGGACGGCTGGATGGTGCTGGTGCACCAGGGCGTCGCGTCACGGTCGTCCGCGGGCCTGGTCGCGCCGAGTGGCTCCGGAAGCCTCGAGCCGTTGGACGTCGAGGGGCGCGATCGGCTGACCGACGTCGTGGCCGCCGGGATGGAGCGCGAGCTGCGCGAGGAGCTCGGCCTGGTCAGCGCGGCCATGCGCGAGGTGCGCATCGAGACCACGGTGCTCGGGTACGGCCGCTGGCTGGAGAAGGGCGCGAAGCCCGAGTTCTACGGCGTCTCCCGGATCCAGGCTCAGCTGCGGGACCTCGACGTACGGATCGACGTGTCCGAGCGGCAGTTCGTCAGCAAGCACGTCCGGCTCAGGCCGGACGACGTCCAGCGACTACTGGCCGGGGAGCCGTTCGAGGCGCTGGGGCAGGGAGTGCCGTCCGTGCCGTTGGAGTTGTGTCTGGCGCGGTGGCGGGAGGTTACTCGCTGACGTTGTTGGTGGCGGCGTGCTTCGGGGCCTCGGGGGCGGGGTCGGCCGGGGCGTTGCGGGCGCGGCGCTTGGCGAGGAACCACTCGACGAACATCGGGACCACGGAGATCAGGACGATCAGCAGGATCGCGGACTCGAGGTGCTCGTGGATGAACTTGACCTGGCCGAGGGCGTGGCCGAGCAGGGTCAGGCCGGTGGCCCAGAGGACGGCGCCGACACCGGTCCAGACGAAGAACTTCCGCGGGTCCATCTTGCCGGCGCCGGCCACGATCGTGATGAAGGTGCGCACGATCGGGACGAACCGGGCCAGCACCAGCGCCCGCGGGCCGTACTTCTCGAAGAACGCGTGCGTCTCCTCGATGTACTTCGGCTTCAGGAACCGCGCGTTCGGGTTGGTGAACAGCGTGGTCCCGAGCACCCGGCCGATGTAGTACCCGGACACGTTGCCGAGGAAGGCCGCGACGGTCAGGATCACGCAGGCCAGCCACAGCGGCACGTCGATCGTGCCGTGCGCGATGAACAGGCCGACGGCGAACAGCAGCGAGTCACCGGGCAGGATCGGGAACAGCAACCCGCACTCGATGAACACGACCGCGGCCGTGCCCCAGAGGGACCAGTCACCCAGCCAGGTCAGCAGGTATTCCGGGTCCATCCAGTTCGGCATCAGCATCGCGACAAGAGAAAGCACGCGGACAGGGTAGCGTCCAAACCTGTGCGTGAGCTTATCGGCGAGGAGAACCGGGACCGGATCGGTGCCGACATGGTCGGACCGAACGAGGTCGGGGTGGGTCCGTGGCAGGGGGAATGGCCGGACGACCCACGGCTCGATCCGGAACTGCTTGCGCACGGTGATCGACGGAACGTGGTCGACAAGTACCGGTACTGGACGCTCGAGGCGATCGTCGCGGACCTCGACAGGCAGCGGAACCCGTTCCACGTCGCGATCGAGAACTGGCAGCACGACCTGAACATCGGTTCGGTCGTCCGGACTGCGAACGCCTTCCTGGCCGCCGAGGTCCACATCGTCGGCAACCGCAAGTGGAACCGCCGTGGCGCGATGGTCACCGACCGCTACCAGCACGTCCGCCACCACCCGCGTCTCGAGGACCTGGCCTCGTACGCCGAGGACCACCAATTGCCCGTGATCGGCATCGACAACCTGCCCGGCTCGGTGCCGCTGGAGACCTACGAGCTCCCTGCGGCCTGCGTCCTGCTCTTCGGCCAGGAAGGACCCGGCCTGACCGAAGAAGCGCACGCGATCTGCACCGCCGTACTGTCCATCGCCCAGTTCGGGTCCACCCGTTCCATCAACGCCAGCGCCGCCGCCGCGATCGCCCTGCACGCCTGGATCCGCCGGCACACGTTCGGGCAGAAGCCATGAAGGACGACACCATCTGGTGGCAGATCTATCCGCTCGGCTTCACGGGAGCAGAGCAGTCCGCGAGCCCGGCGGTCGTCCACCGGCTCGGCCGAGTGGAGAACTGGCTCGACTACGCGGTCGAGCTCGGCTGCTCCGGCCTGCTGCTCGGCCCGATCTTCGCCTCCGAGACGCACGGCTACGACACCGTGGACCACTTCCGGATCGACCCGCGGCTCGGTGACGACGCCGACTTCGACCGGCTGGTCGCCGCGGCCCACGAGCGTGGACTGCAGGTCGCGCTCGACGGCGTGTTCAACCATGTCGCCCGGTCGTTCGCCGGGCCTTCGGAGTGGTTTCGCCGCCGCGAGGACGGGTCGCTCGACAACTTCGAAGGCCATGAGCACCTGGTCGCACTCAATCACAGTGATCCCGCGGTGGCGCGGTACGTCGCGGATGTCCTGTCGCACTGGCTCGGCCGTGGAGTCGACGCGTGGCGGCTCGATGTGGCGTACGCCGTACCGCCGGAGTTCTGGCGGGCGGTGCTGCCGCGGGAGGAGTTCCCGGATGCGTGGTTCTTCGGCGAGGTCATCCACGGCGACTACGCCGAATACGTCGCGGCGAGCGGGCTGGACTCGGTCACGCAGTACGAACTGTGGAAGGCGATCTGGAGCTCCCTGAACGACGGCAACTTCTACGAGCTCGCCCACGCACTGGGACGGCACGACGCGCTGCTGGACACGTTCGTGCCGCAGACCTTCGTCGGCAACCACGACGTGACCCGGATCGCGACCCAGCTGGCGGACGAGCGGCATCTTGGTCACGCGCTCGCGATTCTGTTCGCGGTCGGCGGTGTGCCGAGCATCTATGCCGGTGACGAGCAGGCGTTCCGCGGTCTGAAGGAGGACCGGGCCGGCGGCGACGACGCGATCCGGCCGGAGTTCCCGGACAGTCCCGGCGAGCTCGATCCGTCCGGTTGGCCGACGTACCGGCTGTACCAGGAGCTGATCGGCGTACGGCGGCGCAACCCGTGGCTCACCCGGGCACGGACGCAGGTCGAGCACCTCGCCAACGAGACGATCGCGCTCCGGTCGACCGACGGCGACTCGGATCTCGTGCTGCTGCTCAACATCTCGGACGAGGCGCAGACCTTCCCGGACCACGCCGCCGAGGTGCCGGCGCACAGCTGGAGATTCCTGACGGTTCCGTAACCTCCCCAGCCGCTTCCACGTTGTCGAGGTGGAAGTGAGGCTTCTCGACCAAAGTCAGCCCCAACTCGGGCGGGGCGGCGTGCATCGTGCACGTCGTACTGGGTTTGTGACGGGAAAAGGGGGTAGTTGATGAGTTCTCTGTGGGACGAACTGATCCATGAGCTGGGGACCGTGCGCGCCCTGAGCGCAGCGGCGCTCGAGGCGCGCACGGAAACCTCGCGGGTGGCCCTGATCACCCTGCTCGACGCCGAGACCGCCGAGATCGCGGCGATCCTCGACCGGATCCTCCGGGAGGCCCAAGCAGCCTCAGCGGCCTAGCAGCGTGTTCATCGCCTGCTCGAGCACGTCGGTGGCGTCCTCGGGAAGGTCGAACGCGCGGTAGGCGATGTGCGCGTCCGGGCGGACCAGGAGACAGCCCTCGTCCGGGATCTCCCGCGCCCGCGCCCAGTCGCCGTACAGGTCGTCCAGCTCGTGACCCGGGCCGACCACGAACGGTTCGATCGGTACGCCGAGGTGCTCCGAGACGGACTGCGCCGCCTTCACCCACGCGTCGCCGCCGATCCCGGTGAGCAGCGTGAACCGGCCCTTGCCGACCACGTCGAGCGTGCTCACGGTCTCCGAACCGCGGGTCAGCCAGCAGTGCGGAATCCGGGCGCCCGGCCAGGTCGTCGGGTGGTAGTACAGCTCCGGATCGCGGTCGTACGACGGTTCCGCCGTACCGTCGCCGATCACGGCGGCCGACCGGTACCGCTGGCCGAGCTCGACCCCGTGGGCGTTGAACTCGTAGTCCTTCAGCTCGATCGCCGTCCGCAGCTCCTCGCGCTGGGCGGCGCCGTCGGGGGTGTCGTCCTTGCGGGACTCGATCGTCCGCCCGGGCGGCGCGTCCGGCGTCATGCCGAGGGCCCGGAAGATCTGGCCGAACTGGGTGCGGCTCTTGTTCGCCCGCTCCACGATCTGCCGGGCGATCGGCACGCGTTCCTCGTCGTACGTCTTCAGCAGGTCCGGCGAGGCGTGTCCCTTGAGCACCAGCGAGAGCTTCCAGGCCAGGTTGTACGCGTCCTGGATCGACGTGTTCGAGCCGAGGCCGTTGCTCGGCGGGTGCCGGTGGATCGCGTCACCCATGCAGAACACCCGGCCGACCGTTGCCTGCTCGGCGTACATGTGGTTGACGCTCCAGACCGACGTGCTCTTCAGCTTCACGTCGATGGTGTCGTCGCCGACCAGGTTGTGCACGATCTCGGTCGCCATCGCCTCGTCGACCACGGGCGCCGGCTGGTTGATGTCGTAGCCCCAGACGATCAGCCACTCGTTCCACGGCCGGACCATCCGGATCAGGCCGGCGCCGATGCCGCCGATCTGCGCGCCCGGCTGCAGCACCCAGTACAGGACGCTCGGGCGATGGGCGACATACCTGGACAGGTCGGCCTCGAAGACGATGTTCATCGAGCCCTCTATGTCCATCGACCCCGCCATCGGCAGCCCGATGTCCTGCGCCACCTTGCTCCGGCCACCGTCCGCGCCGATCAGGTACTTCGCCCGGATCTGGTACGTCGTGTCGCTCAGCCGGTCGCGGACGGTCGCGGTGACGCCGTCGTCGTCCTGCTCCAGCGAGAGGTACTCGGTGTTGAACCGCAGCCGGGCGCCGCGACTGGCCGCCGTACTGAGCAGGATCGGCTCGAACAGCGTCTGCGGGAGGTCGCAGGGGAGCGTCGGACTCGCCTCGGTGTAGTCGGCCAGCCGGCGCGGATGCGTGCCCCAGGTGCGGATCCGGCCGATCTCCTCACCGGCGAGGCTGGTGCAGAACGCGGTCTGACCCATCAGCGCGTGCTCGGTGCCGTGGTCCATCACCTGGTCCTCGATGCCCATGTCCCGCATCAGCTCGATCGTGCGCTGGTTGGTGATGTGGGCGCGTGGGGTGTTGGCGGTCCAGCCGTACCGGGTGAGGACGACGTTGTCGACGCCGTACGTGGACAGGAACAGCGACGCGGCGCCGCCGGCCGGGCCACTGCCGACGATCAGGACATCCGTGGTGATCACTGCGTCTCCTCGGTGGTGGCGAGCACCAAGTCGTAGTGGACGGTGAAGTAGGGCTGGTCGGGGGTCTTGCCGTCCGGTGCCGGAGTGCCGGCCGCGTGCTCGGTGAAGTCGGCGATCAGCGAGTCCTTGACGCCGAAGACCGCGTCGTTCGCGAGGTACTCGTCACCGGCCGCGAACACGTGGGTGATCAGCCGCGCGTACCCGGGGGCGGTGACCATGAAGTGGATGTGGGCCGGCCGCATCGGGCCGCGGCCGCCGGCCCGGAGCAGCTCGCCGACCGGGCCGTCGTCCGGGATCGGGTAGGCGACCGGTTTCACCGCCCAGAACGCGTAGTTGCCGTCGGCATCGGTTGTCAGGTGGCCGCGGTTCTGCGGTCCGTCGAGGTCCTTCTGGACGTCGTAGAAGCCTTCCTCGTCGGCCTGCCAGGTCTCCACCTTCGCCTTCGCGATCGGCTCGCCCTTGGTGTTCAGGACCCGCCCACTCACCAGGCAGGGCTGTCCGGGGGCGCCGTTCGCGATGTCGCCGCCGAGCTCGACCTCCGGCGATCCTTCGACGAAGAAGGGGCCGAACACGGTCGACTGGGTGGCCTCCGGCGGCTTGCGGTTCTCCAGGCCGACGGTCAGCATCGACAGCCCGAGTACGTCGGCCAGCAGCACGAACTCCTGTCTGGTGCCGGTGGAGATCTGGCCGGTCCGGGTGAGGAAGTCGATCGCGGTGAAGTACTCCTCCTCGGTCAGCTCCACCTCCCGGGCGAACGCGTGCAGGTGCCGGACCAGCGCGCTCAGCACGGTCTTGGTCCGCGGGTCGACACTCTGGTCGAAGCTCGCGACCACCGCCTTGGTGAGGTCGTCGCCTTGCAGATCCATCTGGTTGCTCCTCATGCCTCGATCACCATCGCCAGGCCTTGGCCCACACCGATGCAGAGCGTGGCCAGGCCATAGCCACCGCCGCGCCGTCTGAGTTCGTGGGCGAGGGTGGTGAGAATGCGGGTTCCGGAACTGCCGAGCGGATGGCCGAGGGCGATCGCTCCGCCGTTCACGTTCACCTTGTCGCGGTCCAGTTCAGGCCATTGCTGCAGGCACGCAAGGCTCTGGGCTGCATAGGCCTCGTTGAGCTCGACGAGCGTCAGGTCGCCCCAGCCGATGCCTGCCTTCAGCAGTGCCTTGTTCGACGCCTCGACCGGCCCGATCCCGAAGTACTGCGGATCCACCGCATGGACCGCCCGGCTGACGATCCGGGCCATCGGAGTGATGCCGAGCCGGTCAGCTGTCTGCCGGCCGGCGATCAGCACGGCCGACGCCCCGTCGTTCAGCGTCGAGGCGTTTCCAGCTGTCACGGTGCCGTCGGGTCGGAACGCCGGCTTGAGTCGGGCCATCGTCTCCGGGGTGCCGCCGTCGCGGATCGACTCGTCCCTGGTCAGCGGCGGTCCGGCGACGTCGAGACGATCCCAGGGCACGAGTTCGGCGTCGAACGTGCCGGCTGCCCAGGCTTTGGCCGCCTTCTCGTGACTCTCGAGCGCGAAGACGTCCTGCGCTTCGCGGGTGATGCCGTACTTCTCCGCCAAGCGCTCGGTCGCCTCGCCGAGCGAGATCGTCCAGTCCTTCGGCATCTTCGGGTTGACCAGTCGCCAGCCGAGCGAGGTCGACTCGGCCGTCAGGCTGCCGTGCGGGTACGCGCGGTCCGGCTTCGGCAGCACCCAGGGTGCTCGGCTCATCGACTCCACGCCGCCGGCGATGACCAGGTCGGCGTCGTCCGTCTCGATCGCGCGAGCCGCCTGGATCGCCGCTTCGAGGCCGGAGCCGCAGAGGCGGTTGACCGTCGTACCGGGAACGCTGGTGGGGAAGCCGGCGAGCAGCGCGGCCATGCGCGCGACGTCGCGGTTCTCCTCGCCGGCGCCGTTCGCGTTGCCGAGGAAGATGTCATCCAGCTCCTGCGGGTCGATCTCCCGGCGGGCTGCGAGTTCCTTCAGGGTCGCCGCGGCGAGGTCGTCGGGGCGGGCGGACGCGAGGGCGCCGCCCAGCTTGCCGACCGGGGTGCGGACCGCGTCGAGGATGTAGGCGGATCTCATCGGGGTACTCCTTCAGGCCTGGTGCCCGCCCAGGCGCGGGTGAGGATGTCGTCGGCGTCGAAGGCGTTGGCGGCCTCCTGTGCTTGGTCCTGGGTCAGGCCGAGCTGCTTCAGGCTGGTCGGGATGCCGGACGCGGCGAACAGGTCGAACAAGCCGGTCGCGAGATCGCTTGTCTGCAAGGCGTCCTCCAGCCGGGCCTTCGCCCTGGGTACGCCCGGCGCTTTGACTCTTGTGACCTGGGGGAGGACCACCGCGTGGGTCTCCGCGTGCGGGAGGTTGAAGGTGCCGCCGAGGTAGTGACACAGCTTGTGGTGCAGGTCGGAGCCCGAGTTCGCGAACGCCTGGCCGGCCAGGCAGGCGCCGTACAGGAGGTTGCTTCGGGCATCTATATCGGCCGGTTCCCGCAGGACTGCTCTGAGTCCGGTGGTGAGTGCGCGGGCGGCTTCGACCGCGAGCGTCTCGGTGATCGGGTCGGCCTTCGGCGTCCAGACCGCCTCGACGCAGTGGGCGAGCGCGTTGGCTGTGCTCGCTGCCGTGACGTGCTTCGGTAGCTGGAGAGTCAGGATGGGGTCGTAGATGACGGTGCGTGGCAGCACCTTCGGATCCATGCCGGTGGTCTTGCCTTCGCTCGACGTCAGTCCCCAGACCGGCGTCATCTCCGACCCCGCATAGGTGGTCGGAACTGCCACGATCGGCGCTCCGCCGGCCAATGCGATCGCCTTGGCCAGCCCGATCGCCGACCCGCCGCCGATTGCGACAACCCCGTCGGCGTTGACGTCGCGTGCCTTGGCGCGGGCGTTCTCGGCGACCTCGGTCGGCACGTGCTGTGTCACCCCGTCGATCCGGCCGGCGAACCGGTCCTTCAGCTCGACCTCGACCACGTCCGCCGCGTCCCGCGCCGACCGGGTTGCGATCAGCAACACTCGCCGTACCCCGAGCGCTTCTGTCTCCCCAGCGACTTGGTCGAGCGATCCAGCACCGAGCACCACCCGCCCCGGCAGGAACGTGTGCTCGAACCCGACCGTCGGCTCAGGCATCGAGGTCCTCCCGGTCGCGGAGCCGGCGGAGGGCGGCCAGTTCGATCTCGGTCGGGGGATCGACCTGTTTGATGCTGTCAGCAACCTTCAGCGGCCAGCCGGTCGCCGTCCGGGCCTGCTCGACCGTCACCCCCGGATGCAGCCTGGTGAGCGTGAGCTCGTTGGTCTCCGGATCCGGCTCGAGTACGCCGTGGTCGGTGATGACCAGCGTGGGTCCGGCGCCGGGAGCCTGCCGCT
Organism: Kribbella sp. NPDC002412; assembly: GCF_053592935.1. Lineage (NCBI taxonomy): Bacteria > Bacillati > Actinomycetota > Actinomycetes > Propionibacteriales > Kribbellaceae > Kribbella > Kribbella sp. NPDC002412. The sequence goes on from NZ_JBSFBL010000035.1 coordinate 90,210, forward strand.
CGCGCCCGGTCGGGCCGTAGCCGACGGAGGTCACGAAGTCGACCTGCTCGACGAACGTTCGCGGCGACTGCTTCACGATGACGATCACCCGCCCGGCCGCGGCCGCGATCTCCGGCGCGCCACCCGCGCCCGGCAGCCGGGTCTTGGGGTTCTCGTGCTCGCCGATGACGGTCGTGTTGATGTTCCCGTACCGATCGATTTGCGCCGCTCCGAGGAACCCGACATCGATCCGCCCGGCGCCGACCCAGTAGTTGAACATCTCTGGCACCGACACCACCGCGGTCGCCGTCGCCGCCAGGTCGTCGTCTCCGATCGACAACGGCAACCGCCGCGGCTTCGCGTCGATGGCCCCCGACTCGTACACCAACCGGCAGTTGGGTGCATGCGTCCGGCGGGCCAGGTTCGCCGCGAGGTTGGGCGGGCCGACCCCCACCAAACACACGTCCCCATCCAGCAACTCGCGCGCGGCCGCCACGTTCATCATGTCCGCGCTGTCCCAGCTGTCAGGCATGTGCGGCCACCTCCTGCGCAGCCGGAAGCCCGTTGGCCCGCGCCCACTCCAGGAACGCCGTACGGTCGCGGGAGATGGCGTCCCACTGTTGGTAGAAGTCGTTGTCGCGGACCGAGTAGCCGGCGGCATAGGACGGCCACGCTCCACCGGGTACGACGCTGACGGCCGACAGCACCCAGTTCGGCAGCACCACCGCTCCGGTGTGCTCCGGGAACTCGTCCACCACCTCTTCCACGGTGACGATCGCCCGCTTCGCCGCCAGCACTGCTTCGCGCTGCACGCCGGTGATGCCCCAAAGCATGACGTTGCCGTCGCGGTCCGCCAGCTGCGCGTGGATCACGGCGACGTCCGGGTTCACTGCCTGCACCGCGGCCAGCTCTTCGCCCGTGAACGGGCAGGTGACCCGGCTGATGATGTCGTGCTGCTCCTCCAGATCCGTCCCGCGGTATCCCCGCAGCACGGCGAACGGCAGTCGGGCAGCCCCGGCGACGTACGCGTTGGCGAGCCCGGCGTGGCTGTGCTCGTGCACCACGAGCCGGTGCGGCCAGTGCTTCTCGACCGCGTCCCGGAGCCGGTGGAGTGAGCCGACGCCCGGGTTGCCGCCGTACGAGAAGACCAACTCGTCCGCCACGCCGAGGCCGATCAGCTGGTCGTAGATGAGGTCCGGCGTCATTCGGACGAGCGTCAGGTGCCGGCGGCCCTGCCGGGCGATCTCGTGGGCGGCCGCGAACGGGATCAGGTGGGTGAAGCCTTCGAGCGCCACGGTGTCGCCGTCATGCACGTGGGCCGCGATCGCTTCGCCGAGTGGAACTGGACTTGGCATGCGCTGCTCCGCTAGGATTTCGCTGAGCGAAAAGTTCTTCTTTCAACGAAAAGGCTAGCCGATGGCCGGTGAGGCGTCCACAGGTACGTTCCTGCAAGGGCTGGAACGCGGCCTTGCGGTCATCCGCGCGTTCTCGGCGGACGCGCCCTCGCTGACGCTCAGCGAGGTGGCGCGCGACGTCGGGATCACGCCGGCGACGGCGCGGCGGATCCTGCTCACGCTGGTGGAGCTCGGGTACGTCAGCAGCGACGGCCGGCGGTTCTCGCTGACGCCGCGCGTGCTCGCGCTCGGCTGGGCCTACCTGTCGTCGCTGGACTTCGGCGAGCTCGCCGGCCCGTTCATGGAGGAGCTCAGCGCGACGACGCGCGAGTCCTGCTCCATCGCCACCCTCGACCTACCGGACATCGTGTACGTCGCCCGCGTGCCGACGAGCCGCATCATGACCGTCGCGCTCGGGGTCGGCGCTCGGCTGCCGGCGTACGCGACCTCCATGGGCCGCGTCCTCCTGGCCGGCCTCCCCGACGACGAGCTGACCGCCTACCTGTCGTCCGTCGAGCCCGAGCCGCTCACCGACCGCACCATCACGTCACCCGACGAGCTCCGCGAGGTCATCACCCGCGCCCGCACCGACGGCTACGCCCTCGTCGACCAGGAGCTCGAGCTGGGCCTCCGCTCCATCGCCGCCCCTATCCACAACTCCCGCGGCCGCACCATCGCCGCCCTCAACGTCTCCGCCCACGCCTCCCGCTCCACCCCGACCTCCCTCTGCACCGAGGTCCTCCCACACCTCCGAGCCACCGCCACCCAAATCACCACCGCCCTAACCCACCGCGGCCACCTCTAACCGCCCCGGCACCTGAAACACCTACCTGCAACCGCCTGGGCAACCGAACCAGCGACCTGCAGCGGCCTGCAGGTAGCTGGTCTCGAGGTGCTGTGGCTGGGATCTCAAGCCTTCAGGTCGGCGAGGATCTCCAGGTAGTGCGGGTTGTTCATGATCCCGATGATGTTGCCGAAGGGGTCGGTGACCGAGGCCGTCCGGAAGCCGGTGTCGGCGCCTCGCTCGGTGATGCCTTCGATGAGCGTGGCGCCCAGCGCGAGCAGGCGGTCGAGGGTGCCTTCCAGGTCGTCGACGTGCCAGTGGATGATCGCGCCGGCCGGCCCGTTCGCGACGGCATGGTGGGCGTACTTCGCGTCGATGATCCCGAGCTCGCACTGGAAGTCCCCGAACCTCCACTCGAGGTAGCCCGGGTTGTCCAGGTTCGGCACCGCGAAGTACGGCTCGATCCCCAGCAACTTCGTGTACCACTCCCGCGCGGCACCCATGTCGGCGGCGTAGAAGCTGACGGTCGCAAATCCTCGCAACATCTCAGTGGCCTTCCCTCGGTCTTCCCGGTTGATGACCACCACCTTTCCATCCAAAGTGCTCACCGAATGAGCACTTTGGATGGCTCATGCGATCAGTCCGTTTGGGTCACCTTGCGCAGGCCGCGGGGGGCGTCGGGGTTTAGGCCCAGTTTGCGGGCGAGGGACTCGATGGCTCGCTGGGCGGGGATGACGAGGGCCAGCGGGGCGAGGGTTTCGGGGAGGTCGGGGCCGGCCAGGTTGACGTCGCAGCGGGCGGCGAAGGTGGAGTCGCCGCCGATGCCGAGGATCTTGCTGCCCTTCTCGCGGACGATGCCGGCCAGCTCGGTCATACCGGGCAGGGCCGGACCTTCGTTTGCGGTGACCAGGATCGTGACGAGGTCCGCGTCGACGACCGCGATCGGGCCGTGCTTCAGGTCGGCGTACGACAGACCGCGGACCGGCTGCAGACAGGTCTCCTCCAGCTTGAGCGCGACCTCGAGCGTGGTGCCGAAGGTCAGCCCGCGACCGCTGGCCAGGACGTCGTGCGCACCGGCCAGCAGGTCGGCGGCCTCCTCGACCGAGCCCTCGAGCATCTGCGAGGCGGCGTCCGGGACGCGGGCGATGTCGGCGTCCAGGGTGCCGGGCTTCTGCGCCAGCGCGTCGACGGCGACGGTGATCGCCGCGAGCTGCGTGGTGTAGGTCTTGGTCGCCGGTACTGCGAGCTCCTGGCCGGCCTGGGTGATCAGCGCGACGTCGGCGGTCGACGCCAGCGGGCTGTTGCTGTCGTTCGTGATGCCGACGATCGCGGCACCGTTGCGCTTGGCCCACTCCGCCGTGTCCACGATCTCCTGGGTCGCGCCGGACTGGCTGATCGCGACGACCAGCGAGTTCGAGAGGTCGAGGTTCGCGCCGTACAGGGTGGCCACCGAGGGGGCCGCCAGGGAGGCCTGCCGGCCGGCGTGGATCTCGGTCAGGTAGCGGCCGTAGACACCCGCGTTGTCGGACGATCCGCGAGCCACGAAGATCACATGCCGGCGCCCGGCGGCGAGCCGGGTGATGTCGTGCCGCAGGGGCAGGACGTGCTCGAACGTGGCCGCCAGCGCGGCCGGCTGCTCGGCGATCTCGCGCGCCATCTGGGTTTCCTGGGCGGGAACAGACACCACTACGATCACTGGTCCTATCTGGTCTTAACAGGTATGCTGCGCACGATAGCAGTGAGCGGCGTCCCGGGGCACCCCCGAGACTCGCCGAGGTCTGGAGGATCGAGATTCGATGGTGGCGACCAAGCGGGCCCAGGTCCGATCGGTACTGGAACGGCTGATCGACGTCGAGCTGCACCCCGGGGACCCGATCCCTTCCGAACGCGCCCTGGTGGACAAGCTGAACGTCTCCCGGGTGACCGTCCGGCAGGCGATCAGCGACCTGGTCGAGTCCGGCGCGCTGGAACGCGTGCACGGCAAGGGGACGTTCGTCACCGGTCCCCAGGTCGACTCCCAGCTGCACCTCACCTCGTTCTCCCGGGAGATGCGGGCCCGTGGCCTCGAACCCGGCACGGTGGTGCTGTCGGCCACCGAGATCGAGGCCTCCGACGAGACCGCGAAGGGACTGCGGGTCGCCAAGGGCACCAAGGTGATCCGGGTCGAACGCCTCCGCACCGCCGACGCGTCGCCGATGGCGTACGAGATCGGCTACTACCCGTCCGCGCTCTTCCCCGGCCTGCTCGGCCGTGAGCTCGGCACCCTGTACGACGTCTTCGCGAGCGAGTACGACGTCGTCGTCACCTCCGGCGAGCAGACCGTCCGGGCGGACAACGCCGACGGTCACGTCGCCCGGGTCCTCGGCGTGGCCAGGCGGGCACCCCTGCTGGTCCTCGAGCGCACCACCTTCGCCGGCCGCAAGGTCGTCGAGCTGTCCTGGTCGGCCTACCGGGCCGACCGCTACCGGCTGCACATGGCCCTGACCCCGCGCGGCCCGAGGTCCGGGTCGTCGGCCTGAGCCGGACCCGTCGCCGTCATCGGGACGCAACGAACTGGACCGGTCCTGTTCATCAACTGGTCTGCATCCCTGCCGAACGCTCCCCGGCCACCGGGCCGGTCCGGCAGGCGGGCCGCCGGGTACGACGAGGTACCCGACGGTGATACTGGAGCTCAACCCACAAGAACTGTGTTGTGAGGAGTACCGCGAGACATGCCTATTGCCACCCCTGAGGTCTACGCCGAGATGCTGGACAAGGCCAAGCAGAACCGCTTCGCCTACCCGGCCATCAACGTCAGCTCCTCGCAGACGCTGATCGCCGCGATCCGCGGTTTCGCCGAGGCGGGCTCGGACGGCATCGTCCAGGTCTCCACCGGCGGCGCCGAGTACCTGTCCGGGTCGACCGTGAAGAACATGGTGACCGGTTCGGTCGCGCTGGCGGCGTACGCGCACGAGGTCGCCAAGAACTTCCCGGTGAACATCGCGCTGCACACCGACCACTGCCCGAAGGACAAGCTGGACGGCTTCGTCCGGCCGCTGCTGGAGATCTCCGCCGAGCGCGTCGCCCGCGGCGAGAACCCGCTGTTCCAGTCGCACATGTGGGACGGTTCGGCGGTGCCGCTGCAGGAGAACCTGGAGATCGCCAAGGACCTGCTGGCCAAGACGGCCGCGGCGAAGATCGTGCTGGAGATCGAGGTGGGGGTCGTCGGCGGTGAGGAGGACGGCGTCGCCCACGAGATCAACGAGAAGCTGTACACCACCGTCGAGGACGGCCTGGCCACGGTCGAGGCGCTCGGCACCGGCGAGAACGGCCGCTACATCACCGCGCTGACCTTCGGCAACGTGCACGGCGTCTACAAGCCGGGCGCGGTCAAGCTGCGGCCGGAGATCCTGAAGGAGATCCAGGACCAGGTCGGCGCGAAGGTCGGGAAGGACCGCCCGTTCGACCTCGTCTTCCACGGCGGCTCCGGCTCGACGCTGGAGGAGATCCGCGCCGCGGTCGACAACGGCGTGATCAAGATGAACGTCGACACCGACACGCAGTACGCGTTCACCCGGCCGGCCGCGGGCCACATGTTCAGCAACTACGACGGTGTGCTGAAGGTGGACGGCGAGGTCGGCAACAAGAAGGCCTACGACCCGCGCGCCTGGGGCAAGCTGGCCGAGGCCGGCATGGCCGAGCGCGTCGCCGAGGCCTGCGAAAGCCTCCGCTCCACGGGTACGTCGCTGAACGCCTGACATCTGTTTCTCCTGACAGAGCTGGGGTTTCGAGGGGCTCACCGCATCCCGCGGTGGGCCCCTGACTCACGTTCGGGCTGAGGCCCTTCACTCACATTCGGGCGCGGGCGACGTCGAAGTGCCGGATGCCGGTGCGGCGGGAGGCTCGGGTGAAGCCGGCGCGGACCCGGTCGACGACGAGCTGTGGGTCGTCAAGGTCCTTCCAGGAGATCGAGCAGCGCTCGATCGGGTCGGGCGCCGCCGGATCAGGGAGCGCCGCCGCCGGCTCCTCGTCGTCCGGCTCGGACGCCTCACACCAGAACGGAAAGCGCGGCTCGAACTCGATCACCGTGCGCTCGTCCGGGAACCAGAGCGCAGCCCTGACGTCGACGGCGCACGCCGTACCGCTGCCGTCGCCGTCCACGGTGTCGAGGTCTGGCGGTGGGATGGGTGAGGGCGTCGGAAGGCCGGCGTCGGCCAGGATGAGTCGGAGCCGGGCCTCTGCGACCGACGCGGACTCCAGGCCGGCGCGCGAGATCGCCTTGACCGCACGTTCGTTGCCGTGGTCGGCGACTGCCCGTTTGAGCGAGCGGCTGGTGACCAAACCGGCGTACAGCGCGGCCTCCGTCAGGACGACGGCGGGTGGGCCTGGTGTGGTCGCGGCCACCTCGACGATGGCTCGCGCGGGCGAGACCATCCGCAGTTTGTTCCAGACCTGGATGCCCGGCCCGACCGGGTCGCGGATGTGCCGGTGGACCCCGCCGACGTACCCGCCTCGGCCGTACGGCGAGGACACATGAACGCGAGACAGATCCAGGCCCCACAGCGGCAGAGCATGCAGCGCCGCCGCCGAGTGGTGGCTGGCAAAGACGGCGGGACCGCCGGAGCGGAGCACGCGGTACACCTTGCGCAGGTGCAGGACCTCATCGGTGACGAGCGTGAGCGCCCGGCGCGCGGCATAGGTCCCCGGCCGGATCCGGCGCCAGCCGCCGGTCTCCAGCAGGGTGTCGATGTCCGGGTCGGGGTAGCCACACGCACGCGCATCGGCGCGGGTGAACACCCCGCCGCGGATGGTGGCCATCACGGCGAGTTGAGGGTTCATGCCTAGAAAGTGCCGTGATCAGCCCCCCGATCCGACCACCACTTCAAAACTGTGGACAGCGGACCCTCGGCTGCGGGCATGAAAAAAGCCCGTCATCTCATATGACGAGCTCTGCGCGGGTTGGAACCCAGGGTTGCCAGAGGAGGGGCATGTCGGCCTCGGACGGGGTGCGGTTGCCTTTCCGCTCGTTACAGGCGGCATGGGCGGCCACGGCGTTCAGCCACTCGGTGCGGCCGCCCCTGGATCTGGGTTGGACGTGGTCCATGGTGTCGGCGTTCTCCAGACCGCAGTACGCGCACCGGAACTTGTCCCGCCGTAACACTCCGTGCTTGCTGTACTTCATCCGGCCGGCCGCGTAGCGCCAGTGGGTCACCACGTACCGCACCAGTCGCAGTACGCGGGGAACCGGAAAAGGGCCGATGGTCCGCTCTCCGTGCGCCTCCTCGACCACTGCGACCTCGCGGACCAGCATCCGGATGGCGTGCTGGATCGACACGGTGTGCAGCGGCTCGTACGACGCGTTCAGGACTATGACGCTCATCCGGTGCCTCCTTCCGGCCGTAGCTGGGAACCACGGCGGTTTGACGCAGGGTCTCAAGCATCCGTGGCCGGTCGGTGAACGGTCAACGGATTTCGTCAGACGGTCACGTGCCGGTACGGCTGCGTGATCGGCGAAGATGTGTTTATGGAATTGAACAATCTGCTCTCTGGTCCACCCGAGACACTACTCCCCGTCGACCCGGCCGCGGCGGAACTCGCCGCCGGGGCCGCGGCGGTGGACGTCGCGGCCAAGTTCCCGACCTCGTCACTGGCCTGGAGCCAGCTGGCCGAGGCGGCGCTGGCGGACGGGCGCACGATCGAGGCGTACGCGTTCGCGCGGACCGGCTACCACCGCGGTCTGGACCTGCTCCGGCGCAACGGCTGGAAGGGGCACGGGCCGATCCCGTGGGAGCACGAGCCGAACCGCGGCTTCCTGCGCTGCCTGGCCGTGCTGGGCAAGGCGGCCGCCATCATCGAGGAGAAGGACGAGGCCGAGCGCTGCGCGACCTTCCTGCGGGACTCGTCCCAGACCGCAGCCGACGCGCTCAGCTGAAATCTGGTTGTGGGGCTGGGGGCTCGAGGGCAGGATGCCTCGGGTGACCAGCCCCTACGCGCAGGACGGTTTCCGCGTCGGCTTCGACTGGGGTCCGGTCGGCGCCGAGGTAGTTGCCGGCGCCATCGTCGCCGTGGTGGACGTCCTCTCCTTCACCACCACCGTGACGGTCGCCACCGACCTCGGGATCGACGTCTACCCGTACCGCTGGCGTGACGAGTCCGCCGTCGCCTACGCCAAGCAGTACGACGCGGTGCTCGCAGTCGGCCGGTCCGCAGCCGGCCCGGGCGACGTCAGCCTGTCTCCGGCCACGATCCGTCAGGCCCGAGGAATCAAGCGCCTGGTGCTGCCGTCCCCCAACGGGTCGACGATCGCCCAGCAACTCAGCGACAGCGGCGCCACGGTCATCGCCGTCTCGCTGCGCAACCGGCAGGCGGCCGCCGACTGGGTGAACCGGCGTTGCGCCGAGGACCCGGAGCTCAAGGTGGTGGCGATCGCGGCCGGAGAGCGCTGGAAGGACGGCTCGCTGCGCCCGGCTGTCGAAGATCTCTGGGGCGCCGGCGGATTCCTCAGCGCGCTGGGCAGGCAGGGCA
>NZ_JBSFBL010000036.1:0-68576 GCF_053592935.1 Kribbella sp. NPDC002412
GTCCGGGTCGGCGACCACGGCAGCGTCGCCGGGTTCGCGCTGTACCCGTTCCAGTCGGTCAGGCTCAGGTAGATCGACAGGCCGACCGGGACCACGAGCATGACCACGAACAGCAGCAGCGCGGGCCCGACCATGCTCGCCGTGGTCAGCCGCTCTCTCACGACTTGGACCCCATCCAGGCGTCGATGCGCTTGGCGACGTCGGCCGCGGACTTGCCGGTGTAGAGGCTCTGGACCGCCTTGTTCCACTCCCCGTTGAAACCTTGCGGCAGCGTGTTCGCGCCGTACCCCTCACCCTGCGCGACGTGCTTCGGCGCCTGGTCGAGGATCTCCTGCACCTGCTGACCGAGCGGCGTCAGCTTGTCGGTGTAGCCCTTCCGGAAGTTGCCGTCCTGCGCGAGCTGACTCTCGACGGCCGCCTTGTCGGTGGCGAGGAACTGGACCAGCTTGACCGCGAGGTCGCGCTGCTTGGTCGACTTCAGCACCATGTACGGCATCGCCATCGTGACGCCCTGGGGTCCCGGGTACGGCTGGCCGGCCTCGGTCGGGGCGGCGAACACCCCGAGGTCGAACGTCGGCTTCTGGCTCTCCGCCGTACGGACGAACCAGCTGCCCATGATGTACATCGCGGACTTGCCGGTCAGGAAGCCGGTCTGCGCGTTGACGTCGTCCAGGCCGAGCGCGTTCTTGTCGACGTACCCGTTCTTGATCCAGGACTCGTAGCGCTGCAGCAGCGGCAGCATGGACTGGCCGACGCCGAACTGCTTGGAGTTGACCTGCTGGTACCAGTCCGGGTGCTTGGTCGCGATCGACGGGTCGCTGAGTTGCAGCAGCTGCAACCCGGTCACGTAGTCGCCGGCGGTCTGCAGCGGCAGGTACCCGGCCGCCTTCAGCTTGCCCATCGCGGTGGTCAGCTCGTCCAGGTCCTTCGGCGGCGTGGTGATGCCGGCCTTGGCGAACGCGTCCTTGTTGTAGAACACCAGCGACTGGGCCTGCTGGCCGACACCGACGGTGTAGACCTTGCCGTCCAGCGCGGCCTGCTCCACCAGCGGCGTGTCCTTGGTCCAGGACTCGTCGGTGAGCTCGAGCATCTGCGGGGCGAGGGTCTTGTCGGCCATCAGCGTCTCGACCACGTCCGGGGCGTTGCCGGCCGCGAGCAGTTGCGGCAGCGTGTCCTTCACGCCCTGCCCGGTCGGGGCCTCGATCTTCACGTCGACGCCGGGGTTGGCGTCCTCGAACGGCTTGACCAGCTCCTCCCAGTACCCCTTGGTCAGGTTGGGAGTGATGTTCACCAGCATCCGCACCTCGCCGGTGCTGCCACCGGCGGAGCCTTCGTCACTGAAGCCGCCGCCGCAGCCGGCCGCGCCCACCAGGATCGCGACCACCGCCAGCGGGGCAAGCTTCCGCCGTATCGAACGAGCCATTTCCGGGTCCTCCTCGAATCGTCCCGGCGTCGAGGGCGGCCGGGCGTCGTTAGCGATCGACGATGCAGAGCGTCACGCTGAAGTGTCAACGTTTAAACGGCAAAGTGGACGTCCTGAGTCGTAAGTCCGTGCCATAAAGGGTTGGCAGATCGTTGTCGTCGGGGCCACCATGCAGCCATGCCCGATGCCGGACGTCCCAAGTCGCCGCTGACCCTGTCCGCGGCCGAGCGCGCCGCGCTCACCCACCTCGCCGCCGGGAACGGCAGCACCCCGGCGATGCGGTTGCGCAGCCGGATCGTGCTCGCCTGCGCCGAGGGCCAGTCGAACAAGGACGTCGCGGACCTGCTCGCGGTCACCCCCGGCACGGTCGGCAAGTGGCGGCGCCGGTTCCTGCGGATGGGGATGGCCGGCCTGGACGACGGGATGCGCAGCGGCCGGCCGCGGATGGTCGACCGGGTCCGGCTCGGCGCGATCGGCGCCGGATCGATGGCCGATTCCGGACACCCGATATCGAACCCGGTGTCGACCCGCGAGGTCGCGGCCGCTCACGGAGTGTCGCAGTCGACCGTGGCGCGCCGCCGGCGCGAGGAGATCCACCGGCACCGCACCGGCAGCGGGCTCGCGTTGCGTACGACGCAACCGGCTCCCCCGCCGTCGACGGACACCGAGTTGCTCTCGGACCGGGTCTACGAGGCGATCCGCGGCTGGATACTGTCCGGCGAGCTGGCGCCCGGGATGCGCGTGGTCGAGTCGGAGATCGCCCGCGTCCTCGGCACCAGCCAGACCCCGGCCCGGGAAGCGGTACGGCGGCTGGCCCACGAGGGACTGGTGACGTACCGGCCGCGGCTGGGCAACTTCGTCACCGAGATCTCCCAGGTCGAGGCCCGCGAGGCGCGTGAGGTCCGCGTGCTGCTCGAGACCGCGGCGGCCCGGCGCGCCACCGGGAACGTCCCGCCGGAGGAGCTCGACCTGCTGCGGATCGAGGTGCAGCGGATGACCGACGCGGCCGACCACCACGACATCGGCGCCTTCCGCGAGGCCGACCTGCGGTTCCACCGGCAGGTGCTCGCGACCAGCGGCAACTCGATGCTGCTCAAGGTCTGGCGCACCCTCGAGCCGGCGCTGTGGAACCTGCAGGTCGTCTCGAACGCGATGTACGCCGGCGACTGGGGCCTGATGGCGCGCCGCCACCTCGACCTGGTCGACGCGCTGGCCGGCACCGACCCGGAAGACGCCGCCCGCCTGTTCTCGGCGCACGCCCGCGGCGAAAGCTCGATCACCAGACCCGCGAGCCGCCATGACTGACCTGCCGGACACCCGCCCGCCGCCCGACACCCCGGCTCATACTCCCGCCGCCCCCGGTCACCTCGACGCCCACGTCCACCTCTGGGACACCTCGCGCCGGACCCTTCCCTGGTTGCCCACCGGCCACCCACTCCGCCGCGACTTCACCCTCCCCGACTTCGCCGAAGCCGCCGACGGCCACCTGCCGGACACCATCCTCGTCCAGGCGGACGCCGACCCGCTCGAAGTCACCGACCTGCTCGGCCTCGCCGCGACGACACCCTCCGTCCTCGGCGTCGTCGGCTGGTTCGACCTGTCCGAGACCACCTCGTTCACCGACGACCCGTTGCTCCTCGGCATCCGCTGCCCACCCGCCGACCAGACCGACCCGGACGCGTTCACCGACCCGGCGTTCGTCCGCGGCGTGCGGGCCGCCGCCGAGGCCGGCCTCGCCGTCGACCTGCTCCTCCGCCCGTCCACCCTCACCGGCGCCGCCCGACTCGCCGACGCCGTACCCGACGCCCGCCTCGTCCTCGACCACCTGGGCAACCCGACCGGGGTCACTGCCGAGTGGTGGACCGGGATGAAGGCACTCGCCGACCACCCGAATGTCGCCGTCAAGCTGTCCGGCGCCGCCCACCTACCGACCGAGACCCTCGCCGAACTCGTCACCGCCGCCCTCGAGCTGTTCGGCAGCGACCGGTTGATGTTCGGCTCCGACTGGCCCGTGTGCACGCTCGCGTCCACCCGCGCCGAGGTCCTCCGCCGTACCGCTGACCTGCTCCCGGCGGCCGCGCACAACGACGTGTTCCGCGGCGCCGCCGAGCGCACCTACCGCCTCTAGGAGACCGCCCCATGACCGAGTACACCCGACGCCAGGTCCTGCGGACCGCCGGCGCCGCGGCAGGCACCGCCGTCGTCGCCGGCAGCCTCGCCGATCCCCTGACCGCGACCGCCGCCGACGCCGCTGACATGCAGCTCGGCAGCGACACCAACCCGCTGAAGCTCTGGTACACCCAACCCGCCACCGAGTGGCTGCAGGCGCTTGCCGTCGGCAACGGCCGGCTCGGCGCGATGGTGTACGGCGGGACCGCGACCGAGCAGCTGCAGCTGAACGAGGACTCGATCTGGGCCGGCGGTCCACACCAGTACGACGACCCGGCCGGCCGCGAGGCGCTCCCGGAGATCCGGCGGCTGATCGCCGAGGAGGACTACCTGGCCGCGCAGATGCTGGCCGACGAGAAGTTCATGGGCCGCCCGACCGAGCAGATGCAGTACCAGCCGGTCGGCGACCTGATGCTGACGTTCCCCGGGATCACCCAGGCCGCCGTCACGTCGTACCGGCGGGAGCTGGACCTCACCACTGCGATCACGTCGGTGAGTTACGTGGCCGACGGTGTCCGCTACTCGCGCGAGGTGTTCGTCAGCCACCCTGCGCAGGCACTGGTGATGCGGCTGACCGCCGACAAGGCCGGCGCGATCTCCTTCGACGCGACCTACACGACACCGCAGGCAGCGACGGTCGATCGGCACGACGACCGGACGCTGGCGCTCAACGGGATCAGCGGCGACGCAGAGGGCCTGAAGGGCTCGGTGAAGTTCTGCGCGCTCGTCCGGGCGTTCGCCGAGGGCGGGTCGACGAAGGTCGCCGATGGCAAGCTGACGGTCACCGGCGCGGACGCGGTGACGCTGGTGCTGTCGATCGGATCGAGCTATCGCAACTACCTCGACGTGAGCGCCGATCAGGTGGCTCGCGCGTCGGCGCCGTTGCCTGCGGAACGTCCGCCGTACGGACTGTTGCGGAAGACGCATGTGGAGGACTACCGGCGGCTGTTCGGGCGGCTCGACATCGATCTCGGCACCTCGGACTCGATCGCGCTGCCGACCGACCAGCGGGTGATCGCGTTCCGGAACGGCGGTGACCCGCAACTGGCCGCGCTGTACTACCAGTTCGGGCGGTACCTGCTCATCTCCAGCTCGCGCAGCCCCGGTCAGCCGGCGAACCTGCAAGGCATCTGGAGCTACAAGATGCTGCCGGAGTGGCAGTCGAAGTTCACGCTGAACATCAACTGCGAGATGAACTACTGGCCGGCCGGTCCGGCGAACCTCGCGGAGTGCTGGGACCCGCTGTTCCAGATGATCGCCGAGCTGGCCGAGTCCGGCGCGCGGACGGCGCAGACGATGTACGACGCGCCGGGGTGGGTCGCGCACCACAACACCGACGGATGGCGTGGGACCGCTCCGGTCGACTTCGCGTTCTACGGGGTGTGGCCGACCGGCGGAGCCTGGCTGTCGCTGCTGTTCTGGGAGCGGTACGAGTACACCGGCGATCTGGAGATGCTCCGGAAGTACTACCCGGTGCTACGCGGGTCGGTGGAGTTCTTCCTCGACCAGTTGCAGACGGACGGGCCGACGGGCTATCTGGTGACCAGCCCGTCGCACTCGCCGGAGCTCAAGCACCACGACTACGACAACGAGGGCGTCAGCATCTGCGCCGGTCCGGCGATGGACAGTGAGATCCTGCACGACCTGTTCAAGGTGTTCGGGCAGGCGGCTGCGCTGCTGGGTAAGGACCAGGAGATGGCCGCGCAGGTGGCGGCGGCGCGGTCGCGGCTGGCGCCGATCCAGGTCGGGTACCTCGGCCAGGTCCAGGAGTGGCTGATCGACTGGGAGGAGGCCGCGCTGGAGACGAGCCGCCACGTGTCGCACCTGTGGGCTCTCTTCCCGAGCGACCAGATCACCCCTCGCCGTACGCCGGAACTCGCCGACGCGGCGCGGAAGTCGCTGGAGCTCCGCGGGCCGGCGGTGACGGCCGGATGGTCGCTCGCCTGGAAGCTGAACATGCGGGCGCGGCTGCTCGAGCCGGCCAACGCCTACAAGCACCTGACCCAGTTGCTCGCGCCTGGTCGCACTGCTCCGAACCTCTTCGACCTGCACCCGCCGTTCCAGATCGACGGCAACTTCGGCGGGGTTTCCGGGATCACCGAGATGCTCATGCAAAGCCACTCCGGCGAAGTAGCCCTGCTGCCCTGCCTGCCGGCTGCCTTCCCCACCGGCCGAATCCGAGGCCTGCGCTCCCGAGGCGGCTTCGACCTGGACCTCACCTGGACCGACGGCAAGCTCACCCGAGCCCGAATCCACTCCCTCCTGGGCAACCGCCTCCGCCTCCGCACCGGCCTGACAGTCGACGTCAACTCCACCGAAGGCCCAGTAGCCTTCGCGAGACCAGAGGCCGGCGTCGTCGAATTCCGCACCCGCCGCGGAGTCACCTACTCGATCGAGCCCCGCCCATGACACTCCTTCGACTGACCCTGCCCCTCCTCACCACCTTGCTTGCCGTCGGCACGAGTTCGATCCCGGTCGCCGTCGGCCAGACCGTCGACCAGCCCACCACCGCCTGGCGAGACGGCGCGCTCCGCACCGACCCGGCCGGTCTCGTCTCGCGGTCGGACCTGGTCCAGGAGGGCCCGGCCTGGCGCGCGTACCAGGCGATGCCACTCGGCAACGGCGTCCTCGGCGCCGGTGTCTGGGCCGAGAAGGGCTTCAGCGCCCAGCTCAACCGCGTCGACACGTTCCCGCAACTCAAGTCCGCCGGGCGCCTCGTCGTACCCGGCCTGCAACCCCTCATGCGGGCCGCCGACTACACCGGCCGGCTAGCGATGTACGACGGCCAACTCGTGCAGCGTGGTGGCGGGATGTCGGCCCGGTCCTACGTCCGTGCCGACGCCGACCAGTTCGTCCTCGAGGTCACCGGCGCCGACCCCGCCAAGACCCAGACCGCGGACCTCAAACTCTGGGAGGGCCGGACGCCGTCCGCCACCGCACAAGGTGGTGTCGCGGCCCTCGCCGAGACCTTCCACGACGAAGCCTCGGGCAGCCTCACCGGCGCGGTCGCCGCGTTGACCGCCCGCGCCCGCGACGTTTCGGCCGCCGTGGTCGACCCGCTGACCGTCCGGGTCACGTTCCGCCCCGACGCGGACGGCTCGTTCCGGCTGGTCGTCGGCGTACCGTCGTACAAGGGTGGTGACGTCGCCACGGCCGCGCGTCGTGCGGTCACGGAGTCCCACAGCAAGCACCTCGACTGGTGGCACGCGTTCTGGGCGAAGGCCGCGCCGCTGCGGATCAGCTCGACGGACGGCACCGGCGAGTACGTCGAGAACCTCCGGACCCTGCAGCTCTACACGATGGCCGCGTCGATGCGGTCGCCGGTGCCCAGTACGCACGGCGCCGTCGTCCGGATGTTCTCGTCGGCCAAGGACCAGGCCGACTGGGCGCAGGACTCGTACTGGCACTTCAACCTGCGGATGCTGATTTCGTCCAACCTGGGCGCCGGCATCGGCGAGTTCAACGCGCCGTACTTCCGCTTCTACCTCGACCGCGCGGCACTGATGCGGAAGTGGACCCACGACCACTGGTTCAACGCGCAGGGCACGTGCGTGCCGGAGTTCCTGCGGTACGACGGCACCGGCGACGGCTGCGACAACATGTCGGAGCCGGGTTGGGTCAAGCGCATCCTGAGCAGCGGACCGGAGTTGGTGAACAACATCTGGTGGCAGTACCGGTACACCGGCGACAAGGCGCTGCTGGATCGCGCGTACCCGCTGATCAAGGAGATCGCGGAGTTCCACCTGGCCGCGCTGACGCCGGGCGACGACGGGTACCTGCACCTGGAGCACGTCAACGCGCTCGAAGTGCAGTGGGACACCAACGACCCGGCCCCGGACCTCGCGGCGATGCGGGTGATCTTCCCGATCGTCGCGGATCTCGCCCACTCGCGGGGCGACGGCGCGTTCGCTGCGCAGTTGCGTGCCGCGGTGGCGAAGCTGCCGCCGTTCCGGACCGTGCAGCGTGGTGGCGAGGAAGTGCTGGCGTGGTCCGGCACCGACGAGGAGGCGCACAACACGCAGAATCCGGAGATGGAGGTGCTCTGGCCGTGGGGGCTCTTCGACGAGACCTCCGAGTTGATGCAGGCGACGTACCGGCAACGGGTCTACCCGCAGGACAAGGACTGGGGTATGGACACCACCTGGGCCGCGCGTCTCGGTCTGGCCGACGAGGTGAAGCGGCTGATGCTGAAGGGGATCCAGGACTTCCAGATCTTCCCGAACGGCTTCACCGTGCACCGGACCGGCCGCGAACCAGTCCGCCAGCAGAGCTTCTACAACGAGTGGGGCGGGGTGCTGACGACCGGCCTGCAGGAGGCGCTGGTCCAGGCGTACGACGGCGTCGTGCACGTCGCCCCGGCCTGGCCGAGCGACTGGGACGTCGCCGGGTCGGTGGAGATCGAGGGGGGTCACCGGATCAGCACTGAGGTCACGGACGGCGTGGTCAGCCTGGTCGGCATCCAGGCTGGCAGCCGCGAGTCGCTGCGTGTCCGCAACCCATGGCCGGGTCAGGAGATCCGGGTGATCGACTCCCGCGGGCGGACTGTGGTCGGCGCGACCGCGGACGATGTCGTCACGGTGGCTGTGCAGGACAACCACTCCTACGTGGTCGAGCGGGTCGCCGTACCGCTGTCGTCGTTCATGCACGTGCCGCTGACCGGGCAGCAGGCGTCGGCTGTGAAGACGGTTGGCACTCGGATGCTCGGCGTACCTGCTAGTGAGCCGCCGGTGCTGAGTGAGCTGGTCAGCGTGCGGACGCCGGACAAGCTGTCCAACCTCGTGAAGGCGCAGCCAGGCGCGGAGATCTACGTCGACCGCAGCTACAAGATCACCGACCTGCCGGCGCAGCTGACCGGCCAGGCGATGGTCCCCGGCTCCAACGACGACTCCAAAGCCACCGGGCCCGCCGACTACATCACCTTGGACCTGACCGGACCGGCAACGGTCTACGTCGCCTACGACCCCCGGGGTGAGAACGACTGGTGGCCGTCCTGGCTCAGCAGCTTCACACGCACCGGCGAAACCGTCGGCACCACCGACCAACGCCTCCTCCTCTTCAAACGCGACGTCCCAGCCGGCCAACTCGCCCTAGGCGCCAACTCAGGTATAGAAGGCAAGGGCAACTCCAGCTACATCACCTTCATCACCCCACGCTGATGTTCAACCACGAACCCGACGACTACGACTGCCCGTTCTGCCTGCTGGCAGCGGGCGGTGAGGACGGCCTGACCAAGCAGCAGGATGTCGTACTGCGCACGGACCGGGCGATGGCTTTCGTCGCGTCCCGCTGGTGGCCGAACAACCACGGCCACGTACTGGTGGTACCGACGGAGCATCACGAGAACCTGTATGACCTGCCAGCGGAGTACGGGCATGCTGTGCATGACGTGGTGCGGGAAGTGGCGATCGCGATCCGGCACACGTACGACTGTGCGGGTGTCTCCACTCGGCAGCACAACGAGCCGGCTGGGTATCAGGATGCTTGGCACTACCACGTGCATGTGTTTCCGCGGTACGTCGGAGATCAGTTGTACAGCACGCGACACCTGGCGGAGCCCGCTACCGCTGAGGAGCGGGCTCCGTTTGTGGGGCGGTTGAGGGAGTTCTTCAGGTAGCGGGTTCGGCTACGAGGATTCGGGGATGCTGCCCGGCGACCGCGACGTCGTACACGTCGAGGACTCGCCAGGTGGCATCCCCGATCAGTTTGGCCGCTTGGTAGGGGTTGAGGATCGTGACGACGCGGTCGGCGTGCGTCCGGTGCCATTGGCGCAGGTACGGCGTGAGGTTGCCGATGGCAACGCGGAGGTCCCAGGGCGGGTTGGTGATGATCCGGTCGGCGGTGGCACGAAGGTCTCTCGCGTCGGCAGTCCGCCACTGGATCGCGCCTTGGCTGTTCGCCTGGGCGGCCGCGATCGCAGCCGGCTGTCGATCAGTGCCCAGGTACGTCGCTCCCGGCATGATCGCGTGTGCCTCGAGGAGCAGCGTGCCCGCACCGCAGAACGGATCAAGCACACGTTGACCACGCCCGATCCGGGCAAGCCTGGCCATGGCTGCGGCGACGGGTGGGTGCAGGCTGCCGGTCACCGTCTGCCGGCGCCAAGCACGGCGATGCAGCGGTACGTCGAAGGGCCGAACGCCTACCCACATCGTCGTACCGTCGAGGATGACTCGCCAGTCGGTGCGGTTGGCCGGCGGTGTACCGGTGCGGCGGGAGTGGTACGTGCCGCCGGACAGCCCACGGAGTGCCTCGCCGACGAGGTCCTCGACGTCGTACCTGTTGTAGTTGCGTTGTCCGGTGAAGGAGGCGCTGACCGCGAAGTCGCCGGAGCAAGGTCCCAGACGTACCGCGCGCATCGCGGCCGCGAGTGCCGGTCTGGTGCGTCCTGGATCGGGGACGGCGGCCTGGATCAGGAAGAGGTCGTCGGCCAGGCGGGGTGGGGTAGTGACGATGGTCGCGGCAGTGGGTTCGACGACGAGTTGCCGTTTGGACAGGTCGATCACGCGGTGCCGTGCCTCGGTCAGCTCGGCGGCGGCCAGGCGTTCCAGGCCGGTGACGGTGCGCACGAGCACCATCGGTTGGTTGCCGAGGCTGAGGGCTCGGGTGATCGACTCTGCCGCGCCGAGACGCGCAGATCGCATGATGGGGTCTCCCGGTCAGCGGTCGGGAGCGCTCGGCCGAACTGCTCCCGCATCGCCGGCCTCGGGCAGAGCCGCGCAAGGGCCAGCGGGAGGCTAGCCCAGTCGGAAGAACGTACTCATGGCGCCGATGATGGCACAGCGCTCCGGCCCTGCCCACCGAATTCCCGGAAGGTCAGCGTGAAGCTGTACTCGGCGACCTCGAGCGTGTGCTGAGGTGTCGCCGGCGGACCGCAGGACGCACTGCCGAGGCCGTTCTGGGCCAGGTCCAGGTTGAGATACACGTGGTCGCGGGGGATCAGGTCGGCACGATGCCGGGCGCCTTCCAGGTCCTCGGTCGTCCAGCGTCGAGCCGTCAGCTGGAAGTACGGCGCTCCTTCGACCCGCAACCCGTTGCCCTCAGCATCGGTCAGCTCCGCCCAGCGGACGTCGATCCGCGAGCCGTTCTCCTGCGGGACGACGTACGGCGTCTGGAGCTCGTCGACCGTGCACTCGTACCGGCCGACCCGGGCCGCCGCGCGACTGTCGGCGTACGCCTCGCCCGGCCCGCCGCCGAACCACCGCACATTCCCGATGCTCCCCGGCACCGCCATCCGCACGCCAACCCGCGGCCAACTCCCACATCGTGGCGTAATCGCAGTCCCGTCCCACTCCCCCTCAGGCTTCACGTCCACCCGCAACCGCAGCCCGCCTGCCGTTGCGGTCCACCGGTACGTCGCCCGCACCCCAACCCCAAGCCCGTCCGGCGCAACCCTCGTGCGCACGGTGAGCTCCTCGTCCCCCACCTCAACCTGATCCACCAGGTGCTCGAGCCGATCCAACCCCGCGGCCCGCCACTCGGTGACCACAGCATTGTTCCCACCCTGCCCCCTGTCGTTATCCGTAGGCGCCCGCCACAAGTCCACCCGAGGCCCCTCAACCGCCACCCCAAACAACCGCACCAACCGCCCCGACCCCCCATCAAACTCCCCACCCCCAACCGAAACCCGCTCCCCCCGCCGCACCACCCGCACCTGGGTCGCCCGTTGTTCGTCAGTCGACGCGTCTGACAGCCGGAACTGCGCCCACGCCACCTCATGCCCGGCCTCAGCCCAAGCCTCGTCCTTCGCAAGCACCCCCCGAACCGTCAACCACCGCTCACCTGAGATATCTGTTGTGAGTTGAGGGATGCCTACTTCCACAGTCCCACCTGCCTCGACGGTCGGCACTTCCAGGCGGCCGGAGTTCACCTCAACGCCGTCGACTTCCTCGGCCCACACGAACTCCAGGTGGTCCAGCGACGCGAAGGTCTGGCGATTGTTGACAATCAGGTTGTCGGCAAGGGTGATTCCAACCGGCTCGATTGCCTTCTTGTACTCGAGTAGTCCCGGCGAAGGTGTCCGGTCGGGGAACAACAAGCCGTCTATGCAGAAGTTCGAGCCGTGGACGGGCTCGCCGAAGGCGCCGCCGTAGATGTAGTCCGTTGCGCCTGGCAACAGTAGGCCGTGGTCGATCCACTCCCAGACGAAGCCGCCCTGCAACCGCGGGTACCGTTCCAGCATTCGCTGGTAGTCGGCCAACCCACCAGGCCCGTTGCCCATCGCATGCGCGTACTCCGCGAGGATGAACGGCAACCCCCGCCGCCGCTCCTCCAGCGCAGGCTCGTCAGCCACCACGTCCTCGGTGCGTGTGCCGATCCGTTCCAGCTCGTCCAGCGGCGTGTACATCAGGCTGTAGAAGTCGGAGAACTCGTAGCTGCGGTCCCGCTCGTAGAACAGCGCCCGCCCCGGATCCCGCTCCCGAGTCCACTCCGCCAGCACGCCGAAGTTGCGCCCGCGGTGGCTCTCGTTGGCGAGCGACCAGATGATGACGCTCGGATGGTTCTTGTCCCGCTCGACCATCCGGCACATCCGGTCCAGCATCATCGGCGCCCAGTGCGGGTCGTCGGCCGGATTCCCGCGCCAGTCGGTGTAGATGAACCCGTGCGTCTCGATGTCGCACTCGTCGATCACCCACAAGCCGAGCTCGTCGCACAGGTCGAGGAACGCCGGATGCGGCGGGTAGTGCGCGGTCCGGACCGCGTTGATGTTGTGCTGCTTCATCAGCACCAGGTCCTGCCGCATGGTCTCGACACTGACCGCGCGCCCGCGGCGGGCATCGTGCTCGTGCCGGTTCACACCGCGGAAGAACAGCGGCCGCCCGTTCACGGTCAGCAGCCCGTCGACGAGCGCGACCGTCCGGAACCCGATCCGTACGTCGACCGTCTCCCCGCCCGCCACGACCTGGGCGTCGTACAACCGCGGCACCTCGGCCGACCACGGCTCCACGCCCGGGACAGTCACCGTCTCACCAGTCGCCAAGTCCAGCCCGAGCTCAGGCACCAGGACGCGCGCGGTCGACGGATCGACGTCCACCCGCAACATCCCGGCGCCGGTGACATGGTCGTAGTCCGCGTGCACGAACACGTCCTCGATCACCGGCTCGGCCAGCAACGTCACGTCCCGGAAGATGCCCGGCAACCACCACATGTCCTGGTCCTCGAGATAACTCCCCGACGACCACTGATGCACCCGCACCGAGAGCTCGTTCCGCCCCGGACGCAGTACGGCGCCGACGTCGAACTCGCTCGGCAGCCGGCTCCCCTTCGCCGTACCGACCTCGACCCCGTTGACCCACACCTTGAAACACGAGTCCACGCCTTCGAACCGCAGGACGCCGCCGGACCACCCGTCCGGCAGATCGAAGGTACGGCGGTAGTCCCCGGTCGGGTTGGTGTCCGGCGTCCGCGGCGGGTCGATCGGGAACGGGAACGCGGTGTTCGTGTACCGCGGCCGGTCGTACCCCTGCAGCACCCAGTGCCCCGGCACCTCCACCTCGTCCCAGCCGTCGGCCGGAAACGCCGCGGTCGGATCCGTCGAGAACCTGAACTGCCAACGACCGTTCAGACTCAACCGCGGACCGGACGATCGCAACCACGCCCGCGCCGCGCGCATCCCGGTCCCCGGCAGCAGATCCTCGTAGTACGCCGTCACGCCCGCTCCTCCCGCACGACGCGCACATCACGCGCCGCCAACTCGAACCGATCACCGGCCAGCTCGACGCACACAGCTGAGCCAGACCAGTTGTGCACAAACCACAGCCGCTCACCCGCCGGATTCACCGCCGACAAGGCCGTCACCGACTCCGGCAGCCCGGGCCACACCGGCTCGGCCACCCGCCTGAACACCGCCCGAGCCAGCGCAGGATCAGGAACCGTGCCGACCACAGTCACCCGTCCCTCGCCGAACGACCTGCTCGTCACCACCGGCCGCTGCCCGCCTCCGGGATGCTCGTACGACGCGAGCACCTCGGCGTCGTCCACGATCAACCGCTCGGCCCACCGAGTCGCGTGCCCGTCGAGCCCGGTCACCGGCAGTTCGCCGAACAGGTTCTCGTACTCGACGTAGTGCACGCCGGCCGCCATACGCAGCCGCCCCGGAGCCACCTCCGCCCGCGCCTGCGCCTCCAGATCCGCATACCCAGTCCGCGGCCCGACGACCAGGTGACCACCGGCCCGCGCATACGCAACCAGCAGATCCAGCTGAGCATCGGACGCGATGTACAACGCAGGCACGACCAGCACCGGCACCCGCGACGCCAGCTCAACCGGGTCATCCCCGAGCCGCTCCACCGGCAGCACGCCCGGCCGCAGCCCGGCATCGAGTACGCCGGTGTAGAAGGCCGTCACGATCGTCCGGTACGACGACCTGTCCGGCACCCCACCTGGATGCGCCAGCGGCGGCTGGCACTGCAACGCCCAGTCGCTCTCCGTCGACCACACGATCGCCACGTCGACATCCGGTCGCAGCTCGGCCACCGACGATCCCGCCTCGGCCAACTCGGCTCCGATCGCCGCGATCTCGTCGTACACGCGTCCCGGCTGCAGGCTGTGGCCGAGGATGCCGCCCCAGAAGGTTTCCGCGGCGTGGTGGATCGAGTGCCAGTGCCAGTACTGCACCATCCGGGCGCCGCGGGACACCAGCGCCCAGGCGAGTTGCCGGAGCTGGCCGTCGTACGGCGGATGGTTCAGCTGCGAGCCGCCGATCGAGGTCGCGTTGGTCTCGGTGATCAGGAACGGCTCGCCACGCGATCCGTAGACGCGATCCGCCGCGAGGAACAGCTCGGCGACGCTGCGCCCGATCCACCCGACCCCGAACCGCGGCGGCCGCGCCGGGCGCTCGAGTCCGTCCTGGACATGCACGTAAAGGTTGCCCGCCGCAACATCAAGCCGAGAGGTCACATCCACATCCGCCACGGCAGCACGGTCGTACGCCAGACACGTCGTCACGATCTGCTCCGGGCGGCGGAGTTCGCGGATCAGGTCTGCCTGCCAGCCGATGAACTCGGTCGTCCGCTCAGCCTGGAAGCGTCGCCAGGCCAGGTCGTACGACGGGGTGCTGTTGCCGTCCGGTCGCCACAGCTCGGACCAGTCGCTGAGTCGATGCGACCAGTACGTCAGGCCCCACGCCTCGTTGAGTGTGTCGACGTCTCCGTACGTCTGCTGCAGGTGGGCGACAAAGGCCTGGAACGTGCTCTCGTTGTGCGGCAGCAGCAGACCGGGCTCGTTGTCGACCTGGTAGCCGATGATCGCCGGGTGGTTGCGGTGGTGCTCGACGATCCGCCGGATCACGCGCTCCGCGTGGAACAGGAACGCCGGCTGGTGGTAGTCCACCTCCTGCCGCACGCCCCACGGCACCCGCTCGCCGGTACGACGCTCAGCGGCGATCTCCGGATGTGCCCGCTGCAGCCACGGCGGAACCGCGTACGTCGGCGTGCCGAGCACGACCCCGATCCCCCGAGCCGCCGCCCCGTCCAGCACCGGGCTGACCCAGTCGAGGTCGAACACCCCGTCCCGCGGCTCCCAGGTCGACCACACCGACTCCCCGACCCGGATCGCGGTGATCCCGGCCGCGGCCATCAGATCAAGGTCAGCCTCGACCCGATCGCCCAGGTCCCGCGGCAAGTACTCCGGATAGTAAGCCGTCCCCAACACAACCCGCGGCGGCAGCATGAGAAGAAGTTAACTCACGCCGCGGTGCCGTGCAATCGTTTGCAAACGTGCTTTCAGTTGATTCGGGCTCGACGACGGGCTCGGCCTGTGCTCGAGCGGAGCACCAGTTCGGGGGTCAGGAGGTCGGGTGGGGGCCAGTCGGCGCCTGAGAGGCGGGCGGAGAGTTGTTGCCAGGCGAGTTCACCCAGGCGGGCGCGGTCGTTGCGCAGTGAGGTGAGGGGTGGGCGGGCGTAGGCAGCGATCGGGATGTCGTCGTAGGAGGCGACGGACAGTTCGGTGGGGACTTCTACGTCGTTGTCGTGCAGCCAGCTGAGGAGGCCGACGCCGACCAGGTCGTTGAAGGTGATGACGGCGGTCGCGCGGCTCCGCAGGACGGTCGGGCCGGCGTCGTACCCGTGGTGTCCGGCCCACCCGCCTTCGATCTCGTCCAGCGTGACGTCGAGGGATCTCGCCGTACGGCGCAACGTCCGGCGGCGCTCGCCGTCCGACCAGGACGTCGACGGACCACCGACGTACAGGACCCGACGGTGGCCTAGACCGGTCAGGTGCTCCAGCAGCAGGCGACTCGCGGCGCGGTAGTCGATCGCGACCACGCCGGCGTTCTTGACCGTCCGGTTGATGCACACGACCGGCACCGGCAACCCGAGCGCCTGCTCCAGACCGGCCCGGGTGAGCCGCGAGCTGCACAGGACGAGCGCACCAGAGTGGTCCACGAGCTCCTCGACGAGCCGCAGCTCCTCGGCCGGGTCCTCACTGCTCTCCCCGATCAGCAACCGGTAACCCCCGGCCCGAGCGGCGGCCGCGAGCCCCTTCAGCACCTCGGAGAAGAACGGGTTCGCCAGGTCCGGCACGGTCACTCCGACGGTCAGCGGCCGCCCGAGCTTGAACTCCTGCGCCCGCTTGTCGGCGCGGTAGCCGAGCTCGCCGGCCACCGCGCGCACGTGCGCGACCACCTCGGGTGAGATCAGGTCGGAACCGTTCAGCGCCCGCGACACCGTCGACACCGACGTGCCCGCCTCGCGCGCCACGTCGATCAGCCGAACCCGCTCCGCCACGCCCGCCTCGCCTCCTGCTCGACCGAGCCGCTGGTCAGGCGGGGCGCCGTCACCCCACCTGAGTTCCTCCGACCCACACGTTCCGGATCGTCACGTCGTCGGCGTACTGTACGACAGCTTCCGCCGCGACCACGTCGAACCGGCTGTTCGTGACCGCGACGGAACGAATCCGCCGGGCCTCCGCTCCTACCATGCGATATGCCCGCTCGGCCCGCGCCACCCGGACCCGGTCGAACCGGATGTCGCGCACGTCGGGGAACAGCGTCTGGTTGCCACCTCCCATGTAGCTGAAGGTGATCTCGAGGGGACGATACATCCAGGCCCGGGAGTCGACGTCGTGGACGTTGATGTTGCGCACGTAGCCGCCCCGGGTCGAGGTCGACTTCACGCACAGCACCCACTGCATCCAGGCCTCCTCCGCGGCCGGGTCCGGCGGCATGTGCAGCCGCCGTACCCAGACGTCCTCGACGCCGCCGCTCATCTCGCTGCCGACCGCGACCGCCGCGCCGCCGCTGACGAACGTGCAGTCCTCGACGATGATCCCGCGCGAGGGCAGGCCGAGCCGGCGGCCGTCGGCGTCCCGCCCGGACTTGATCGCGATGCAGTCGTCGTGGGTCTTGAAGGTGCAGTCCCGGATCAGCACGTCGGTACAGGACTCCGGGTTGCAGCCGTCGCCGTTCGGCCCGAGGTTGTCGACGGTGACGCCCCGGACGGTCACGTTGCGGCACTCCAGCGGGTGGATCGTCCACATCGGCGAGTTCCGCACGGTCACGCCTTCGATCAGCACGTTCGTGCAGCGGAAGGGCTGGATGAAGCTCGGCCGCAGGTAGTGGCCGGCGCCGAAGACCCGCTGGTCGACCGGGACCTGCTCGTTGTTCATCCGCTCGAGCTCACCCCAGTCGGCCCGCTGGTTCGGCAGACCGGGGCGCCACCCGTACTGACCACTGCCGATCCAGTACCACCAGTGCTCGTTGTCGCCGGCGCCGTCGAGCGTTCCGCGGCCGGTGATCGCGATGTCGGTCTGGCCCTCGGCGCGGATCAGGGACGAGTAGTTGTAGACCTCGACGGCCTGCCAGCGAGTACGGACCACCGGCAGGTAGTCGGCCGGCTCGGTGCTGAACCGGAGCGTCGCGCCTTCCTCGAGGTGCAGATCCACCTTGCTGAGCAGCTGGATCGCCCCGGTGTTCCAGACGCCGGGCGGTACGACGACATGACCGCCGCCGGACTCGTGGCAGGCCCGGATCGCGCGGGCGATGCCGGCGGTCGCGCTCTCCCGCGTGGCGCCGTATGCGGTGATCGGGAACCACGCGTCCCGGAAGCCCGGTGGCCGGATCCTGGACCGCACCGACCACTCGCGGTCGCTGCTCGCCGCGGCGGGCAGTGGGGAACTCATGCCTGCGGCAACGACTCCGCCGAGCCCGAGTCCGAGGATGCGACGACGGCTGTGATGCATGGGCGGGCACCTTCCGGTCGGCTGACTGGGTAAACCTTTGCACGCAAGTATCCAAGAGATTCCGGCCCGGTCAAGACTTCGTCAGGCCGAGCCGTTGACACCTCGGGCAGAGCCGGGCACGATCGGTTGCAATCGTTTGCACCCGCAGGAGGTCGCCCATGTCCGAACAGCTCCGTCGCCGCACCCTGTTGCTGACTGGAGGAGCCCTCGCGACAGGTGCGTTCGTAGGCGGCGGCACCGCCCCGGCCGCCGCCTCGACCGGTCCCGCGGGTCTGGACGAGGCCGCCGCAGACGCGCGGATCCAGCGGATCCTGGGCCGGATCACCCCGCCAGGTTTCCCGGACCGCTGGTTCGACATCACCCGGTTCGGCGCGGTCGGCGACGACGCGACGGACTGTACGGCGGCGATCCGGGCCGCGATCCAGGCGTGTCACCGGGCCGGCGGCGGCCATGTCGTCGTACCGGCCGGTGACTTCCGGACCGGCGCCGTACACCTGCTCAGCAACGTCGACCTGCACCTGAAGGAAGGTTCGAGGCTCGCGTTCAGCCAGGATCCGGCCGCGTATCTCCCGGTGGTGCCGACCCGGTACGAGGGCACGGAGTGCTACAACTACTCCCCCTTCGTCTACGCCTACCGGCAGCGCAACATCGCGGTCACAGGGTCCGGCGTCCTCGACGGCCGGGCGGACGCGACGCACTGGTGGGACTGGACCGGCGGCCCGCCGCCCAATGAAGGCCCTGACAAGACCCTGCTGCTGACCATGGCCGCGGACGGCGTGCCGGTCGAGCAGCGTGTGTTCGGCGACGGCCACTACCTGCGGCCGAACCTGCTGCAGTTCAACCGCTGCCAGAACATCCTGCTCGACGGCATCACGGTCAGGGACTCGCCGATGTGGAACATCCACCCGGTGCTGTGCCGCAACGTCACCATCCGGGACGTCACCGTGGACAGCCCGCACGGCCCGAACAACGACGGCATCGACCCGGAGTCCTGCACCGACGTTCTGATCGAGCGGTGCACGATCTCCACCGGTGACGACTGCATCGCGTTCAAGGCCGGCAAGGACGCGGACGGCCGCCGGGTGAACGTTCCGACCCGGTACGCCGTCGTCCGCGACTGCGAGATGGCCGACGGGAACGGCGGCGTGACGGCCGGCAGCGAGACGACCGGCGGTGTCATGGACATCTACGTCCGGGACTGCCGGATGAGCAGCCCGCGACTGGAGCGCGCGATCCGGATCAAGAGCAACCCGCAACGCGGCGGCACCATCGCGAACATCGACGTACGGCGGGTGACCGTCGGACAGGCCGCGGACGCGGTGATCGAGATCGTCCTCGACTACGCGAACGTGACCACCGGCGCCTACCCGCCGGACGTGCACGGCATCACCATCAGCCAGCTCACCGCGGTCGCGGCGCCGCGGGCGCTGAACCTGCTCGGCCTGGTCGACGACCCGCTCCGCGACATCCGGTTGCACGCCTGCCGGTTCGACCGGATGGAGGAGGAGAACTCGATCCAGTACGTCGAGGACCTCCACCTCGACCAGGTCTGGATCAACGGCGTCCGGGTCGACAACTGATGGGCTGGGAGTACGCCGACCAGATCCTCGCCGACGTCCGGCCGCCGGCCTTTCCGGACAACGACTTCCCGATCACGGCGTACGGCGCGATCGGTGACGGCCGGACCGACGCGACGAAGGCGATCCGGGCCGCGATCGAGGCGTGCCACGCGGCGGGCGGTGGACGCGTGGTGGTCCCGGAGGGGACGTTCCTGACCGGTGCCGTCCACCTGAAGTCGTACGTCAACCTGCACGTGGCTGGGACGCTGCTGTTCAGCACGGATCCTGCCGACTACCTGCCGATCGTGAAGACCCGCTACGAGGGTCTGGAGGTGCTCAACTACTCGCCGTTCATCTACGCGCACGGGTGCACGGACATCGCCATCACCGGCGCCGGCACGCTCGACGGGCAGGCGGACTGGGACAACTGGTGGGGCTGGTTCCACGAGTGCGACGAGGACTTCGCGAACCTGCGGGCGCAGAGCGCGTTCGGCGTACCGCTGCGGGAACGCGTCTACGGCCCCGGGTACCACCTGCGCTCGAGCTTCATCCAGCCGTACGAGTGCACGAACGTGCTGATCGAGGGGGTGACGATCGTCCGGTCGCCGTTCTGGGAGGTCCATCCGGTGCTCTGCCGAAACGTGACCGTGCAGGACGTCGTCGTCGACACCCAGGGCCCGAACAACGACGGTGTCGACATCGAGTCCTGCCGGTCGGTGGTGATCCGCGGCTGCACGTTCGACGCCGGCGACGACTGCATCGCGATCAAGTCCGGCCGGGAGGCGGACGGGCTGATGGTTGACGTCCCGTCCGAGGACATCCTGATCGAGGACTGCGTGATGCGGGTGAAGTACGGCGCGATCACGCTCGGCTCGGACATGACCGGCGGCGTCCGCAACGTCTTCGCCCGCAACTGCACGATCGGCGGGCCCGCGCTGTACTTCGGGCTCTACATCAAGACCAACTCGATCCGCGGCGGGTTCGCCGAGAACATCTACCTGCGCGACATCGCCATCTCGAACCTGCTGAAGGAAGTCGTCCAGTGCAACTTCTTCCGCGGTGAGGGCGACACCGGTCCGCTGACGCCGACGGTGCGCAACGTCGAGCTCCGCGACATCGCCGTCCAGCACGCCCGCAACGCGCTGATGCTGCGCGGCTACCGGCGCTCCCCGATCCAGGACTTCCGGCTGGTCAACTGCGACTTCACCGTCGACGCCCCGAGCACCGTGCAGCACGCCGCCCTCACCTTCGACAACGTCACCGTGAACACCCACCCGGTCACGGACGTCCACCAACTCCGTTAGGGCAGGTGGGCGCAGTTGACGTCGAGGTCCCAGAGGATGACCGACAGCGCGTAGGGGCTGATCGTGTGGTCTCCGTGGGTGGCGTCCTCGAGAATCTCCCAGTGCCCGTTCGTCTCGTTGCTGACGGCATCGGTCCCGATCAGGGTGATCCGGTGCCGTACGGCGGCCTCGTACGAGCGATGGCCGACCCCGTTGAAGCAGCAGTCGTCGAACCGGTTGAGGATCTGCAACTGCCGGCGGTTCCGCCCGACCGAGCCCAGCGCGTAGATGTCCGGGAAGTCGGCGAGCCCGTAGAACCCGGGCTGCTTGTCGGCCCGCTGCTCCCAGTCGCCGCGGGTCGGGCTCGGCTTCGGCGACCCCGGCCGGACGAAGAACGGCAGCGAGCCGGCCGTCGGGTACGACCGGGTGATCCGCGGATCCAGGGCCGGGTAGATCGTGGTCGCCCAGCCACCGCCGGACAGGCCGATCATCTGCACCGACGACGGCCGGTACGTCGCCTGCACGTGGTTCATCGCCACAGCGAGCGGCTCCAGGAACAGCGCCAGCGGTGAGTACGACGCCGACTCCCAGAGGTTGAGGTCGTTGTGCGACGGCTGCTGCTGCACCGTCGGCTCGACCGGGTCCTGCAGCGTCTTCGGGTTCCAGTGGTAGAACGGCATCGCGAACAGCAGTACGACGTACCCGTGGTCCAGCAACCCCTGCGTGACCCGCTGCAAGGTGTCGAGCGGTTCGCCGTGTCCGTTGTGGTAGAACGCGACCCGGCGGTGGGTACGCCGTACTGGCTCCACCACGAAGGCGGTCGCGACGTACCCGAAGGGCATGGCGATCTCGAGCCGGTCGTACCGCCGTACGCCGGTGAACGCAGGCAACTCGGCCGGCGTCTCGACATCACTCCGTACGGTCGGAAGACCGGTCGGCAGCACGCCGGTGTCCTTCCACACCTGTGCGACCAGTTGTGGACGCAGGGCGTCCGCGTCGGCGGCCGTGTGGATCTTCATCAGGTCCTCGACATCGACGCCGACGACCGCCTGGGGCAGCGTCTTGTACGCCGCGCTGTGCTCGGCGGCGATCGCGGCGTTCACGGGAGCGACCGGCCTTGGAGCCGGATGCGGACGCTCGCCGGTAGGCGTCTGCGCTGATGCTTGGGCGGGCCAGCCGGTAGCGGCGGTCGCGGCGAGGGCGCCGCCGAGGACGGTCCTGCGGTTGATCATGAGGGGTTCACCTTTCGGGGCGGGGGACGACCGGATGCCAGCCGCCGAACACGTTCGACGGGTCGCGCAGCCAGGCCGCCTCGTCGTCACTGAGTTGCCGGGAGCACGCCAGTCGCGCACTGGTGTCGAGGGGACGGCCGGACAGGTCGGTGCTGCGGTACTCCCAGAACCGGACCTGGCCGGCGGCCGCGCAGTCGTTGGGGTTGGTGATCTGGAAACCCTGCTTCTTCACATGGCCGTCCATCGCCGAGTCGATGAACACGACCTGGCTGGTCGGGAACCGGTTCAGCTCCACCCGGCCGAGGAACACGCTGTCGTCGGGCGCGTCCGGACCGCGGGTCAGCCGCACGTTCACGAAGATGTTGCCGGGGCCGTTGTCGCTGTTGCGGACCTGGTTGTAGTAGCCCTCGTGCAGCGCCTTCAGCTCGGAGTCCTGGACGAAGACGCCGCCGGTCCCCCAGACGAAGTCGACGTCACCTTCGACGTAGCTGTCGGTCACGAACCCCTTGCCCTGCAACCGCAGGCTGTCCTGGAACCCGAGGATCCGGACCCGGGCGAGCGCGATCCGCTCGCCGTTCCCACGGAACGCCTCGGCCTGGGAGCCGCGGTACGGCGTCAGGTTCTGCACGGTCGCGTCGGCCAGCGTGAAGTCGTCGGCGTCCACGCCGAACGCGGCCCGCCAGCAGTTGAAGCGGTCCGGCTGGGCGAGCACCCGGCGTGGGCAGTAGGACTGCTCGATCGGGACGTTCGCCATCGCGGAGTCGCCGTTCAGCAGGTTGTTGTTCGGGTAGCCGATGACCGTACGGCCGGCGCCGGCCCCGACGATCGTGATTCCCGGCTTCGCCTGCGAGACGTAGATCAGCTCGCGGTACCAGCCCGGCGCGACGTCGATCCGCGACTTGTTGCCCTCCGCCACGAAGTCGATCGCGGCCTGGACCGTGCAGAAGTCGCCGTTCGGACCGACCTGGAGCTTGCTGTCCGAGGCCGGGTCGTGCCGGGTCCGGAACATCCACTTGTCGATCCCGGGGTGCCCGACGACGAAGCCGGGATCGACGGTGACGTAGTACACCTGACCGGGCGCCAGTCGCTGGTGCGGATGGATCGAGACCGTCCGGCCGTCGACCGTGACTGCTTCGTACATCCAGGTGTGCGGCTGCCCGTAGTCCGAGCGAGCGCCGCCGACGAAGCGCTGGTACGACGTGAGGTCGGCGAGATCAACGGTGTCGACGACTTCGCCGCCGGCCCGGTGGATCCGGAGCTTGCCTTGGACACCGAGTTGCACCGGCCCCTGGAAGGTCATGCGGAGGGTGGTGTCCGAGCAGGTCTCGTCCGCCGTACCTTGTGGTGACAGGACGGGAGTGCTTGGGCCCGCAGTCTTCCAACCGGTCAGTCGCTGAAGGACCTTGGTCAGCTTGGCGGCGGCGACCTGGTGGCCCTTGATATTGGGGTGGGTGCTGCCGTTGTAGTCGTCCGCGCCGAGCCAGCCGGTCGTGTCGACGTACACGATCCTTCGGTCCTTCGTCGCCGCGACGGCCTGCGCGATGTCTGCCGCGTGGGCGCCGTTGAACGGACGCATGGCGAGGATCAGGCTGCGTGGGTTCGCGGCCCGGACCTGCTCGAGGTAGGCGCCGTACTTCGGGGTGAACTCGCTGCTCGGGTACGGCGCGTCGTTCGTGCCGAAGTTGACCACGACCGCGCCGGGGTCGGACGGCGCCGCCGGGAAGCCGGCCAGGTTCCAGCCGAACGACTCCGCCGCCGTACCGACGTTGCCGTGGCCGGGCTGGATGACGCCCTGTTTACCGAAGCCGACCTGGGTCGTGTCGGCGCCGAACGCCTTCCCGACCAGGTGCGGGTAGGCCTTGGTGCCGTCGGCGCAGTCCGCGCCGAGCTCCGGGCAGAGCGCCATCACGCCCTGCGTGATCGAGTCGCCGTAGAACTCGATCCCGTGCTCGGCCTTGGTCGGCAGCGGGATGAGTGTGGCCAGCGGCGCGAGCTCGATCTTCTCGAGGACGACGCCGGACTGCAGCGGCACGGTCCAGCGGTTCGCGTACCCGTCGACGTCCTTGACCAGGATCTCGGCGGTGTGGGCGACGGTCGGGTCGAGGCCCTCGACGAACACCTTGTGGTCCTCGTCGACCGTGACCAGGACGGGCTCGGCGCGGTCGACCGAGACCCACAGTTGCGCGGGGTTGGTGATCGACTCGGTGTCGAACCAGGCGCCGAGCCGGTCGCCGGTGAAGCGGAACCGCAGCGACGAGCCGGAGTTCACGGTGATCGCCACGTCGTCGTCACGGCCCCAGTGCCCGTCGCGCTCGATCCGCGGGTCGAACGGGCCGAACGTGGCCGGGTTGGCCGCGAAGGTCGCAGAGGTCGCGGTACCGGCTGGAACGGTCAGTAGGCCGATCCCGGCCGCGATGACGAGGCACAGGCTGATCAAGGGTCTTTTCACGGGGGTCTCCTCGCGCGGACCGCCGTTCGGAAAGCACCTTGTGCTCGGCTGCCCGGGGCGGTGGGCGGGTAATCCTTTTCCTCGGCTACCGTCGCAGCGCTCGCGGCCTGCGTCAAGACCTCGACACGATTCGGCAGGAAAAGGTTTACACGCCTGCGCTGGCAGCGAATCGTCCGCGGACGTGGTCCAATGAGCCGGTGAGAAAGTCGACCAGAGATCGCGCCGGCCGGGTGACGATCCACGACGTGGCCAGGCTCGCGGAGGTCTCCACCGCGACCGTGTCCCGGGTGCTCAGCGGCGGCAAGCCGGTCTCGGACCAGGTCGCCGACCGGGTCCGGGCCGCGGCCGCCGAGGTCGGCTACCGGCCGAACCCGGCCGCCCAGACCCTGTTGCGCGGCAGCAGCCAGACGGTCGGCGTGGTCGCCCCTGATCTGGGCAACCCGTACTTCGCCGAGATCCTCAAGGGCATCTCGGCCGAGGCCGCCGCCGACGGGAACCACACCCTGGTCGCCGGGACCGACGAGGACCCGGACCGGGAGTACCGTGCGGCGATCGAGCTGGCCCGCTGGGTCGACGGCCTGCTGCTGTGCGCGCCACGGATGAGCGCACCGCGACTGAAGGAGGTTGCCGCCGCCAGCCGCAAGCTGGTTCTGATCAACCGGGTACTGCGGCATCCGTCGGTGGGAGCCGTGGTCGTCGACTACCACCACGGCGTCCGCTTGCTGTGCGAGCACCTCGGATCACTCGGCCACAAGCGGATCGTCTACCTCGAGGGCCCGCCCAACGCCTGGTCGGACCAGCAGCGCCAGCGCGGTTTCCGGGTCGCCGAGGCAGCCGGCCAGACCATCATCCGGGTGCCTTGCGGCTCGGCGCTTCGGGACGGCTACGTCGCGGTCGACGAGGCACTCACGCACCACCCGACCGCGCTGATCGCCTTCAACGACCACGTGGCCGTCGGGGTGCTCAGCCGGTTGCGTGAGTTGGGCGTGCGTGTCCCGGACGACCTGTCGGTGGCCGGAGTCGATGACGCGCCGATGAGCGCCCACACCGACCCCGGCCTCACGACGTACGCCGTCTCCACCGTCGAGCTGGGCCGCCTGGCCTGGCAACACTTCGGCCCGACGGCCCCGGCCAACACCACTCACCTGACCGGCGAGCTGGTCGTGCGGGCCTCGACGGCCCGCGCTCCAAAGCGCCGGCGGACATCCAGCTGAGCGCTGGCCCGGCTCAGGCCGCGGCGGTGAAGCTGTAGCTTCCTGACGGGACCCGGCACACCAGGGTCCGATCGGCCGACTCCAGCACCTCGACCCCGTCCTGCTCGGCCGCCGGCCGCTTCGACTCCCGGACCGACTCGGGGTCGCTCGTCGGCACGTGAACGGTCGCCGTCGTCCCCGGCGGGACCACCACCGCCAGCGTGAACGTGCCATCGCTCACCTCCCACCGTGTGGACACCCGCCCAGTCGGTGTGTCGTAGGCGCCCTCGGCCCACGTCAACCGGCCACCCGGCCGCGGTCGGATCACCAGCTCACGGAAGGCGATCGAGTCCTCGGCCTGGTCGATGCCGGCGACCCCGCCGTACAGCCACTCGCCGACCGAGCCGAGTGAGTAGTGGTTGAACGAGTTCATCGCCACCGGGCCGAACCCGTTCTCCTCCGTCCAGCCGTCCCAGCGCTCCCAGATCGTCGTCGCGCCGTGCCGGATCGAGTAACCCCAGGACGGGTACCGGTCGTCGTGCAGCAGGTCGTACGCGAGCTCGACATGTCCGTACTTGGCCAGGATCGGGCACAGCAACGCCACACCCGCGAACCCAGTCGTCAACGCCCGGCCACGCGCCTCCAGATCAGCGACCAGGTGCTTGACCGCCGCCTGCTCATGCTCCTCCGGCAGCAGCCCGTACGCCAACGGCAGCAAGTAGCCGGTCTGCGTGTCACCCCGGACCTTGCCGTCGGCATCCACGAACTCCCGGACGAACGCGGCCGCGATCCGCTCCCGCAGCTCGCCGTACCGCTTTGCCTCGTCGTGCAGCCCGATCACTCGCGCCGCCGCGGCGGTGAGCTCTGCACTGCGCGCGAAGTACGCCGTTGCCAGCACGTCCCGATCCGTCCGTACGCCGACCTGCAGCCAGTCGCCGTAGTGGCCGCTGGTCCGCTTGCGCCAGATCAGGTCCGGGTTGGCCTCGTGCACGTAGTCGACCCAGCGTCGCATCGTCGGCCAGGACTGCTTCAGGACGCGTTCGTCGCCGTACGTCCGGTAGAGCGTCCACGGGACGATGGTCGCGGCGTCGGCCCAGGCGGGTGTGCCGTGGCGACCGGTGATCACGTGCGGGATGACGTCCGGGATCGCGCCTTCGCCGGTCTGTGCGACGGCGAGATCGGCCATCCAGTTCTCGAAGAAGGTCAGGACGTCGGCCTGGTACGCCGCGGTCGGCAGGAAGATCTGGGCGTCCGCCGTCCAGCCGAGGCGTTCGTCGCGCTGCGGGCAGTCGGTCGGCACGCTGACGAAGTTGCCGCGCTGGCCCCAGCGGATGTTGCTCAGCAACTGGTTGACGCCTGCGTCGGAGCACTCGAAGCGCCCGGCGACCGGGGTGTCCGAGTGCAGCGCCCGGCCGGTGACGTCGGCCGTCGTGAGCTCACCCGGGTAGCCGTCGACTTCGACGTACCGAAAGCCGTGCACGGTGAACACCGGCTCGAAGAACTCCTCCGCGCCGCCCGCGCTGACGTAGTAGTCCGTCGCGTCGGCGGTCCGGAGGTTGGCGGTGTAGAGGCCGCCGTCGGACTCGAGCATCTCGCCGTGCCGCAGCCGGATCCGATCGCCCTCCGCGGCGCCGCGCACGCGCAGGCGGACTCGGCCGGCGATGTTCTGCCCGAGGTCGACGATGTAGCGGTCGCCGTTGCGCGTCACTGCGACGGCCGGGAGGTCCTCGGTCACCCGGACCGGGTCGGTGCTGGCGGCAACCAATGTCGATATGTCCGCTCCGACGTCACCGGCCGGCGCCCAGCCGGCGGCGTCATACCCGGGGCTCGACCAGTCGCCCAGCTCCAGGCGGGCATCGTACGACTCCCCCATCAGCAGGTCGGCGAACCGCAGTGGTCCGGTGCGCTCGACCCAGCGGTTGTCGGTCGCAATAACGGTCTGCGAGCCGTCGGTGTGATCGACGACGAGCTGCGCGAGCAGTTGGGGCTTCTTGCCGTAGTGGTGTGCGTGGCTGCGGGTGTCCCAGCCGACGTACCCGGACCACCAGCCCTCGCCGAGCACTGCGCCTAGGACGTTCTCGCCTTCTTGGAGCAGGTCGGTGACGTCGTACGTCTGGTAGGCGAGGCGGTAGCGGTAGTCGGTCCAGCCGGGGGTCAGCTCGTCGTTGCCGACTCGCCGGCCGTTGGCTTGGAGCTGGTAGAGGCCGTGAGCGGTCGCGTAGACGCGTGCTCTGCTGATCGGCTTCGGCAGGTCGAAGGACCGACGGTAGTAGCGGGGGGCGGCGATGGTGGCCTGGCGCACCGTGCGGGGCTCGTCGCGGTCGACGGGTGGCTCGAAGTACGGGTCGGTCTCGTAGTCGTGCTCGATCCAGCGGGCCTGCCACTCCTCCGGGTGGAGGATGCCGGTGGCAAACGTCGCTGAGGCCTCGCAGACCTTCCCTTCTACGTCGCGCACTTCCAGCCGCCACACGTAGTCGGTCTGCGACGTCAGCGGTGCGCCGCCGTGGTCGACGTACGTCTGCTCGTCGGTCAGCCAGCCGCTGTCCCACACCTGGACGCCGTCGCGCTCCAGGCGGATCCGGAACGCGTCCTGCCGGTCACCACGCACCGGCGAGGCCAGCCGCCAGCTGAACCGTGGCCGGTCGCTGCCGATGCCGAGCGGCTCCACCCGGTGCTCACAGCGCAGGTCGTACGGCGTCAGGGCCGGGACGCTGGGTGGATCGGTCAGCAGCCAGCCGGTTGCCTCGCTTGTCACCAAGACCACTCCGTTTCGGGTCGGTGGAGCTCGTAGTCACGCAGACCGCCGGCGTGCTCCGGGCGGTCGCCGTACATGGGCCGGGCGTGGCCCGGCGGGTCGATCGCGATCACGTCGTCGCCGCGCCAGGTGGTCCGGAACTCGTTGCCGGCCGCGAGCTCAGTGGTGGTCTGCTCGACCATCGGGAACGTCACCACGATCCGCTCGCCCTTGCGCGGCTGGGGGATGGACAGGTAGCCGTCGGGCGCCCAGATGCGTTCAGCGCCGCTGCGCTCCTCGTCACCACGCTGCAGCTTGAGGCGTGCGTAGCCTGCCCACTCGGGGACTCTGACGCGCAGCTCGTCCACTGGCTCGTTGACTGTCAGCTCGACCTTGCCTTCGACCGGCAGGTGGCTGACCACGTCGACCGTGTGGTGTGCGCGGGTGAGGAGCAGGTTGACTCTGGTGAGGTTGCTGTCACCGGTGACGATGCTGTTCCACGCCCAGAACAGGCCACGGACGCCGGAGCCGACGCAGCAGGCCTGGACGTCGTTGGTGTGCCCACGGCCCAGTGGTACGTCGGACACGTAGTCGTTGGGAGCGCCGTACCCGCAGAAGGCACCCAGCACGCGCTCACCCACGTCGACGTAGGTCCGCCAGCCGGGGATGTCCTCCGACCGGTCCGGAGCGCATTGCACCCAGCTCACGTCCTGCAGTTGCGACGCGGCCAGGTGGTTGCGGACGAACCGCTCCACCACCGGCCAGTACGACGTGAGTCCGCTGCCGGCGAGCGTCGTACCGAGGCCGATGAGGTCGACCAAGGAGCAGGTCTCGTGCTCGTAGCGCTGGTCGGCGAGGTCGCCTGGGGTCCAGCCGAACCTGGTGGCCTGGGTGAGCACCCAGTCGTAGCTGCGGCGGGTGAACTCGGTCAGGCCGTGGTCGCCGGTGTGTCTGGCCAGCCGGGCGAGACCTTCGAGCGTGCCGACGCGGGTGTGGAAGTGGCCGCTGCGGTAGGCGCGAGCCGGGTTGAAGCTGCCGTCCTCGAGGTAGACGCCACTCTTCTCGACGATGAGCCGGGCGAACCACTCGCAGAGCTCCAGCGCGTCCTGGTTGCCGGTCGCCTGGTGGTAGCGCAGCAGCGGCATGATCAGGCGGCCGGAGAACGACGCCGGGTCCGGTGCGAGGTGCAGATCGATCGCGTTGGAGGACGGCCAGCCTGCGGTGGTGTACTCCGACGCGGGGTAGAACCAGACGTCGCGTTCCTTGATCGCGATGCGCTTCAGGGCTGCGACCTGGTTGTCCGCAGCTCGCTTGGCTTCCGGGTCGCCGGTGGCGACGACGGTTGTGGTCAGGGCGAGCAGGGTCGCGCGCTGGTCGATCAGGTTGGCGTTCGCCTTCCAGTGACCGCGCGCGTGCTCGCGGCGGTAGGTCAGGCCGTCCTCGTGCAGCAGGTCGAACAGGGTC
Source organism: Kribbella sp. NPDC002412 (assembly GCF_053592935.1). Taxonomy (NCBI): domain Bacteria; kingdom Bacillati; phylum Actinomycetota; class Actinomycetes; order Propionibacteriales; family Kribbellaceae; genus Kribbella; species Kribbella sp. NPDC002412. The sequence goes on from NZ_JBSFBL010000036.1 coordinate 29,679, forward strand.
TGCCGGTAGCGGTCGGCGATCTTCTCCCACTGCGGGTCCCAGTCCGTGCCGCCGGTCATCTGCTTCGCGAGCAGGTACGCGTCGGTCAGCCGGCCGTGACTGGAGCCGTAGTCCCAGTCACCGTGGTCGAGCCGGGCCGGGCGGGCCAGCAGGTTCGCGCTGAAGAACGGGATGCCGTCCAGGTCGTCGTCGGCCAGGCCGGTCACCGCGTTCATCGCCAGCGCGGCCCGCTCTTCGAGCAAAAGGGTCGCCGGGATCGTCACCATGAGGAAAACCTTTACCCTTGGCGGAGGCGATGTCAACGCTCTATCCACAGGCTGGCTGATCGGCCTTGTTTTCTTGACGTTCTACGGCGGAGACTTGCGGGACTTCACTTCGAGGAGGACGACGATGAGAGCAGCAGTGCTCGAGGAGCCGCGTCAGGTTGTCGTGGCCGAGGTACCGGATCCGGCGCTGGCGGACGGCGTGCTGCTCCGGATGCACGCGGTCGGGTTGTGCGGGTCGGACCTGCACACCTGGCGCGGGCATCATCCGTTCCGGAAGCCGCCGGTCGTGCTGGGGCATGAGGGCGCGGGGGAGGTGGTTGCCTCGTCCGATCCTGGTTTCGCGGTGGGCGATCGGGTCGCCGTGCTGCCTGCCTTGTCGTGTTGGGAGTGCGCGCGGTGTGAGGCCGGGCATCCACATCTGTGTGCTGGGAAACGGGTGCCTGGCGGTGGGTGGCCGGGGATGCTGAGTGAGTACTTCGCCGCCCCTGGGCGCGTGCTCGTGCCGTTGGCCGACAGCGTTGGGTACGACGAGGGCGCATTGATCGAGCCCTTGGCCGTCGCATGGCACTGCACGTGGGGCGTGGATGCCGGCGACTCCGTCGCCGTGCTCGGCGGTGGACCGATCGGCAGCCTGGTCGCCGCGGTCAGCCGGATCCGTGGTGCGTCGACAGTGCTGGTGAGCGATGTGAAGCCTTACAACCGCTCGTTCCTTGCTGGGCAGGGCGTTCCGCACGTGGTCGATCCTCGGGACGTCGACCTGCCAGCTGCCGCCTCCACCCTCACCGGCGGCGGCTTCGATGTCGTTGTGATCGCGTCCGGCCATCCGAGTTGTCTGGCTGAGGCTCTTGCGTTGACTCGTCCGCGCGGGCGGGTGGTCCTGCTGCCGATGTTTGCCGGTCCGCTGACCGTCGATCTCAATCCAGCCGTGCTGAAGGAGATCACCCTTCAGGGCTCGACCATCTACACCCCTGCTGACTTCCATCAAGCGGCTCGCTTGGTGAACGACCGCGTGCTGGATGTCCGTCCCTACGTCACCGAGACGTTCGCCTTGGGTCAAACCCCGGAGGTCCTCGAGGCCATGGATTCCGGCACCGATCACCTCAAGCTGCAGATTGACCCGACCCGATGAGCGGCCGGCCCGAGGTGGTGGCGACGTACCTCGTCGAGAGTTACCTCCCACTGGAGGACGCGGCGGAGGTGATCGCGGGTGAGCAGTCGACGGGGACGTTCGTCGCTGTAGCCCGGGAAACCACGGAGCTGCGGGAGCGGTTCGCGGCCCGGGTGGTCTCCGTGGACGAGCTGCCACCGGCAGACACCGCCGATCCCGCCCACGCCGACCTCCCCGGTGCGGTCCGGGTTCCCGGCGCGCGCCGACGCCGTGGCCGGGTTCGCATCTCCTTCGGCCTGGAGAACTTCGGCCCGTCGTTGCCCAACCTGCTGGCTGCCGTCGCGGGGAACCTGTTCGAGCTTCGTCAGCTGGCCGGGATCCGGCTGCTGGACCTCGAGCTCCCGTTGGCGTTCGCCGAGCGCTATCCGGGTCCGCAGTACGGCGTGAGTGGGACGCGTGAGCTGTTGCAGCGGCCGGACGGCGTACTGCTCGGGACGATCGTGAAACCCAGTATCGGGTTGCCGGTCGAGGAGCTGCGGATCGTCGTCCGCGAGCTCGCCGAGGCCGGGATCGACTTCATCAAGGACGACGAACTGATGGGCAACCCGCCGCACTCACCGCTCGCCGATCGGGTGGCGGTGGTGTCCGAGGAGCTGGACAAGGTCGCGGCGCGCACCGGGCGGCGGCCGATGTACGCGTTCAACATCACCGACGACCTCGACCGGATGGCGGCCAACCACGACCTGGTCCGCGACGCCGGCGGCACCTGCGTGATGGTCTGCGTCAACCTGGTCGGCCTCGCCGGACTCGCCTGGCTCCGCGAACGCTGCGAACTCCCCATCCACGGCCACCGCGCGATGACCGGCGTCTTCACCAGAGCCCCCGGCCTGGGTATCGACTTCGTCGCCTGGTCCAAACTGGCCCGGCTGGCCGGCGCCGACCACCTCCACACCAACGGCCTGTCCAACAAGTTCTACGAAACCGACGACGAGGTCCTCCGCTCGATCACCGCCGTCCAGCAACCCCTCTTCGATGACGCCGCGACCCGGCTCAACACCTACGAAACCCTCCCGGTCCTCTCCTCCGGCCAGTCCCCCGGCCTGGCACCCGAGACCTACCGTCGCACCAACACCACCGACCTCCTCGTCCTGGCCGGCGGCGGAATCCACGGCCACCCTGCTGGTCCAGCCGCCGGCGTCACCGCCATGCGAACCGCCTGGCACTGCGCGGTCAACGGCGACGACCTGACCGCGGCAGCCGCCACCACCCCCGCCCTACGCCAAGCCCTCGAAACCTTCTGATCACCCCATGCTTGAAGCTGCCTTCTACGGGGACGACTTCACCGGCTCGACAGACGCGCTGCGACAGTTCGCTCGCTGCGGCCTCCGATCGATCCTCCTGGTCGACCTGCCACCTGTGGCCGAGCTCCGCGCGTTGGCGGAACGCTATGACGTCATCGGCGTGGCCGGCATCGCGCGCTCACTCGGACCGGACGAGCAGGAAGCCGAGATCCGCCCGATCCTCACCGCCCTGCGCGACCTCAACCCGCGCGTCGTGCAGTACAAGATCTGCTCGACCGCCGACTCCTCACCAACGCTCGGCAGCATCGGCCGCGCCCTCGAGGTAGGCCGCTCCCTCTTCGGCGCCGCCCCCGTACCGATCCTCGCCGCCCAACCCGAACTGGGCCGCTACACCGTCTTCAGCCACCACTTCGCCGCCGAGTCCGGCACCGTCCACCGCCTGGACCGCCAACCCACCATGTCCAACCACCCAGCCACCCCCATGCCCGAATCCGACCTCCGCCGCCACGTAGCAGCCCAAACCACCCTCCCGATCGACGCCCTCCACCTGACCTCGTACGCCGATCTCCCCGACAGCTACTCCCACCAGACCGCCGACGCGGTCATCCTCGACGCCCTGACCGACGCCGACCTCCAGCTACTGGGCCGCACCCTCGTTGCATCCAGCAACGGCTCCCCCACCTTCACCATCGGCTCCGGCGGCCTGTCCCGCGCCGTCGGACTGAGCCTCGCCGCCAGCTCTGCAACAAAGTCCACCGAGCCGGACCCTCACGCCACCGCGCCGGACCCCCACGACACTGCGACCATGCCCTTGGCGACCCCAGCATCCCACCACCCACAGGTCCTGGGCGTCTCCGGTAGCCAGTCGAGCCGAACCGCTGACCAAATCGCAGCAGCCGCGGCCGCCGGATGGACCATCCTGCAACTGACCGACACCGAGCCCACCGCGGCCGCTGCCGTAGCCAGCCTTCGATCCGGCGCCCCTGGCGTCGTAGTCCACACCGGCCACGCCGACCGCCCCGCCACGGAATCCCTTCCCCACCTGGCATCCGCCCTGGCCGAGATCATCCACACAGTCACCCGGCAAACCGCTGTACGCCGCCTGGTCGTAGCCGGCGGCGACACCTCAGGCCGCGTCCTCCGCAACCTGGGCATCACCGCCCTGGAACTGACCACTACCGACCCCACCTTCGGCAACGGAGTCGTGGAGTGCCGCTCAACCGCCCCCACCCCCGCCGCACACGCCCTCTCGATCCTCCTGAAACCGGGCCAACTAGGCGCACCCAACCTCCTCGAAACCTTCCGCACCACGTAGCCACCGACTGGGTCGGGCCCGGACGGTGCGCCGGGTCCACCCTCCCCCTGGTCTCAACCCGTGCGGCTGACTCCGTGGAGGGCTGGGGCAGTGGTGAGGGTCAGGTTGTGGACTGGGGACTGTGGGGTGTCCCGGACCTCCAGCGTGCTGGGGGCGTTGCGGATGTGCAGGCCGGAGATGGAGATGTCCCGGACGGTGGGGTGGTGGGCGCCGGTGAGGTGGGGGTCGGCGTGGTGGGTGTCGATGAGGATGGCGGCGCCGGTGAGGGAGTCGGCGCGGGAGTCGCGGAGGTCGATGTGTTCGATGCGGCCGCCGCGATGGGAGTTCGTTTTGAGGCGGAGGGCGTGGTCGAGGTGCGGGCCGGTGAAGTGCAGGTCGCGGGCTACGACGTTGCGGATGCCGCCGCTGGTTTCGCTGCCGATGGTGACGGCGCCGTGGCCGGTGCCGAAGCGGCAGTTCTCGATGACGATGTTCTCGCAGGGTACGGCGACCCGGCGGCCGTCGGCGTCGCGGCCGGACTTGATCGCGATGCAGTCGTCACCGGTGTCGAACGAGCAGCCGCTGATCACGACGTCGCGGCAGGAGTCGGGGTTGCAGCCGTCGTTGTTCGGGCCGCGGCTGTCGACGGTGATCCCGCGTACGACGATGTCGGAGCTGAGCACCGGGTGGACGACCCACATCGGGGCATTGATGATCCGGACGTCCTCGATGCGAACGCGGCGGCAGCGGTACGGCTGGAGGAAGCTCGGCCGAAAGCCGTGACCTGGTGAGAAATGACGCTCCTCGACCGGGACGTCGGCGGCGACCATTTGCAGCAGGCGGTTCCAGTCTGCGACCGGCTTGGTGTCGCGCCACCAGTTGTCCGGGGAGGCGCCGCCGTCCAGGGTGCCGGGGCCGGTGACGGCGAGGTTCACTTCGTCGTACGCGTAGATCAGCGGTGAGTGGCTGAGGCACTCGATCCCCTGCCAACGGGTCCGGACGATCGGGTACGACGCGGGGTCGGTGAGGAACCGGAGGGTCGCGCCGGCCGCCAGATGGAGTTCGACGTTGCTGCGGAGCCGGATCGGTCCGGTGAGGTAGGTGCCGGCAGGAACCACGACCCGGCCACCGGTGAGTTCACAGGCTTGGATTGCTCGTTCGAGTGCCGCAGTGCAGTCGGACTCCGCGCGAGCGCCGTAGTCCGTGACGTGGTGATCGGTCATTCGGTGGGCTCGCGGAGGCGGAGGGCGTTGGCCAGGGGGACGGCGATCACCCAGGAGGGGTTCCAGGTGTTGGCGTGGCCTCGGCGTTGCCAGTGGGTTTGGAAGACGGCTTCGCCTTGCTCGCCGACGATCTCGAAGCCCCAGTCGCCGGGATGGCCGGCGATGGTTTGGGACATGGCGTAGAGGGTGGTCTCGGCGGCGTGGAGGTAGTGCGGGTTGGCGGTGAGGCGGCCGAACTCGTGCAGTTCCGAGGTGGGGAAGAAGACGTCCAAGTGGTGGTTCTGGACACTGACGGTGGGCCAGCCGACTGCGTTGAAACCGCGGGCGCGGAGGGGTGCGTCGAGGTCCTGTTCGGGAGACCAGACGTAGACCCAGGTGAGGAGCCAGTCCGCGGCGACCTCGGCCCAGGAGGCGTAGAGGTCGTCGCCGGTGAGGCGGTAGAGCTCGTACGCGGCGAGGAAGTAGTACATCCCCGCTTCCTTGTCCTCGCAGGCCGCGTCCAACGTGGAGCGGGCGAACGGCCGGTCGAAGGTCCGCGCGTGCTGCCCGTGGTAGCGCGTCAGCCACGTCGTTGCCTCCGACAACAACCACGAGTCGTCCAGTACGGCGGACGCCTTCAACGCAGCCAGGACGCACGGGATGCCGGCCGCCGAGACCGCGGTCGACGACGGGGTGCCGTCGAGCCGCCAGCCGAGCGGGAACGTGCCGTCCGGGAGCAACGCCGTCCGGAGGAACTTCAGGGAGGCGACCAGCGCGTCCGGCCAGGACGGCGGCACGGGTTCGTCGTGGGAGCGGAACAGCGCGATGATCTCGGCCAGGTCGGCGATCGTCTCGCCGTACGCACGGCTGGAGACCATCGCGCGGCCGCCGGAGCGGAAGCTCGTCCAGCGGCGGCTGCCGACCTGGTACGCGTTGTGCCGCAGGCCGGGTGTGCGTGTCGAGCTGCCGGCCAGGTAGAACTCGACGGCCGCGCGGCACCGGTCGATCCGGGTCCGATCCCCCGACTCGAAGCCGAGCCGGGCGTCGCACCAGGCCAGCTTCAGCGCCTGGCCGGTCCAGCCGTAGAGGAAGTGCCGGGCCTTGACCGGTCCATTGCCGGCGACGTCGCTGAACTTGGTGTATCCGGCGACGGTTCCGTCGCGGTACCAGCGGTTGTCCAGCGCGACGGTCTTCCGCGCGATGATCTCGTCCAGGTCGAGCGGCGCGGCGCCCGGCGAGTCGAAGAGCGATCGGCCAGTCCGGACGAGCTGCCGGAACGCATGCCCGCGGAACTCCTGCGGACCCCAGTCGAACACCAACTGCTGGGTGTAGACCTCGCCCGGCAGCAGGGTCAGGTAGCCGTCGTCGGTCGACTCGGTCTCGGCCTTGCTGACGTAGCGCACGTCCTGCTTGCCGTCGAACATCAGCGCGCCGCTCAATGCCGCGACAACCGGCCCCTCGCGTCGGATCAGTCCGAGCGAGCCGTACCGCACGAGTCCGTCGGCCGAACGGCGTGCGGCCGGGCGGGAGAAGACGCTCAGCCAGCGGCGTTCGCGTCCGGCACGCCACTCGAGGTTGACGCAGGGGATCGGCAGCCGGTCCTCCTCGGCGATGAAGCCGCCGCCCGGCGCCGGTCCGATCCGCGGAATGGCGCGGGCCGGGTCGGCGGACGGGTTGTCGTTGTAGATCAGGCCGGGCAGCGTGATCTGGCAGTCGGTGAGTCGGCCGAGGTCGAGCAGCAGGCCGACGGCGAGGTCACCCAACCGGCGCTGCCCGGTGTTGCGCCAGCGCAACTCGAGGTTCAAGCGGTCGGCCTCGTCGAACGACAGCCGGACTTCGACGGCGACCGGCCCGGTGCGGCAACCGGCCCGGTGCTCGCCGGGGCGGCGGGAGATCCACCAGCCCTCGGGCTGCATGGCGTTCGGCTGCCACGGGCGGCCCGCCGAGCACGTCAACAGCTCCGCAATCGGCCGCTCAACGTAGGTGGTGGCGCCGGTACGACCGAGGTGAAGGACCACGCCGGCCGGAGTTCTCCGGAGCTCCGCAGTGCGGTCGCCCGAGGTCAGTGCAGGCATCAGGCGGTCCGCCGGATCTGGATGGCCTGGTACTGCGTCCCCGGCAGCCGCACGGTCAGCGACTCGGCGACGGTCTCGACAGTACGGCGGACACTGTGGTTCCAGACGTCCAGGACCTCCACCTGGTAGGTCCCCGCCGGCAGGCTGAACGTGCGGTCCGGAAACTGGTGCTCGCCGAGGTACTGCAGGTAGTAGCTCCCCGGTACGGCGAGCGTCGGAGCGTCCCGGTAGTCGTCGATCGGCTCCACACCATCGGGCAGCTCGTCCAGCACCTCGCGCAGCAACCGCAGGCGCTGGGCGGCGACACCGGTCGGCCGCACTCCCCCGTCCGACCACGGTCCGCTCGCGTGGTCGACGTACCACTCGCCATGCGTCACGTAGGCACCGCGGACGGTCCCCTCCCAGATGCGCGTGAGCATCTCCTGAGCGGTCAGGCTGGTGTCCGGAGTGGAGCCGTTGCCCTCGTAGCCGCACGCGTCCACGTGGACTGGCTTGTCGTAGTCGCGTCGGAGTGCGGACACACCACGGAGGTTATCCAGCGGGACGCTGAGGTGGGTGAGCCAGGGCACGCCGGGGTCGGCCTCCGCGTAGGCGGAGATGAGATGACGGCCGGAGTCGTGCTCCGCGATCTGCTCGGCCACCGCACGCACGTCGGCGGTATTCTCGATGCACCAGGTGAGGTTGCGGTACGCGGCGAGCCGGTTGACCACCTCGGGATCGAACGAGTCGACCAGGATCTCAGCGGCCATGTCGACGGCCAAGAGGTCCTGCACCTGCACGTCGAGGGGTGCGCGGAGGCGGACGCGGTTGAAGGGTGAGGCGGCCAGCGCACGGCATGCCTCAGGCCAGTTGTCCGCCGTCCCGAACCACGTGGTCGTCAACGGGTGGTACGGCGTGCCGTCGGCGAAGCGCAGCGTGGTCCCGGAGCGGCGCACCGGACCCGGGGTCGTCGCAGGCGTACACGTGAAGGTGCCCGAGACGGCGCCCGTGTAGTGCCAGGTGCCTTCGAGGCTCGGCATGAAGCGGATGAGCCGGCGGTCCCCATCGAGAAACGGCTCAGCGTAGGTACCCGCCCCGGACTCGTGCTGGAACTCGACCGGTCCATCGGCCGGCAGTTCGAAGATCCCCCAGCGCTCTACTTCTGTCATCGAGTGCCTCGCAGGGCTAGGTACGGGCGGGCCGGCAGCGGGATGCGGCAGCGCCCGGAGTAGGAGTCGAGGGGTGTGATGGTCATGGCAACTGTGTCGATCAGCTCGAAGCTGTACGACGCATCCGGTAGGTCGAGCTCGACGTACGACGGCTGCCGGTCGCCCAGGTAGTGCAGGACGCAGCGCGCCGGATCGACGTTGCCGTCCGGCAGCCGCGGTGCGCCGGCCATCACGTCCCGCAGGAAGGCGATCCGCGGACTGCTTTCGCCGTACAAGCGACCGCCGATCGAGATCCATGCCCGGGTCTCGCGGTCGACGAACGACTCGCCGTGGCCGACGTACCCGCCGAGCGTCATTCCCTGCCAGAAGCGATGCACGAGCTCGGCAGCAGTCAGGTTGCCCCACCGGCGCCCGGCGTTGCCCTCGTAGCCGATCTCGTCGATCACCACCGGCTTCGGACAGGCCCGCCACGCGGCGACCTCGGCGCCGTCCCAGTGCTGCACGCTCTGGTGCGTGATCCACGGCTTGCTGAAGTCGTACGGCGTGAAGACCTCGTACATCTTGGTCCCGTTGTGGATCGACCGCAGCCGCTGGTACGGGTCGAACCGCTGCACCAGCTGCAGCAGCCGGTCCCAGTCCGCGATCGTCTTCTCGTGGTTGAAGTCGTACTCGTTCGACAGCGACCACCAGACGTTGCGGTACGCCGCCAGCCGGGCGACCACGTAGCGCAGGAACGCCTCGTCCTGCGCCGGCGTCATCCGGTCGAAGCCCCAGACACCCCGGTCGTAGGGGTGGAACAGGATCAGATCTGCCTGGATACCCAACGAGAGCAGGTCCGCGACCCGGCCCTCGAAGTGCTGGAAGAACTCCGGATCGAAGCGGCCCACGTCGACCGAACCAGGCGTGGTCCCGACGAACGGCAACCGCTCCGGCCGCATACCCTCGGTCGGCAGCAGGCACATCCGCACCTTGTCGAAAGGCGCCGAACGCAACGATGCGAGCGTGAGCTCCTGGATCTCCTTGGACTCGTAGGTCCAGTGGTAACAGGTCGTCCCGATGCAGTCGTAGCGCGTGCCGTCGGCGTACGCGAAGTGGTGCGCGCCGTGCGTCCCGACCGGCCCGTGGTTGCCAGGGCCGGGCGGGACGCACTCGAACGAACCGCGGTGCCCGTCGAGCTCGGGGGCTGAGCTGGAGGTGACGTAGTCCCACCGGCCGACCCGGTCCGGCGAGAAGCGGGCCCGGTAGACCCCGTCCCCGTCGTAGAAGCCGTCGACGGTCACCACCCGGTTCCGGTAGCGGTACGACACCCGCAGTACGACGTCCGCGAACGGGTTGCCCTCCGACGGCCCGGCGTAGGTGACCTCGTGCAGCCCCCACTGCTCGACAGTGCTCATGGAAGTCGGTCTCCCGCCTCGATCCACTCCGGCGAGAGGATCACGTGCTTGATGGTCTTGCGCAGGTAGGAGTACGCGACGTGCAGCCGTCCGTCGCGGGTCTGCAGCAGCGTCGGGTACGAGTACCCGAACTCGTTGTCGCGGTACTCCTCGTCCTGCACCTGCAGGTTGCGCCAGTACGGCCAGGTGGCGCCGTCGTCCTCGGACAGTGCCAGCGTGAGCGGAGTCCGCAGCGTCTTCCGCCGTACGCCGCCTTGGCCGTCCGGCACCCACCGGAACTGGTCCCGCTCGGCCGACGAGTCGTTGAAGACCAGGACGAGCCGGCCGTCGGCCAGCCGGAGCACCTGGATCGCGGAGTTGTTGTTCGGCAGCGCGGTACGCTCCGGCGCCGACCAGGTCCGGCCGTAGTCCTTGGAGACCGAGCGGTGGATCCGGTCCGCGGCGCGGCTGCGGAAGTAGCCGAGCAGCTCGCCCGGTGCGATCTCCACTGCACTCAGCTGGACCTGCCCCAACCCCTCCGGCAGGTCGCCCGGCGTCCAGGTGCGGCCGCCGTCCGAGCTCAGCTGGACGACCGTGGTCTCTCCGTTCTTGTCACAGTCGTACGCCGGGAGCAACCAGTCACCGTTGCTGAGCACAACGATCGGGTTCCGGATGAAGCTGCCGAGCCGGTCGAACATCACCTCCCCCGGACCCCAGGTGAGACCGCCGTCGCGGGAGACCCGGCGGATCACGCGCGAAGTGGACTGGTCGTGCGGCTCGTTGGACGTGTGGAGCAACCACACCTCCCCCGAGGGCAGCACGAACAGGAGCGGGTTCTGCTCGGAGCGTTCCGGGTCGGCGGACATCGGCTCCGGCACAGTCCAGGTGGTGGAGCCGGCGGGGAGGCGGGACAGCACAATGTTCGTGTCCGGCTCGCCCTCCCCCGGACCGTTGAACCAGGCACACAGCAGATCGCCGGCCGGTGTCTCCACCAGCGTGGCGGCGTGACTGTCGCCCGGATGCAGCGTCGGCAGCAGCGCCGAGCCGTCCCTCAGCACACCGTCGAAGCGGGGATCGGTCACCATGTGAGTCCTGCGGCAGCCTGGGCCTTGATGTAGTTGGGGATGTCGACCTGTTCGGCGACCTGCAGCGACGAGTCGACGTCCATGCCGTCGATCAGCACGTGCTGGCGGAACACCTTGTACAGCGGGATGTCCCAGTACTCGGTGTTCTGGTAGTTCTTCACCACCGCGTTGTCACCCCAGTACACGGCCGAGGTGTCGATCCCGCGCAGTTCGGGCAGCGCCGTACCGAAGGCGTTGACGACCGCGTCGGTCTGCAGCACAGCCTTGACGCCGTACGACGAGATCCGGGTCTGGATCTCCTCCGACACCAGGTACTTGATGATCTCGAGCGACTGCTCCTTGTGCGCCGACTGCGGCGGGATGAAGGCGGCCCGGGCGTTCGGCTGGTAGATCGCGGTGGAGCCGCGGGACAGCACCGGCATCGAGGTGACGCCGATCTTCACGCTCTTGGCCCACCCGGCGTAGTCCTCGGCGTCGTCCTCCTCGACGTACAGCGGGTTCAGCGCGTAGGCGTTCAGCTTCGACAGCGTGTGCACCGCCATCGCCAGGTGACCCGGGAAGCTCATGTCGCCCTTGAAGAAGTCGTCCACCGTGGTGAACGTGTTCCCCGGTAGCTGCAGGAACCGGTTCATGTTGTAGGCGACCTGCTTCCACTCCGCCGTGGTCAGGTTGACCTTGACGTCCTCCGGCGCCGGCTGCTCGCTGCTGCCGGGCACGAACGGGTACAGGCCGAGCTGGTTCAGCGCCAGGTAGTTGTCCGGGTGCTGCATGAAGCCCTTGTAGTGGTCGATCCCGTCCTGCCGGGTCAGCGACTTCGCGGTCTTGTAGATGTCGTCGTACGTCGACCCGACCCGCGGGTACCGGACCCCGAACTTGTCGAAGATCAGCTTGTTGTAGAGCAGCACGTGCTCGTCGATGAACACCGGGACGCCGTACAGACCGCCGTCGGAGCGGGACTTGACCAGCTCGACCGAGCCCAGGTTCAGCGCGGACAGGTCGATACCGGCCTGCTGCACCAGCGGGGTCATGTCCTGGACCCAGCCGAGCGGCTCCAGGTCGCGGTCGATCCGGGTCCGCGGGTCCTCGATGATCAGGTCCGGCACCCGGCCGGCCTTGGCGAGGTCCTCGTACCGGATCGGATAGTCCCAGGTCGCGTACTTGACCTTCACGTTCGGGAACTTGGCCCGGATCGCGTCGCCGAACACGGCGTTGAAGTAGCGCGTCGCCTCCCGCCCGGCGTCGTCGCCGCCCAGCTCGAACGGCTTGAAGTTCACCGCGAAGATGAACAGCTCGTCGTCGGCCACCGAGAACGGCTTGCCGTAGCGGTTGGGGATGTCGACCACGCCGGCCGCGGAGCGTGCGCCCGCGCGCGGGACGGCGGAGGTCGAGCTGGTCGCCGCGGCGGTGGCGGTGGGCAGCGCGCCACCGAGGGCGGCGAGGCCGCCGATCAGCGCGCTGTTCCGCACGAACCCGCGCCGGGACATACCTTGCTTGTCGGACATGCTGGGCCTTTCGTAAAGGGGCGGTGGCGTCAGGCCGTTGTTGTCTGTCGGACGGCGGCGCTGACACCCTTCAGGTCGAGCTGCTCGGCGAAGTGGCAGGCGACACGGCGCCCGCCGACCTCGCGCAGCTGAGGGACTTCGGTGCGGCAGCGGTCCTCGGCGTAGCCGCAGCGCGGGCTGAACGGGCAGCCCGGCGGCACCTTGGACGGGTCCGCGATCTCGCCGCGCAGCATGATGCGGGACCGCTTGCCACGCGACGCGGGATCAGGATCGGGTACGGCACTCAGCAGCGCCTCGGTGTACGGGTGCAACGGCTTGCTGTACAGCTCGTCGGTCGACGCGCTCTCCACCAGCTTGCCGACGTACATCACCGCGACATCGTCGGCGACGTGCTCGACGATGCCGAGGTCGTGGGAGACGAACAGGTAGGTGAGACCGGACTCCTCCTGCAGGTCCTTCAGCAGGTTCAGGATCTGCGCCCGGACCGACACGTCGAGCGCGCTGACCGCCTCGTCCGCGACCACGAGCCGCGGATCGGTCGCCAGAGCGCGAGCGATGACCACTCGCTGCCGCTCCCCGCCGCTGAAGGCATGCGGGTAGCGATGCGCGTACTCCGCTCGCAGCCCGACCCGCTTGAGCAGTGCGGCGACCTTGTCGTCGATCTCGTCGCGCGTACCGGCCTCCTGCACCCGCAGCGGCTCGGCGATGATGTCGCGCAGCGTCTTGCGCGGGTCGAGTGAGGAGTGCGGGTCCTGGAAGATCAGCCGGACCTCGGCGCGGTACGGCTTGAGCGCCTTCTCGGACAGCTTGGCCAGGTCGACGCCGTCGTACAGGATGCTGCCCGACGTCGGCTCGTAGGCGCGCACGATGCAGCGGCCGAGGGTCGTCTTGCCGCAGCCCGACTCCCCCACCAGTCCCAGCGTCCGGCCGGCCTTGATCGACAGGTCGACCCCGTCGACGGCCTTCACGACGCCGCGGTTGCGGCCGAAGAACCCGCTGTGCAGCGGGAAGTGCATCGTCAGGCCCTCGGTCGTCAGCAGGTCGGTCATCGTTCCTCCTCGCCGTACAGCAGGCAGGCGACGTCGGTGTCGTCGGCGCGTACCCGGGCCGGCACGGTCAGATCGCACTTGCCGGCCATGAACGCGTCGCACCGCGGGTGGAACCGGCACCCCGACGGGCGTTCGTACGGCGGCGGCACCGTCCCCCGTACGGCGGCCAACCGGCCCTGACCGCGTTGCCCGAGCCGAGGGACCGAGCGGACCAGCGCCTGCGTGTACGGGTGCTTCGGCTCGCTCAGCACGGACGCCGCCGGCCCGTGCTCGACCACCTCGCCGAGGTACATCACGGCCACCTCGTCGGCCACCTGCGCGGCGACCCCGAGGTCGTGGGTGATCAGCATGATCGCCATCCCGAGCTCCTGCTGGAGGTCCTGCAGCAGGTCCAGGATCTGCGCCTGCGTGGTGACGTCCAGCGCGGTCGTCGGCTCGTCCGCGATCAGCAGCCGCGGCCGGCAGGCCAGCGCCATCGCGATCATCGCCCGTTGCCGCATGCCGCCACTGAGCTCGAACGGGTAGGAGTCCACCCGGCGTTTCGGGTCCGGGATGCCGACCCGGCCGAGCATCTCGATCGCCCGGTCCCGCGCCTCGGCCTTGCCGAGGTTCTCGTGCAGCCGGACCGCCTCGATGATCTGGTTGCCGACCGTGTGCACCAGGCTGAGCGAAGCCATCGGCTCCTGGAACACCATCGCGATGTCGGACCAGCGCACCTCGCGCAGCCGCTTGTCCTTGGCGGCCAGCAGGTCCAGCGGGTCGTCCGACGGCTCGTCGCCGTACAGCAGGATCTGGCCGCCGACGATCCGGGCCGGGCGCTCGACCAGGCGCAGGATGGAGCGCGCGGTGACGCTCTTGCCGCACCCCGACTCGCCGACCACGGCCAGCGTGCGGCCGCGCCGTACGGTCAGGCTGACGCCGTCGACGGCCTTGACCACGCCGTCGTCGAGCTCGAAGTGCGTCCGGAGGTCTCGGACTTCCAGGAGAGGTTGCACGAGGTCCTCCTACTTGTAGGGATCCGCGGCGTCGCGGAGGCCGTCGCCGACGAAGTTCATGGCCAGTACGACGACCACGACCGCGAGCCCCGGTGTCAGCAGCCAGGGGGCGGTGGCGACCGCGCGGATGTTCTGCGCGCCCTCGAGCAGCACACCCCAGCTGACGGCCGGCGCCTGCAGGCCGAGCCCGAGGAAGCTCAGGCTGGTCTCGCCGAGGATCATCCGCGGCACCGCCATCGACACCGACGCGATGATGTGGCTGGCGAACGACGGCACCATGTGACCGACGATGATCCCGCGCTGGCCGACGCCGTCCAGCCGCGCGGCCATCACGAAGTCCTCCTCGCGCAGGCTGAGGAACCGGCCGCGGACGTCGCGGGCCAGCCCGGTCCAGCCGATCAGCGACAGGATCACCGTGATCGCGAAGTACCTGGTCAGTGGTCCCCAGCTGTCCGGCAGCGCCGCCGACAACGCCATCCACAGCGGCAGCGTCGGGATCGACATGATGAACTCGATGACCCGCTGGATCGCGTTGTCGATCGGGCCGCCGAAGTACCCGGAGATGCCGCCGATCAGGATGCCGAGCACGAAGCTGGCGGCCACCCCGACCAGGCCGATCGACAGCGACACCTTGGCGCCGTGGATCAGCCGGGACAGCAGGTCGCGGCCGGACTGGTCGGCGCCGAGCAGGAAGAACGGGTCGCCCTTCGTGGTCGGGCCGATCAGGTGGATGTCGGACGGGATCAGGCCGAGCACCTTGTACTCGTCACCGCGGACGAACAGGCCGACGTCGACGATCTTGTTCTTGTCGACGGTGAAGGTCTGCTCGAACGTCTCCTGGTCGCGGGTGGAGGAGTAGCCGTAGACGAACATGCCGTGCTCGGTGGAGAGGTGCACCCGCTGCGGCGGCGCGTACGGCAGGGACGTGTGCGCGGAGTCGCTCGCGGCCGGGGCGAAGAAGCCGGAGAAGACCGCGATGAAGTAGATCGGGAACAGCACGATCGCCCCGATCAGCGCCAGCCGGTGCTTGCGGAACTGGCGCCACATCAGCCGCCACTGCGGTAGCGCGCCGTGGTCCCGGAGGCTCTTCACCACCTCGGGTTCGACTGGTGGCGGCGGTGCGGGCTGTTCCTGGATTGTCTGAACCATCAGGCCCTATCCCTTCGACAGCCGGTGCCGGATCCGCGGGTCCCACCAGGCCAGCGCGAGGTCGCTGAGCATCGTGCCGATCACCGTCAGCGCGCTGAGGATGAGCACGAAGCTGCCGACCAGGTACATGTCCTGGCTCTTCACCGCGCCGAGCAGCAGCGGGCCACTGGTCGGCAGGCTCATCACGACCGACACGATCGTCTCGCCGCTGATCAGGCCGGGCAGCAGCCAGCCGACTGTGCTGAAGAACGGGCTGAGCGACATCCGGACCGGGTACTTGAGCAGCAGCTTCCACTCCGGCAGGCCCTTGGCCCGCGCGGTGGCGACGTACGGCTTGTGCAGCTCGTCGAGCAGGTTGGCCCGGGTGATCCGGATCAGCCCGGCGGTGCCGGCCACACCGACCACGACGATCGGCACCCAGAGGTGGGAGATCAGGTCGATCAGCTTGCCCAGGTTCCAGGCGGCGTCGGCGTACTCGGGTGAGAACAGCCCGCCGACGCTCTGGCCGAAGTACCGGAACCCGACCCACATCATCACCAGCGCCAGCATGAACTCCGGCACCGCCATCCCGATGAAGCCGAGGAACGAGGCGACGTAGTCACCGGGCGAGTACTGCCGCAGCGCGCTGTAGATCCCGATCGGGAACGCGATCGCCCAGACGAACAGCAGGCTGCCGATCGACAGGAAGATCGAGAGCATGACCCGGTTGCCGATCAGGCTGGACACCGACTGGTTCCAGGCGAACGACTGGCCGAGGTCGCCGTGCAGGACCACGCCGGAGATCCAGGTCCAGTACTGCACGATGAACGGCTTGTCGAGACCGTAGTGCCGTTTCAGCTCGGCGATCTGCGAATCCGGGATGTCCTGCCCGCGGGCCTCGGCGTTCGCGATGACGGTGGTGGTGTAGTCGCCCGGCGGCAGCTTGATGACGACGAAGGTGACGAACGAGATCGCCGCCAGCGTCACCACCATCCAGAGCAGCCGCCGGGCGAGGTAGCGCAGCATCTACTGCCCGATCGCGAACTGCTCGGGGTGGACGATGCCAGGGGCAACGGCCTCGATCATCTTGTCCGGCACGTTGTGGAAGTCGTTCTTCGCGATGCCGTAGGTGTTCGGCACGCTGCTCAGGCCGATGTAGTAGAACTGGTCGGCCGCGATCTGCAGGATCTGCTTGCCCAGGTCGAGCGTCTTGGCCGGGTCCGGCTCCTGCCGACCCTGGGTGAACAGCTCGAGCTGCTTCTTGACCTCGGCCGGCGGCTCGACACCTTCCTCGCCGTCGGACTGGTACCACTGCGCCCAGCCGATGCCGTACCGCGCGCTGCCGTCGTTGGTGGGCACCCAGTAGTGGTCACCGCCGGTGCCGGTCGGCAGCACGAAGGTGCCGCCGGTCCACGTCCCGGCGTCGTGGTCGTTGGCCTTGACCCGCTCCTTGGCGAGGTCCTCGCTGACGGCTTGGGTCCGCAACTCGATGCCGACGGCCCGCCAGCGCTTCTTCACGAACTCGATCGCCTCGACGTGGTCAGGGAACGACTCGCTCACCAGCACCGTCACCGACACCGGCTTGCCGTCCGCGCCGAGCCGGCGACCGTCCGCCGCCTTCTTCAGTCCGGCCTTGTCGAAGTGTTCGTTCGCCTTCGCCTCGTCGAACTCCAGGTACTGCGTCGCGAGCTGCTCGTTGTAGTACGGCGAGTCCTTCGGCGGAGCGCAGTTCCACGGCTCGCCCTGGCCGGCGTACACCGCGTCGATGATCTCCTTGCGGTTGATCGCGTGCGACAGGCCGATCCGGAAGTCCTTGTTCGCGAACAGCGCCCGCTTGACCGGGTTCTTGTGGGTCTGGTTGATGCCGATGATCATCGTGTTGGTCAGCTGGGTCGGCACCTCGAAGATCCGGTAGCCGCCCTTCTCCCGGTTCTGCGCGACGACCGGCTTGTTCTGCGCGGTGCCGAAGTTGCGGTACTGCATGCCGAACTCGCCGTTCATCACCTTGAGCAGCTCGACCTGCGCGTCCTGGACCACCTCGACCCGGCACGCGTCGATGTAGGGCAACTGCCGGCCCGCGTCGTCGACCTTCCAGTAGTAGGGGTTCCGGGTCAGCGTCACCGCGGAGCCCTTGCCGAGCGGGGTGACGACCTTCCACGGCGCCAGCGTCGGCTGGTCCGGGTTCGTCCACGGGTTCTGCTTCTGCGAGAACAGGTCCGTCCAGCTGCCGACGCCGGCCTTCTTCGCCAGCGCGTTCGCGTTCGGGTTGTACTTGAGGTGGAACTGCTGGAAGTAGTGCTTCGGCAGCAGCATCCCGTAGGCGCCCTCGCGCAGGAAGATGCCGTCGGCGATCTGGATGATGAGCGACGGCTGCGGCGCGGTGTAGGTGAGGGTGACGGTCCGCTCGTCGGTCTTCTCGATCTTCGCGATCTTGCCGGTGTCCGGCGAGGCGAAGGCGTCGTAGATGCCGTCCGGGTGCAGACCGGCGTCACACTGCACCTCGAGCAGCGTGAACAGCAGGTCGTCCGCGGTGCAGGGCTTGCCGTCGGACCACTTCAGGCCCTCGCGGAGTTTGAACGTGATCACCTTGCTCTCGGCATCGACCGTGAACTCGGCGACGTTCGCCTCCATCTCGTCGTACCCGGGCTTGCCGGTCTTGTCCGGCTTCCAGCGGACCAGGGGCTCGTACGCCAGGGCGTTCCACAGCCACTGGGTGTCCTCCTGGGTCAGCATCGCCGAGCGCCAGGTCCCGCCGAACACCGCCTTGCCGGCCAGCGGCTTGATCACCGGCGGGTTCTTCGGCAGCCGCTCGGCCAGCGGGGGCAGCGTGCCCTTGTCGACCAATGCCTTCAGCATCGGCGACTCCAGCTGATCGGCGGTGGCGGCCTGGGCGCCGGTGCCGGCGGGCTTGGTGTCGAAGAAGCTGCAGCCCGGCACGGTGGCCGCGACCAGCATCCCGAGACCGCCCTGCAGCACCCGTCGCCGGTCGACCTTGCGTAGTTCCTGGGACATCGTCACTTTCCTCACTGCTCGACCGTGATGTTGCTGAACTGCGCGGTCCCGTAGTCGACGAGGCCGTTGTCCTCCTTGCCCCCGTCGACCGCGAAGCCGATGTAGAAGGTCCGGCTCGGCATCGCGATCCGCTCGTAGCCGAAGCGGTCCCACTTGACCTTGTCGGTGGAGATGAAGGCCTCGAACTCGACCTCCCGCGCCTGCGGGCGCTCCCGGCGGAGCAGCCGCAGCCAGTACTGCTTGGTGGGATCGAGGTACTCGTCCTCGGTCCACGGCCACGGCCCGACACTCGGCGACGGGCCGTCGGTCTGGATCCGGATCGCCTGCGCCTTCATGCCGCCGTCGTCGGTGACCCCGGCCACGCCGCCGTCGTCGCCGACCGTCCCGGTGCCACCGGCCACGCCGAACCCGATGCCGCCGTACATGAACGGCGCCGTCTGGTCGAGGCTGTCGCGGATCATCAGGCCGGCGGTGAGACCGTTCGCCACCTTGGTGATCCTGTCCAGCCGGGCGGTGATCTGGGCGACCGATCCGGCGCCGCCGACCGTGAGCTTGCGGTAGACGTAGTGGAAGTTGCTGCCGCGCCCGAGGATCCGGCCGGAGCCCTTGATCGTCAGGATCCCGCCGTCGAGGCTGCCCGAGCCCGGCACCGGTGGCTTGCCGATCGCGGTGGACGTCCAGCCCGGCGTGCCGGACTGCAGGTTGACGTGGACCGGCACCTGGGTCGACTGGGTCGCCGTGCCGTTGCGGTCGGTGGCCCGGGCCGTCAGCCAGTAGGAGCCGTCGGCAACGTTCTTCCACTGGATCCGGTACGGCGCCTTGGTCGCGGTGCCGATCAGCTGGTCGCCGTTGAAGAACTCGACCGTGGCCAGTTCGCCGCCCTTGTCCGCAGCGGCGGACGCCTCGATCGTGACGGTCGGCGCGGTCCGCGCCGCGACGACCTCGTTGAACGCCGGGCTGGTGATCCGCACCGCCGGGTTGCCGACCGGGTCGGGCACGATCGAGTTGAGGTAGTTCTCCAGGTAGGTGTAGCCGTTCGGCGCGAGCTTCTGGGCGTCGGACGGGTCGTTGGGGTCGAGGCCGTTCGCCTTCTCCCACCAGTCCGGGATGCCGTCGTGGTCGGAGTCGACCGGCGCCTCGGTCTGCGCCAGCACCGGGAAGCCGCCGACCTCCTTCTGCGAGTTGATCAGCCGGCCGGTGCCGTTGCGCGCGTCGTCGACGATCCGCGCGTCGGCGGCATCGCGCCTCGGCAGGATGGCGCCGGCGTTCTTCAGCACGGCGTCGTACGCCTTGGCCGCGGACTGCGTCTCGAGCTCGTCGGCGAACGGCAGCGGCCGGGGTAGCTCGTTGATCCCGCCGATCGGGTACCGGATGCCGCGCCGGTTGTGGGCGGTGACGTCCGGGTGGCCTTCCACCTGGTTGCCGGACACGTGCCACTGGCCGCCGCGGTTCGCGCTCAGGATGACCGGGGCGACCTCGCCCAGCGTGCTCGGACCGGGCTTGTAGTAGTTGCCGACGATGTTGATGCCGTTGGCCCACTCACCGCCGTACACCGAGGTGTAGCCGTGGTCGTAGACCACGTTGTTGCGGTGGTCGACCTCGAGGTTGATGTTCTCGGTGTAGCCGAACCGCGGCTGCCGGCCGCCCTGGTGGGCGATCAGGTTGTGGTGGTAGGTGTTCCGCTCACCACCCCAGATGCCGCCGTACCCGTGCCGGTTCTTCGGGTGCGCGGACAGCGCGAGCCCTTCGGCGATGATGCACCACTGGATGGTGACGTCGAAGTTCCCGTACGGCGACAGACACTCGTCGACCGCCCAGCTGAACGAGCAGTGGTCGATGATCAGGTTCCGGATCTCCGGGCTGACCGAGCCGGGCACGTTGGTGTTGAACGCGTCGTCGGCGGCCGCGTTGCGATCGCCGAGCCGGAACCGCAGGTAGCGGATGACGATGTCGTGCGTACCACCCTTGATGTTGGTGCCGCGGCCGGAGACGCAGATGCCGCCGCCGGGAGCGGTCTGGCCGGCGATGGTCAGGTTGCTGCCGGCGATCTCCAGGCCGGTCTCCAGCACGATCGTGCCGGACACCCGGAAGACCACGGTGCGGTTCGAGCCGGAGACGGCGTCGCGCAGCGAGCCGGGGCCGGAGTCGTTGAGGTTGGTGACCTCGTAGACGGTCCCGCCGCGGCCGCCGGTCGACCACTTGCCGGCGCCCTCGGCGCCGGGGAAGGCCGGAACCCGGTCCTCCGTGCTCACGGCCTGCGCGGCGTGTGCCGGAACCGTGATGCCCAGGGAGGCGGCGGCTCCGACGGCGGCGGTGGTGGCCACGAACCCGCGACGGGTCCAGCCGGTGGATGCTTCGGTCATCGTCCATGCCTCGCTTTCGGCAGGGGGCGGCTGCTGAGCCGACTCGGATCTGAATATCTAGTCAGCTTCGAATGGAACGACGGCCTCATGGTCACGGAGGTTACGAGGCGATGTCAAGAGCATGACACCCGGTTTCCGCAATCGTTTGCAGTCAGAGACTTCCGTGGCGGCAATCGTTTGCACTGAAGTCTTGCCTGCAACTCGTCCGCAGTGGTTGGCTGTCGGCCATGCCCCTTCGAGCACTGTCCCTCGGGGACGCGCGGATCACCGGCGGGTTCTGGCGGGAACGCCAGGAAATCAACCGGAACTCGACGATCCCGGCTGCTGCCACGCGGTTGGAAGAAGCGGGAACCTTGCGGAACCTGCGACGAGCCGCCGGGCATGAGCCGGTCGGTGACGGGTTCGCGGGGAAGCTGTTCGCCGACACCGACGTCTACAAGTGGCTCGAGGCGGTCGCGTGGGAGCAGACACGTCTCCCGTCGACCGAGCTCACCAACTGGCAGACGGCCGCGAGTGCGTTGGTCGCGGCGGCACAGGAGCCGGACGGGTACCTCAACAGCTACGTGCGTCTGGCCCTCGGCGGTGAACGGTTCGGCGACCTGGAGAAGGGTCACGAGCTGTACTGCGCGGGCCATCTGCTGCAGGCGGCCGTCGCGCAGTCGCGCGCGACCGGGAATCGCACCTTGCTGGAGGTCGCCACCCGGTTCGCCGACCTGCTCTGCAAGACCTTCGGGCCCGGGCGGCTCGAAGGCATCGACGGTCATCCGCTGATCGAGATGGCGCTGGTCGAGCTCTACCAGGAGACCGGCACAGCGTCGTACCTCGAGCTCGCGTCGTACTTCGTCGAGGCCCGAGGTCATGGGTTACTGCAGCCGCCGGGTCACCACGGGCCGGCGTACTTCCAGGACCACCTCCCCGTGCGGGAAGTGCGGACGCTGGCCGGTCACGCGGTGCGGGCGTTGTACCTCGCCGCCGGTGCCACCGATGTCGCGGTCGAGACCGGGGACGGCGAGCTGCTGGAGGCACTGCAGGCGTCCTGGGAGACGATGGTCGAGAGTCAGCTGTACCTGACCGGCGGCGCCGGGTCGCGTTGGTACGGCGAGGCGTTCGGCGACCCGTTCGAGTTGCCGCCGGATGCGGCGTACTGCGAGACGTGCGCGGCGATCGCCAGTGTGCAGTGGAGCTGGCGGCTGCTGCTCGCGACGGGTGAGAGCAAGTACGCCGACCTGATCGAGCGGACGCTCTACAACGCGGTGATCTCCGGCGTCTCGTTGAGCGGCGGCGAGTTCTTCTACGTGAACACGTTGAAGGTCCGCCAGCACGCGTTCGCCGACGACCAGCGGTCCGCGGTGGCCGGTCGGCAGCCTTGGTTCGGTACTGCGTGCTGCCCGCCGAACGTGATGCGGACACTCTCCTCGCTCGATCAGCTGGTCGCGACGTCGGACGACGACGGGGTTCAGGTGCAGCTGTACGCGCCGGCGTCGGTGCGCGCGGAGTTGCCTGCCGGCAGGGTCGGGTTCGAGGTGGAGACGCAGTATCCGTGGCACGGCAGGGTGACTGTGCGGATGACCGAGTCACCCGAGGAGCCGTGGACGCTGGGTCTGCGGATTCCGGCGTGGGCTGAGGGTGCCGTGATCACGGTGAACGGTGCTGAAGGACCGTTGCGACGGCGGTGGGCTGTTGGCGATCAGGTGGTGCTCGAGCTGCCGGTGCGGGCTCGCCGTACGGTGCCGGACGATCGGATCGACTCGGTGCGGGGTTGTGTGGCGATCGAGCGGGGGCCGTTGGTGTACTGCTTCGAGCAGCTCGACCAGGACGTCGTACTGGATGAGACGGCTGTGCTGGGTGGGGAGCTGGTCGAGCAGGAGCGGCCGGAGCTGCTCGGTGGGGTGACCACCGTCGAGGTGCCGGCGCGCGACGGGCAGACGTTGACCGCGATCCCGTACTACGCGTGGGCGAACCGGGACGTCGGTCCGATGACCGTGTGGATCGATGCCCGCTAGGTCAGTCCGCGGCCAGGCGCTCGGCGACCGTGCGGTCGGTGATGAGGACGTCGACCCAGTGTCCGAGGAGGGCGGCGCGGATGGCGGCGTACTTGCGCATGCCGCCCGCGACGCCGACGCTGCGGACGTCGTCACTGCGCACCTGAGCCGCCGACAGGCCGAGCACGCGCTGGTCGAACTCGGACCGGATCGGCTTGCCCTCGTCGTCGAAGAACCGCAGGCAGATGTCTCCGACAGCGCCCTGGTCCTGGAGCACCTCTTGCTCCTCGGGGGTCATCGCATTGCCGCTCTCCCTGAGCAGTGGCGACGGCTCCAGGCTGCCGATCCCGACCAGCAGCAAGGTCAGCCGGGACCAGGCCGCCATCACCTCGCTGACCACCGGGTCCTTCACCAGCGTTCGCCTCGCACTGACGCTGCCGACCAGGCCAGGCACCGGCAGCAGCACAGGCGCGGCGCCGGTGAGGTCCGCGAGCCGGCCGATCAGCCGAGCGGCGCGCGCCTGGGCGGCCGGGTTGCCGACGCCGCCCAGCACCTGCACGACCTCCTCGGCCACCTGGGTCGGCCGCGGTGTCATCGACTCGACAGTCGCGAGCAGCGTGGAGCTCCACGACGAGATGCCGATCCGGTCACCGCCGGTGAGCGTGGTCTCCAGGTACACCGCGGCGGCCGCGCCCAGCGCCGGGATGATGTGCGCGTCGTCCTCTCCGCTGGCGTCGACCACGATCACCTCGCGCAGTCCGTACCGCTGCTCGACCGCGTCCTCCAGCTCGGTGTGCACGCCGCCCGGCGGGATGACGACCGTACGCACGATGCCCGCCACCACGGCTTGCTTCAGCAACCGGGACACCCGCGGCTGGGAGATGTGCAGCTGCGCGGCGATCTGCGGCTGGCGGACGCCCTGCTCGTGGTAAAGCTTCGCGACCTTGGTGAGCAGCCGCAGGTGATCCGCCGACGGCTGCCGCCGGCCGACCGGTCGCGGCCCCTGTCCCGCACTCGCCGTCGTCATGCCCAGCATGCTAACCGCATCGGAAGGATGTAATGACGTACTACGAAGACCCCGGGCCCGGGTACGGCGTGCTGCCGCCGCGGGCTGCTGTGCGTTCCGACGTACCCTCGATCAGCCTGAACGGGAGCTGGCGGTTCCACTACGCGGAGTCTGTCGCGGAGGCCGTACAAGGGTTTGAGCGAACGGACTTCGACGACTCGGCGTGGGACTCGATCCCGGTGCCGTCGAGCTGGCCGATGCACGGGTACGGGCGGCCGATCTACACCAACCAGCCGTACCCGTTCCCGGTCGATCCGCCGTACGTGCCGGACGAGAACGGGACCGGGGACTACCGGCTGGAGTTCGACGCGCCGTGGGACGGACCGGCGGTACTGCGTTTCGACGGGGTCGACTCGTGTGCGCGGGTGTGGCTGAACGACGTGGTGCTCGGGGTGACGCGTGGGAGCCGGCTGCCGAGCGAGTTCGACGTCAGCTCGGTGCTGCGTGCGGGGCGGAACGTGCTGGCCGTGCGGGTGCATCAGTGGTCGTCGGGAAGCTACCTCGAGGACCAGGACATGTGGTGGCTGCCCGGGATCTTCCGGGATGTGACGCTGCTGGCGCGTCGGTCGGTGACTGACGTGTTCGTGCACGCGGACTACGACCACCGGACCGGCTCGGGGACGTTGCTGGTCGAGTCGGTGCCGGGTGCGGTGCTGCGGGTGCCGGAGCTGGGGCTCGAGTTCGCTGCTGGTACGTCGGTGCCGGTGGCTGACGTGGAGCCGTGGTCGGCGGAGGTGCCGCGGTTGTACGACGCGGTGGTCGAGACTCCGGACGAGACGGTCTCGCTGCGGATCGGGTTCCGGACGGTGGCGATCGTGGACGGGGTGCTGACGGTCAACGGGCGGCGGGTGCTGTTCCACGGGGTGAATCGGCACGAGCACGATCCCGTGCTGGGTCGCGTCGTACCGGAGCATCGGTTGCGGCAGGAGCTGCTGGTGATGAAGCAGCACAACATCAACGCGATCCGGACGAGTCACTACCCGCCGGACACGCGGTTGCTGGAGCTGTGCGACGAGCTCGGGTTCTGGGTGATGGACGAGTGCGACTACGAGACGCACGGGTTCTTCCTGCTGGGCTGGCGGGGGAATCCGGCCGACGATCCTCGGTTCGAGGCTGCGTCGGTGGACCGGATGCGGCGGCTGGTGGAGCGGGACAAGAACCACCCGTCCGTGATCATGTGGTCGCTCGGGAACGAGGCCGGCGTCGGGCGGAACCTGACCGCGATGGCGTCGTGGACGCGGGACCGGGACCCGTCGCGGCCGGTGCACTACGAGGGTGATCTGACGTGTGCCGACGTCGATGTCTACAGCCGGATGTACGCCTCGCACGCGGAGGTCGAGGCGATCGGGAAACGGGCCGAGAAGCCGCTGGAGGATCCGCGGCTGGACGCGCGGCGGCGGGCGATGCCGTTCGTCCTGTGCGAGTACTCCCATGCCGGGGGCAACGGTCCCGGCGGGATGCCGGAGTACGAGGAGCTCTTCCACCGCTACGAACGCTGCCAGGGCGGCTTCCTCTGGGAGTGGATGGACCACGGCATCCTGCGTCCCGACGGGAGCTACGCGTACGGCGGCGACTTCGGCGAAGAGCTCCACGACGGCAACTACGTCCTGGACGGCCTCGTCTTCCCCGACCTGACCCCCAAACCTGCCCTGCTCGAGGCCCGCAAAGCCTTCGAACCCCTCCACCTTCAGGTCGAGTCCGGCGTACTCCGCATCACCAACAGGTACGACGTCCTGGACACCAGCCACCTGTCGCTGCTCTGTGAGCTGACCGACGACGGTGAGCCAGTCGCCCGCGGCACCCTGGACCTGCCGGTGATCGCCTCAGGCGGCGAAGCAACCATCGACCTGCCCACCTGGCCCGCACACCCCCAGAACCACGAACGCTGGCTGACGGTCCGAGCAGTACTCCGCGCTGACACCCCGTGGGCCCAGGCCGGCCACGAAGTGGCCTTCACCCAAACCCAGCTCACCCCGACCGCCCTGGTCGCCCCGCGCCGACTGGTCCAACCAACTGCACGCCATCACCTCGGACCAGCCACCTTCGATCCACACACGGGACGGCTCACCAAATTCCACGGGTGGGAGCTGGTGCAGGTGCCGTTGGAGTTGTGGCGGGCGCCTACTCAGCATGATGGGCGGACCTGGGATGCGACGACGTTGGATCGGAAGGCTCGGTGGGCGAAGGCCGGGCTGCATCGACTGCGCTATCGGACGGTGTCGGTGGAGGCCGACGGGGATGAGCTGGTGGTGCGGACGATGGTGGGGGCCGCGGCTACTGATGCTCGGGTGCTGACGACCTACCGGTGGACATCTGACGGTGGGCGGTTGATGGCTGAGGTTGAGGTGGAGCCGGTGGGTGAGTGGGAGGTGCCTTGGGCTCGGGTGGGAGTGACGTTGGGGTTGCCGGCGGGGTTCAACGAAATGACTTGGTTCGGGTTGGGGCCGGGGCAGGGATATCCGGATGCCCGGGCCGCGGCTCGGGTCGGGCGGTACTCGGCGACCATCGAAGAGCTACAGGTGCCGTTCATCTACCCGCAGGAGAACGGGGCCCGGGCCGACGTGCGATGGGCCGAGTTGTCAGGGACGGCGGGCAGGCTGAGGCTGAGCGGAGACCCGCACCTGGGGTTGACGGTACGGCGCTGGACCACGGCCGACCTGGCCGCGGCCGGCCACCTCGAAGACCTCGTGCCCGGCGATCGCGTGTGGGTGACCCTGGACGCGCTGCAGCACGGGCTAGGCAGTCCGA
Organism: Kribbella sp. NPDC002412; assembly: GCF_053592935.1. Taxonomy (NCBI): domain Bacteria; kingdom Bacillati; phylum Actinomycetota; class Actinomycetes; order Propionibacteriales; family Kribbellaceae; genus Kribbella; species Kribbella sp. NPDC002412. Next base: position 56,376 of record NZ_JBSFBL010000036.1, read on the forward strand.
CGAGTGGCGCACCGATCCTCCCGCCGCACGACCTCCAGCCCAGAGCCCACCGCTTCCGGTTCAGTTTGGGAACGTGAGCCAGGTGCCGGCCAGCGGCTGCTGGCCGACGCCCGGCCTCGAGTAGTCGCAGACACCGTCCGGGAAGATCCGCACCAACCGGCTCCACTGGGCGTCGGTGAAGCCGGGGTACTCGCCGCGTTCCGGAGTGCGAAGCGTGCACTTGATCACGTCCGCGGCGACCCCGGCGCCCGCGACCTCGCGCGGGAACGACGCCGACGGGAACAACTGCTCACACCGCGACGCGGGATCCCGATCCAGCGGCTGCGCAAGGAACCCCGACGGCCCCCGGCACCCCTCCCCCAGCGACGACGGCCGCGCAGCCACGATCTTCTCCAGCCGCGGCCGGGACGAGTCGTCGGCCGCAAGCGTGGTCAGCCACTCGTCGAGCGAGTCGACCGCGTGCCGCAGCAGCGGGCTCGCCGTACTGAACAGCCCGTACCGTGCGTCCTCCAGCAGGCTCACCTGGTTGGCCGACGTCCCGTTCGCCTTCTCCAGCCGCGCCCGCATCGAGAACGTGTGGTAGCGGACGTGGATGTCCCCGTAGGCCTGGTCGTCGAAGTACGCGCGGTAGTCGATGATCGGCACGTCGGCCAGCCCTCCCCCGCCGCTGGTCAGCCGCCCGGTCCGGTACGCCGTCCGCACTGCCTGCGGATCCGCCACCGTCCGGGCCGGCACGAGGTTCGCGTCGGCGTCGAACCCGCCGACGTGCTCGTTCAGATCGAGGAACTGCTCAGCCGTGATCACCCCGGACCGCAGCACGCCAAGCCCGTACTGCACGCCGACGTTGTCCAGCGGCCGCCGCGCGAACCCGGTTGCGGGATCGGCGCCGTACGCGTTGATCGCGTGGTCGAACACGTCGCACCGCACCCCGCGCGGGTTCGTCTCCGGGTCATAGCGCTCCGCGGCCGGGACGATGTCGCAGTTGCGGCGCGGGTCGATCCGCCCGGCGCTGACCGCCATGCTCGGCAGCGTCGCGTACGTCGCGAACCCGGCCACCTGCCGCTTCTGCTCCTGCGTCCACGCAACCGTCGACCGGGAGGTGAAGTACGAGTCCAGCAGCCACGCGTCGCTGATGAACGTCACCGTGCCGAACCCGACATCCGGGAACGAGCAGCCGGCGATGATCCCGTCGAAGATGTCCGGGTAGTTGTCGGTGATCTGGTGCGCCTGGTACGAACCGCCCGAGCAGCCGAAGCCGACGGTGTACTCCGGCCGCCCGTAGTGCTCGACGAAGAGCTCCTTCGTCATCATCGCCGACTCGGCCGCGGTCAGGTCGTTGCAGTTCTGGCCGAAGACGTTCAGCGACGACGACATCAGCGCGTACCCGCGACCGAGCAGGAAGGCGTCGGTCACGCCGCCGGTCGTGCTCCCCGACCGGTACCACCCGCCCGCGCAGCCGCCGCCGAGGGTGAAGATCGCGCGCCCGTTCCAGCCCGCCGTACGCCTGGTCGGCCGCGGCTTCGGCTCCCGTAGCGGGTCGTGCAGCATACTGGTCTGGACCACCGCCCGATTGGCGCTGCCGGTCTCCATCCGGACGATGAACGGCGCGTTCGCGTCCGTGCGCGCGAGATCGGCCGGGTACGACGTCGCGCCCGCCGGCCACTTGTCCCACGCGCCCGCGGTCGTCCGGTAGAAGTAGTCCACCCGCGGCTTGATCGTGCAGTCGGCGTCGAGCGGCTCGCCCAGCGTGCCGCCGATCACCGGGATCGTGAACTTCGTGGTCTCGCAGACGAACGGTTGCTGGTGTGGACCGGAAAACACCGGCCCTTGCCGCGGGTAGTTGCGGACGTCAAGGGTGGTTCGCTCGTCGCCCGCTCGGGCCCGAAGGGTGTTCGAGCCCAGCCGCATGCCGCCGACCAGACCGGTCAGTCCCTGCTCGTCGGCGGTGAACGCCGAGGTCACGTCCTTACCGTTCAGCGTAACCTGCACATCGTCGGCGCCGCGCGGCACGTCGACGTGCACGAGCGCGTCGCCGCCGGTCACCTTGTCCGGGCGTCCGGAGAGCACCTTCAGCGTCAGCTGCCGGGTTGCAGTGGCCGGAACCGCCGGAACGAGCAGGAGGACAGCGAGCGCACCGGCGATCAGACCGGCCGGTCGGGTGCGATACACGGGTCCTCCAAGGCTCAGTGGGCGGCAACCTCGTAGACGCGAGCGGTATCGGGGGTGGTTCCGGTGTCAGTGGTAGGTCTGGCTGGAGGGGGGCGCGGACTCCATCCACGCCAGGACGCCGGTGAGGGCTTCCTCGGTCATCGCGAAGTGGACCGTGCGGTCGTGGAGCTTCGCGTCGACGATGACGTGACCGGCGTACGTCACGAGGGGCTCGTTGCCCATCGGTCGCCGGGTGGTGACGCCTTCCAGCTGGCGGCGGTTGACGACGAGCTTCGGCCACCAGGCGAGGCTGAAGACGCGAAACCACTGCAGGTCGTCGCCGACGTACCGGGCCAGGCCGAGGGCCCAGCCGCGGCCGTGCTCCTTCTCGGCCAGCTGCAGGCTGCAATCGAACGTGCCGCCGTCCCTGGACAACCAGCGACGACGGCACGCGAAAGCGATGACCAGCAGTACGGCGGCAAGCAGACAGACCCCGACGACATCGAGGACTATCCGCATACCTTGTGACCCCATTTCCGGTGCCCGAACTCGGTACTGCCCCGGGCACCCCGGAGAACCGTACTGTCAGTGACGATATTCGATTGTCCGATTATGGCAGGTGGACTCAATCGGCCTTCTCGGCGGCCCGCACTCTGGCCTCCGCGAGCCGGACGTCTTCCTGGGCGCCCTCGGTGTCGCTACCGGTGGCCAGAGCCCGCTCGAGGTCGCGGCGGGCCTCCTCCAGGTCGATGTCGTGCCCCATCTCGGCGTTCTCGGCCAGGATCGAGACCCGGTCGTTGGCCACCGAGATGAAGCCGTCCGGCGCGGCCGCGACGAAGTACTCGTCGTCGACGGTCCGCACCTGGACGGTGCCACCCTGCAGCAGGCCCAGCAGCGGCGCGTGGCCGGGCAGGATACCGACGTCGCCGTCCGTGGTCCGGGCGATGACGATCTTGGCCTGGCCCTGCCACACGGTCCGCTCGGCCGCGACCAGCGCGACCTCGAGGTGCTTGGCAGAATCGTCGGCCATCTCAGTTGTCCTTCTGCAGCTCGGCCCACTTGCGCTCGACGTCCTCGAGCGAACCGACGTTGAAGAACGCCTGCTCGGCGATGTGGTCGCACTCGCCTTCGGTGATCTTCTTGAAGGACTCGATGGTGTCCTTCAGCGGCACGGTGGAGCCCGGGATGTTGGTGAACTTCTCCGCCATGTAGGTGTTCTGGGACAGGAACTGCTCGATCCGGCGCGCCCGCGCGACGGTGATCTTGTCCTCTTCGGAGAGCTCGTCGACACCCAGGATGGCGATGATGTCCTGCAGCTCCTTGTTCTTCTGCAGGATCTGCTTCACCCGGACGGCCACGTCGTAGTGCTCCTGGCCGATGTACTGCGGGTCGAGGATCCGCGACGTGGAGGTCAGCGGGTCGACGGCCGGGTACAGACCACGCGACGCGATGTCGCGGGAGAGCTCGGTGGTCGCGTCGAGGTGGGCGAAGGTGGTCGCCGGCGCCGGGTCGGTGTAGTCGTCCGCGGGCACGTAGATCGCCTGCATCGAGGTGATCGAGTGACCCCGGGTCGAGGTGATCCGCTCCTGCAGCACACCCATCTCGTCGGCCAGGTTCGGCTGGTAACCGACCGCGCTCGGCATCCGGCCGAGCAGCGTGGAGACCTCGGAACCGGCCTGGGTGAACCGGAAGATGTTGTCGATGAACAGCAGCACGTCCTGCTGCTTGACGTCGCGGAAGTACTCCGCCATCGTCAGCGCCGACAGCGCGACCCGAAGGCGCGTGCCCGGCGGCTCGTCCATCTGGCCGAACACCAGCGCGGTGTCCTTGAAGACGCCGGCCTCTTCCATCTCGTTGATGAGGTCGTTGCCCTCACGGGTCCGCTCCCCCACGCCGGCGAACACCGAGGTGCCACCGAAGTTGTGGGCGATCCGGTAGATCATCTCCTGGATCATGACGGTCTTGCCGACGCCGGCGCCGCCGAACAGGCCGATCTTGCCGCCCTGCACGTACGGCGTCAGCAGGTCGAGCACCTTGATGCCGGTCTCCAGCATCTCGGTCTTCGACTCGAGCTGGTCGAACGACGGCGCCTTGCGGTGGATCGGCCAGCGCTCGGTGATCTCGAACTCGGACTCGTCCTGGTTCAGGCACTTGCCGGTGACGTTCCAGACCCGGCCCTTGGTGACGTCGCCCACCGGGACGGAGATCGCGGAGCCGGTGTCGCGCACCTCGGCGCCGCGAACCAGGCCGTCGGTCGGCTTCATCGAGATGGCCCGGACGATGTTGTCACCGACGTGCAGGGCCACCTCGAGGGTGATGGTCTGGGTGACGTCGCCCAGGGTCAGGTCGACCTCGAGCGCGTTGTACATGTCGGGCATCGCGTCAGCCGCGAACTCGACGTCGACGACCGGGCCGATCACCCGGGCGACGCGACCGACACCTGCGGCGCCGGCCTCGTTGTTCTTCTCGGTAACCGTGGCAGTCATCTCTCTCACTCGCTCCCGGCGGTCGCGTCGGCCAGCGCGCTGGCGCCACCGACGATCTCGCTGATTTCCTGGGTAATTTGGGCCTGGCGGGCCTGGTTCAGGTCCCGCGTCAGCTTCTCGATCAGGTCCTGCGCGTTGTCCGTCGCCGACTTCATCGCGCGCTGCCGGTTGGCCAGCTCGGAGGCCGCCGCCTGCAGCATGCAGTAGTGGATCCGGCTGGCGACGTACTTGGGCAGCAGCGCGTCCAGCACGTCCTCGGCGGACGGCTCGAACTCGTACAGCGGCAGGACGTCGTCGGCCGCCGGGGCCTCCTCGCCCTCCACGACCTCCAGCGGCAGCAGCCGGATCACGTCCGTGCGCTGGGTCAGCATCGACACGAACCGGGTGAAGACGATGTGGATCTCGTCCACGCCGCCCTCCTCGGTCGGGGTCAGGAAGGCCTCGATCAGCGCGTCGGCGATCTCCCGGGCCCGGGCGAAGCCCGGGTTGTCGGAGTCACCGGTCCACGACTGCGCGATCTCGCGCTGCCGGAAGGTGTAGTACGCCAGGCCCTTGCGGCCGCTGATGTACGGGACGATCTCTTTCTCTTCCTCGCGCAGCAACGTGTTCAGCCGCTCACCCTCGCGGATCACGTTGGACGAGTAGGCGCCGGCCTGGCCGCGGTCGGAGGTGATCAGGAGCACCGCCGCCCGCCGCGGGTTCGGCTTCTCGGTGGTCAGCGGGTGGTCGACGTTCGAGAACGTCGCCACCGCCGACACGGCACGGGTGAGCTCACGCGCGTACGGACCGGCCGCCTGGGCGCGTTGCTGCGCCTTGACGATCCGGGACGCCGCGATGAGCTCCATCGCGCGGGTGAGCTTCTTGATCGTCGAGACCGAGGCCTTACGCTCGCGAAGCTCCCGCAGACTGGCTGGCACGGTCGATCAGCCCCGCTTCTGCCGGACGATCTGCTCCTGCTCGACGTCCTCTTCGGCCATCGCCTCGGCCGGAGCCTCGTTGCCGGCCAGCAGCTGGCCGTCGGAGGTCTGGAAGGTCGGCTTGAACGCGTCCAGCGCCTCGGTCACGGCCGCGGCCGCGTCGTCGTCGAACTGGCCGGACTCGCGGACGGAGTCGAGCACCTTGCTCTCCCGCCGCAGGTAGTCGAGGAAGTCACGCTCGAAGCGGAGCACGTCGTTGGTCGGGACGTCGTCGAACTTGCCCGTCGTGCCGGCCCAGATGGAGACCGTCTGCTCCTCCACCGGGTACGGCGAGTACTGCGGCTGACGGAGCAGCTCGACCAGCCGCTGACCGCGGTCGAGCTGGCGGCGCGAGGTGGCGTCGAGGTCGGAGGCGAACATCGCGAACGCCTCCATCGCGCGGAACTGGGCCAGGTCCAGCTTCAGCGAGCCGGAGACCTTCTTCATGCCCTTGACCTGCGCGGCGCCGCCGACCCGGGACACCGAGATACCGACGTCGATGGCGGGGCGGATGTTGGCGTTGAACAGGTCCGACTGCAGGAAGATCTGGCCGTCGGTGATCGAGATGACGTTGGTCGGGATGAAGGCCGACACGTCGTTCGCCTTCGTCTCGATGACCGGCAGACCCGTCATCGAACCGCCGCCGAGCTCGTCGGACAGCTTCGCGCAACGCTCCAGCAGGCGGCTGTGCAGGTAGAAGACGTCACCCGGGTACGCCTCGCGGCCCGGCGGGCGGCGCAGCAGCAGCGACATCGCGCGGTACGCCTCGGCCTGCTTGCTCAGGTCGTCGAACACGATCAGCACGTGCTTGCCCTGGTACATCCAGTGCTGGCCGATGGCCGAGCCGGTGTACGGCGCGACGTACTTGAAGCCGGCCGGGTCGGACGCCGGGGAGGCCACGATGGTGGTGTACTCCATCGCGCCGGCCTCTTCCAGCGCGCCGCGGACGGCGGCGATGGTCGAGCCCTTCTGGCCGATCGCGACGTAGATGCAGCGGACCTGCTTCTTCGGGTCGCCGGACTCCCAGTTGGCCTTCTGGTTGATGATCGTGTCGATCGCGATCGCGGTCTTGCCGGTCTTGCGGTCGCCGATGATCAGCTGGCGCTGGCCGCGGCCGATCGGGATCATGCCGTCGATCGCCTTGATGCCGGTCTGCAGCGGCTCGCGGACCTCCTGGCGGTCCATCACGCCGGCCGCCTGGAGCTCGAGCGCACGGGTGCCCTCGAGGTCCTTGATCTCGCCGAGGCCGTCGATCGGCTTGCCCATCGGGTCGATGACGCGGCCGAGGTAGCCCTCGCCGACCTGCACCGACAGGACCTGCCCGGTCCGGCGGACCTGCTGGCCCTCCTCGATCCCGTCGAACTCGCCGAGCACGACGACACCGATGTCGCGGACGTCGAGGTTCAGCGCGATGCCCTGGGTGCCGTCCTCGAACTCGAGCAGTTCGTTCGTCATCGCCGAGGGCAGCCCCTCGACGTGCGCGATCCCGTCACCGGCGTCGATGACGGTGCCGACCTCTTCGCGGCTCGTCTCCTCCGGTTGGTACTCGTTGACGAACTGATCCAGGGCGTCCCGGATCTCCTCCGGCCTGATCGTGAGCTCAGCCATTGTGTTTCCTGCTTCCTTGACCTTGCTGGCCTGTTGTGGCCCTAAAGGCTTTCCCGACCCTTAGCACCATAAGGTTTATGTCGTTAAGAGCCGTCAGCCCGCGATGCGCCGTTGCGCTTCGTCGAGCCTGGCCGCGATGGTTCCGTCGATCACTTCGTCACCGATGTCCACCCGGACACCGCCGACCACGTTCGGGTCGACGATGACATTGAGCTGGATGTCCCGGCCGTACTGCCGGCCGAGCGCCTCGCTCAGCCGGGTGCGGTCGGCTTCGGACAGGTCGGTGGCCACCCGCACGGTGGCGATGCTGGCGTTGCGCCGGGCCGCCGCGGCGACCTGGTATGCCCGCATGGAGGCCGCAAAGCTGCGTCCCCGGCCGTCCACCGCACGCTCGACCAGCCGCACGGTGACCGCGTCGGCCTTGCCCTGCAGCAGACCGCGGATCAACTCCTGCCGGAGCTTGACCGGGATGCTCCGGTCGCTCAGCTTCTCGCTCAGCGTCCGCTCCCCCGACACCACCCGGTCCAGCCGGAACAGCTCGTCCTCGATCTCGTCCAGCTTGCGCCGGGAGTCGGCGTACGCCACGTCGGCCTCGACGCTCAACTGCTCGAGCGCGTCGCCGAGGTCGCGGCCGCTGACCCAGCGGCCGGCCACAGCGGTGGTCAGGATCTCCTGCGCCTGGGCGGAGATCTTGCCGCCGAACAGCTGCTGGACCAGGCTGATGCGGGCTGCCTGCGGGCGGGCCGGATCGGTCAGCGCGCGCCGGAGCGCACCGCTGCCGTCCAGCAGCTTGGCGACCGAGAACAGCTCGGCGCCCAGTTCCTCGGTGACGGTGACACCGGCCTGGGCCTCCCGGGCCCGGACCAGTGACTCCCTCGACGCCCCGCGCATCAGCCGTCCGTTCCGACGGCCTGACGTGCGGACTCCGACGCCTCCAGGTCGGCCAGGAAGCGCTCGACGGTGCGACGCTGACGCGCCTCGTCCTCGAGCGACTCACCGACGATCCGGCCGGCCAGGGTGGTGGCCATGTGGCCGACCTCGCTGCGCAGCGAGGCGACCGCCTGGCTCCGCTCGGCGTCGATCTGGGTCCGGGCGTGCGTCACGATGCGCTCGGCCTCGGCGTTGGCCTGCTCACGCATCTCCGCGATGATCTGCGCACCCTGCTCACGCGCGTCCTCACGGATCTTCGCAGCCTCCTGGCGGGCCTCCGCCAGCTGCGCGTTGTACTTATCCAGGGCGGCCTTCGCCTCGGCCTGGGCCTGCTTGGCCTCGTTCATCCCGCCTTCGATCGCCTGCGTCCGCTCGGCGTAAGCCTTCTCGAACTTGGGAACGACGACCTTGGCGAAGGCGATGGCCAGCAGGACCAGGAAGACGAAGCCGAAGATGATCTCAGCGGTGTGCGGCATCAGCGGGCTGGGGCCCTCGGCCGCCGCCTCCGTGAGCGGGAGCACTAACGTCGTCATGTCTGGGTCCTGTCAGTCAGGGGAACGGGTCAGCCGCGGAAGACGAAGGCGAGGGCGATACCGATGATCGCCAGAACCTCGGTCACACCGAAGCCGATCCAGGCGATCGACTGCAGCTTGCTCTGAGCCTCGGGCTGCCGCGCCGTGCCGTTGATCACGGCGGCGAAGATCAGACCGACGCCAACGCCCGGGCCGATCGCGGCGAGGCCGTAGCCCAGGACAGCGATGTCACCGGTGATTTGCAGAGCGATGTTGCTCATTGCGGTGTGTTCCTTTCGGTACGGATAGGGGCTATCCGGGTTTCCGTTACTACGGGTCTATGGGTACTGCGTTCGGATGGTGCGGATCAGTGCTCTTCGGCGATCGCGCTGCCGATGTACTGCGCGGTCAGCACGACGAAGATGTAGGCCTGGATGCACTGGACGAACAGCTCCAGCCCGGCGATCGCCAAGCCCATCAGCAAGGTGATGACGCCGACGCCGGCCAGCGGGATGCTGCCGGAGTGCAGCAGCATGTACTCGCCGCCGAGCACGAACACCAGCAGCAGGATGTGGCCGGCGAACATGTTGGCGAACAACCGCAGGCTCAGCGAGATCGGCCGGACCAGGATGTTCGAGATGAACTCGATCGGGATCATCAGCGGCATCAGCCACATCGGCACACCGGCCGGCATCGTCTGCAGCTTGAAGTAGCCCAGCACGCCGTGCTTCCGGATGCCCGCGCCGTTGTAGATCACCCAGGTCATCATGGCCGCGACGTACGCCCAGCCGACGTGGCTGAAGGTCGGGAACTGGATGAACGGCACCGAGGCGGCCACGTTGTTCAGCAGGATGAAGAAGAACAGGCCGCACAGGTACGGCACGTACTTCATGTACTCGGCGCTGCCGATGGCGTCCCGGGCGATCGAGTTGCGGACGAAGTTGTACCCGAGCTCGCCGGCGAACTGCAGCTTGCTCGGCACCACCGCGGCCTTGCGCGACGCGCCCCAGAAGAACCAGACGATCACCACGACCGTCAGCCCGGCGACCAGCACCGGCTTGGTGAACCACTCGACACCCGAGAAGATGGGCGGAAGGTTGAAGTCTTCTGGACCGGGTGGGTTGAACTCGGTCGAAACGCCGGCGATCACCGGGTCTCCTCTCGCGTCGTGCTCAAGTCGGACGCCTTGTGGCAAAGGGCAGGGCGGCTCAGGGCATGGCGGTCAACAACGTCAGACCCGGCAGGGATCAGGACCGCGACCCGTACCGGAAGTGCAGCAACAGAACGGTGAGCCCGGCACCGAGGACGATGCCCACCGGAAGTAAGAACTGGGTGCCGAGCAGGCGATCCAACCCGAACCCGATGCCGCCGTACACCACGACACCGCCGATCAAGTAGGACAGGACCCGCCAGCCGTCGCCCGCGTTCGGGGGTGATGGCTTCGGATCCTGATGCTCGCTCATTGGCACCCGAAAGGTACCAGGAGGCAACAGACCCGGTCACATCGGCACCCGTAACCTGGACCACAGGCGGGAAACCGCTACCCAGGGTGCTCATGCGGTCACTTCCCCGTCCAGGTCGTAGATCGGGATCCGCAGCCGCGACCAGGCCCAGATCTCCCCGGCCATCCAGCCCATCACCACGACCAGCGCGCTGATGCCGAGCACGGTCAGATTCACGTGCGTGGCAAGGCTTTCGGAGTTCAGGGCGAGGGCGAGCAGGCCGCCGAAGATCGCGATCCGGCCGGTGTACGACGCCATCGCGACGGCGAGCTGCGTCGTCGGGGAGGTCCGCCGGGACAGGTGCAGCGCCAGCAGGCCCACACCGGAGAAGACGACCACCATCACCAGCCCCAGCAGCGCGCCCCACAGGCCCTCGGTGCCGGCGGCGACGGTGGAAACGGCCGCCGCGTTCACGCCGACGACGAGCGCGGCGACCAGAGCGCCACGCAGCATTGCCAGCGCCGGGTGCCTGGTTGCCTGGCCGGCGACTTTCGGACTCTGGGCCGAGGAAGCCATCTGGTGGTTCCGTCCTGCTGGCGACCGGGTCTCGCGGCTCGGTCGTCGGGTGGGCGGGGTCAGGGGTGTCACTCTTCTTTGCTGGTGCTTGTGAAAACTAGCACAAAGTCTGCACGGTCAGCAAAACGAGTCCCCTGCCGCTGTACAGGCACACCCTATCGCCAGGCCACATGACCGAGTGGTCTGGTCCCAGGACTTCCGATCCGGCCCCCGGCCGGCAGGCGCTACAACCACTTGTCCGGGGGTGGGCTCAGACCTTGGCGAGGGGTTTGCGGGAGCGGCGGCGGGGGAGGCCGGTGGTGAGGAGGACGGCGGTGACGGCGACGGCCAGGACGATGAGCGCGGTCCACCAGAACAGCACGAGGCCCAGCACGACGACGCCGTACGCGATCAGGGCGGTCCAGAGGTACATCAGGAGGACGGCCCGGCGGTGCGAATGGCCGCGTTGCATGAGGCGGTGGTGGAGGTGGAGCTTGTCGGCGGCGAAGGGTGAGCGGCCGGCCTTGGTACGGCGGACGTAGGCCATCGTCAGGTCGAGCGCGGGGATCGCCAGGACCGCGATCGGGAGGATCAGCGGGAGCAGCGCGGGCAGCAGGCTGGAGCCGCCGACCTCGTAGGGCACCGCGTTCGGGTCCATCTGGCCGGTCAGGCTGATCGTCGACGCGGCCAGCATCAGGCCGATCAGCAGCGCGCCGGAGTCGCCCATGAAGACCCTGGCCGGGAAGAAGTTGTGCGGCAGGAAGCCGAGGCAGGCGCCGGCCAGCGCGACCGTGATCAGGGTGGACGTGGTCGCCCGGTCGAGGTTCTGCTCGACGTTCAGCAGGTACGAGTAGGTGAAGAACGCGGTCGCGCCGATCGCGGTGACGCCGGCCGCGAGACCGTCCAGCCCGTCGACGAAGTTCACCGCGTTGCAGGACACCAGCAGGATGCCGGCCGTCAGTACGGCGAGCTGCGCGGGCGGCGGCGAGACGACGCCGCCGGGCAGCGGCAGCCAGTACAACTGGATGCCCTGGACAACCATCACGCCGACCGCGAGGACCTCGCCGGCCAGCTTGGTGATCGCGTCCAGCTCGTACAGGTCGTCGACCACGCCGACGGCGCAGATCACCACGCCGCCGATCAGGATCGCCCGGGCGTCGTGGGCGACCTGCAGGCTGTCGCCGAGGAACGGCAGGCTGGAGGCGACCGCGAAGCCGGCGATCAGGCCGCCGAGGATGGACAGACCCCCGAAGTACGGGATCGGGACCTTGTGCACGTCCCGGGCCCGGACCTTCGCGACAGCGCCGTACCGCAGTGCGATCTGCCGGGCCACCCCGGTCAGCAGGAACGTCGTGGCCATCGCCACGAACAGAACCAGCAGGTACTCGCGCACTAGTTCGCAGGCCTCACATCGGGTTCGTCCGGCTTCTCGTTCTTGCCATCCACAGTCTTGGACGCCTCAGCCCGCAGATCGGTTGGCTTCTCGTCCTCGGCCGGCTTCTCGTCGACCGGCTTCTCGTCCTCGGCCGGTTTGTCGTCCTCGGCCGGCTTCTCGTCTACCGGC
>NZ_JBSFBL010000036.1:68671-98360 GCF_053592935.1 Kribbella sp. NPDC002412
TACCGGCTTCTCGTCTACCGGCTTCTCGTCCACCGGCTTCTCGTCCTCGGCCGGTTTGTCGTCCTCGGCCGGCTTCTCGTCTACCGGCTTCTCGTCCTCGGCCGGTTTGTCGTCCTCGGTCGGCTTCTCGTCCTTGTCGCCGTCCAGGTCGGAGGTGACCTCCGGGACGACGGCGCGGAGCTGGGCCAGGGTGAGGGCGCCGAGGCGTACGACGTGGGGCGTGTCGCCGGTGATGTCGACGATGGTCGACGGCTGGCCGCCGGTCGCCGTACCGCCGTCCAGGTAGACCGCGACCGAGTCCTGCAGCTGCTCCTCGGCGTCGTACACGTCCAGCGCGGCCGGCTGGCCGCTGAGGTTGGCCGAGCTGACCGCGAGCGGCCCGGTCCGGGACAGCAGCTCACGGGTGTTCTCGTGGTCCGGCACCCGCAGCGCGACGGTGCCCTGGGTCTCGCCCAGGTCCCACATCAGCGACGTCTGCGCGTGGCAGATCACCGTCAGCGGCCCGGGCCAGAACTCCTGGCAGAGCTTGCGTCCCGGCTCGGGGACGTCGGTGGCGAGCGCGTCCAGCGACTCCACCACCGAGATCAGCACCGGCGGTGGCATGTCGCGGCCCCGGCCCTTGGCGTCCAGCAGCCGCTGGACCGCGTCGGCCTTGAAGGCGTCCGCGGCGATCCCGTAGACGGTGTCGGTCGGAAGGACGACCAGGTCGCCGGCCTCGATGGCGTCCACGGCCGCGCGGTAGGCCGGTGCCAGCTCGTCGCCGGTGAAGTCGAAGCGCTCACTCACGCACCGAATCGTGCCACTCACCGGTCCGCGCACTCCACTCGGGCTCCCGCAGCGGTGAGTTGACAAATGATTGTCAGCTTTCCGGCACGTCCACCCCAGACCTCCTTAGGATCCCGGACATGACTGTGTCGCGGGAGTTCCTCACCGGCCTGCCGAAGGCCGAGCTGCATGTCCACCACGTCGGATCTGCGTCGCCGCGGATCGTCGCCGAGCTGGCTGCCCGCCACCCCGAGTCGCCGGTGCCGGCGGACCCGGCCGCACTGGCGAAGTACTTCGAGTTCGACGACTTCGCGAAGTTCATCGAGATCTATCTGACCGTCGTCGACCTGATCAAGACGCCCGACGACGTCCGGCTGCTGACCTACGAGATCGCCCGCGAGATGACCGCGCAGAACCTGCGGTACGCCGAGCTGACGGTGACGCCGTACACCTCGGTGGCCCGCGGGATCGCGGCCGAGGCGTTCTGCGAGGCGATCGAGGACGCGCGGGTCGCGGCCGAGAAGGAGCTCGGCATCACGCTGCGCTGGATCTTCGACATCGCCGGCGAGGCCGGGCTGCCGGCCGCCGACGAGACGCTGCGGATCGCGACCGAGATCCGGCCGGAGGGGCTGGTCGGGTTCGGTCTCGGCGGTCCGGAGATCGGCGTGCCGCGGCCGCAGTTCCAGCCGCACTTCGAGGCCGCCATCGCCGAAGGGCTGCGCAGCGTGCCGCACGCCGGTGAGACCACCGGGCCGGAGACGATCTGGGACGCGGTCCGGGTGCTGAAGGCCGAGCGGATCGGCCACGGCACGTCGACCATGCAGGACCCGGCCCTGGTCGAGTACCTGGCCGAGCACCGGATCCCGCTCGAGGTCAGCCCGACGTCGAACATCGCCACCCGCGCGGTCGCGTCGTACGACGTGCACCCGCTGCGCGCGATGGTCGAGGCCGGCCTGGTCGTCACGATCAACTCCGACGACCCGCCGATGTTCGGCACCGACCTGACCAACGAGTACGCCGTCGCCGCGCAGCTGCTCGACCTCGACGAGGCCGGCGTAGCCGAGCTGGCCAGGACCGCGGTCCGGGAGTCCTTCGCCGAGGACTCGGTCAAGAACGCGCTCCTCACGGAGATCGACGACTACGCCGCCAAGGCGTAGACAACCGTTTGCCGGTGGCCCCGTCCGCGCGCGAGACTGCGCAGTGTGACCGGATCGCTGCGGATCGAGCTGCTCGGGCCGCTCCGCGTCGAGGTGGACGGGCGGGTCGTGGAGGCGGGGCCGCTCCGGCAACAGGCTCTGCTGGCGGTGCTTGCGCTGCGGGCCAACCGGACCTGTACGGCGGAGGAGCTGTTCGACGCAGTCTGGGCGGACCGGCCACCGGCGAGCGGTTTGAAGGTGCTGCCGCCGTACATCTACCGGATCCGCAAAGCGCTCGGAGTGGACGGCCTGCTCGAGCGGACTCGCGACGGCTACCAGTTGCGGCTGCCAGCAGGATCCGTCGACCTCGACGACTTCGAGGAAGCGGCCCAGCAGGCTGAGGCATCCCGTGCCGCCGGTGCTGTCGATGCTGCAGCGACCGCCTACACGCGGGCGCTCGACCTCCATCGCGGTGAGCCGCTCAGCGGTCTGCCGGGCCAGTACCTGGCGGCCCAACGGGTCCGGCTGACCGAGCGCCGCTACAAGGTGCTGAGTGACCGAATCGACCTCGATCTCGAACGCGGTCGTCACACCGCCGTCGTCGCCGAACTGGTGGCCGCAGTGGCCGACCGCCCCCTCGACGAACGGCTCGCCGGCCAGCTGATGCTCGCCCTGTACGCCGGCGGCCGCCAAGCCGAGGCGTTGAACGTCTACGCCCGGACGCGCGACACCTTGATCGACCAGCTCGGAGTCGAGCCAGGCCCGGAGCTACGAGCCACGCACCAACGCGTCCTGCGCAACGAGCAGCAGCCCCAGCAGACGCGCGACGAGCTTCCCTACCAGGACGCCGCCTTCGTGGGCCGGGAAGCGGAGCTGGCGACAGTTGTCGCAGCGCTGACGCCCGCTGTCCGCTCCGCTCCCCCAGTCGTCGCCATCGACGGCATGGGCGGCACCGGCAAGACCGCACTGGCCGTCCGCGCCGCCCGCGAGCTCGTGGACGCATACCCCGACGGGCTGCTCTACCTACAGCTGCACGGGCACACACCCGGCCGACAGCCGCTCCCCATAGCGGCAGCTCTGGACCATCTGCTCGGCAGCCTCGGTGTCCGGCCCGACCGCATCCCCCGCGATCCGGATGAGCAGGCAGCGATGTGGCGGTCGGAGGTTGCCGGTCGCCGGGTGCTCGTCGTACTGGACGACGCGCTGAGCAGCGAGGTCGTGCAGCCGCTGCTGCCGGGCACGCTCAGCTGCGGCGTCATCGTGACGAGCCGGCGCCAGCTGGCCGGAATCGACGCGGGCACTCGGCTGCCCCTCGCCGTACTGGACGAGGTCGACGCCGCAGCGCTCCTCACGGAGATCATCGGCGCCGACCGCGCGCAGGCCGGGCAACAGGCGATACACGAGCTGGTGCAGCGGTGCGGTCACCTGCCACTGGCCATCCGGATCGCGGCCGCGCGGCTGCGGCACCGCCCGGCCTGGACTGTCGAGCACCTCAACCAGCGCCTGGCCGCGCAGGAGCGCCGGCTCAGCGAGCTGGCTGTCGACGGCCGGCGGCTGGAGTCGGCCTTCGCCTTGTCCTACGAGTACCTGAGCGACGAGCAGCAGCGGATGTTCCGCTTCCTCAGCCTGATGCCGGGCCGCGACATCGACCAGTACGGCGCCGCAGCGCTGGCCGATGTCGCTCCAGAAGCCGCAGAGCCAGTCCTCGAAGAGCTGGTCGACGCCAACCTGCTGCTGCAGCCAGCGGCCGGCCGCTTCCAGTTCCACGATCTCCTGCGCGCCTATGCAAGCCAGCTGAGCAAGCAGCACGACGATGACGCGGTACGGCGAGCTGCGACCGGCCGCCTGCTCGAGTACTACCTCAGCACGGGCCACCGCGCCGTCTCCAAGATCACCAAGCTCCGCTACATCGACATCGCCGACCGGCAGCCCGTCCCCGGGCCGGAGCTGGCCTCGTCGCAGCAAGGACTGGCCTGGGGTGACGTGGAGGGCGGCAACGTGCTCGCGGCCGTCCAGCAGGCGACCGACGACGGCTGGGACGAGCAGAGCTGGCTGATCGCCGCCGGCTTCGCGCGGTACTTTCACGAACGCGGCCGGGTCAGCGAGCGCGAGACTCTGCTCGCGCTGGGTCTTCAGGCCGCCCGCCGGCTGGGCGATCCGGTGGCTCAGGCGACCGTGCTGCACGTGCTCGGGATCTTCAGCAAGGTGCAGTCCGGGCCGACGGTGAGCCTGGAGTACCTGCGCGCGGCCGTCGACCTGTTGCCGGACGACGCCGACCCGGTGCTGCGCATCCAGGTTTTGATTGCCTTCGGCAACACCATCGGCATGATCGATCCAGGTGCGGAGTCGACCGCGGCGCTGACGACGGCGCTGGAGCTGGCGCAGTCGATCGGCGACGACCGGATCGCCGGCCACGCCCTGACCGAGCGCGCGATCAAGGAGGCCGCCCGGCACGACTACCGCCAGGCGATGGAGTCGTACCGGCTGGCGATGGCGATCGCACGCGCGCAGGACGACCAGACCCTGCAGCCACACATCCACAACGGGACGGCCGAAGTGCTCAACGCGCTCGGCCGCCATGCCGAGGCTATCGAGACCGTCCGGCAGGGCCAGGCGATCGCCGACCGGGTCGGCATGCGGCACAGCCGGTCGGACGCCCTGATCCAGCTCGGCAACGCCCACCGTGCGCTCGGCCGCCTGGACGAGGCGCTGGACCTGCATGAGCGAGCGTTGAAGGTGGCGCTGGAGGTCGGATCCCGGTTCTCCATCGACGAGTCGCGCATAGAGCTCGGCTACAGCCTGCTGGCGGTTGGCAGGCCGGACGAGAGCCGTGCGATGTTCGATGCGGTTCTGCAGGACGCGCAGGCCGATCATCAGGCGCTCACAGCCGCGCGGGTGCTGGAAGGACTTGCCTCGGTCGCGGAGACCGCCGGCTCGTACGAGCAGGCAGGAGCCTTGCTGGACGAGGCTCTGCGGCGGCTGGGAACACTGACGCCGCTGTACGCGGCCGAGCTGCGGCAACGCCGTACTGCGATCACGCGGCCGGCCTGACTCGGGTTCTTGGGTCTGGCGTGGTTCTCTAGGTGGGGTGCGCAGTGTTCCAGGGGTCGTGACGGTGCTCGGGCTGTTGCTGGGCGGGGTGGCCTGCAGCGACGAGCCAGGGGCAGCAGCACCCGTAGTCAGCAGCCCCACGCCGTCAGCCAGCCCGTCGACGAGCACTCCGCCTCCTCCCCCGCCGGCGCGCGGTGACCTGCCGCGCGGTGGACGCACGATCTTCCCGAAGTACCAGCTCGTCGGGTACGTCGGGATGCCCGGCTCCCCCGCGCTCGGGCCGCTCGACAAGGACCTGGACACGAAGGCTGCCAGGCTGGAGAAGCTGTCGCGCGCGTACGCCGCCGGCCGAACCCCGCTGCCGGTGATGGAGCTGATCACGGTGGTTGCGAAGGCCGCGCCCGGCAAGGACGGGATGTACCGCGGCCGGCTGCCCGACGAGAAGATCCAGGAGTACCTGACCGTCGCCCGCAAGCACCGGATGCTGTTGCTGCTCGACATCCAGCCCGGCCGGGCCAAGATCCTGCCCGAGGTGAAGCGGCTCGAGCGCTGGCTGAAGGAGCCGGACGTCGGGCTGGCCTTCGACCCGGAGTGGGCGGTCGGGCCGAACCAGGTGCCGGGCCGCGTCTTCGGCCGTACGACGGGCGCCGAACTCGACGGCATCGCGTCGTACCTCTCGGGGCTGGTGCAGACACACAAGCTGCCGGAGAAGGTGTTCGTGTTCCATCAGCTGTCGCCCCGGATCGTGACTGGTGAGCAGGCGCTGAAGAAGCACCCGGGCGTGGTGACGATCAAGTCGGTGGACGGCATCGGCGCCCGCGAGGACAAGCTGGAGACCTGGGGCAAACTCACCCAACGCCTGCCCACCAGCGTGCACGCCGGCTTCAAACTGTTCCGCGTCGAGGACGCCCGCCACGGCCCGGTGATGACACCACCCCAGGTCCTCGCCCTGAAGCCGCGCCCGGAGCTCGTCGTGTACGAATAGCGCATGCGGATAGCCTTCGCCAACATCGCCGCCGGCCGGCTGGTCGACGAGAACAACCGGTACGTCGACGCCGACCAGACCCCGGTGTTCGGGGCGGCGCTGGCCGACCTGCAGCCTGACATGCTGCTGGTGACGGAGCTCGACTGCGACAGCGACCAGCTCGAGCGACTCGCCGCGGCGGCCATGCCCGACCGGGAAGTGCACCCACTGCGTGAAGGCTTCTCCGACTCGCACATTCCGGGCGTGGACCGGATCGGCGTCGGGATCGCGTCCTCGCACCCGATCACTGATCTCGGGCGGATCGACCTGCCGGACCCGCCGTTCGAGATGCTGCACTGGCGGACCGGCGAGCCACTCGGCTGGCATGCGAAGGGGTTTGTGGTCGCCCGGCTCGACCTGGGCGAGCAAGGCACCGTCGACATCGCCGCCGGCCAGGTCTGCCCGGTCCACATGGCTCGCAGCGCCGACGGGGTCGAGTACACCTACCGCGAGGAGCCGGCCCGGAGCTACGGCAAGGAGATGGCCGCGCACCTGGCCCGGGAGCTAGAGGCGCGCGGCGTACGGCGCTTGGTCGTCGCCGGTGACCTCAACATGCAGAACCCGCGCGACTTCTTCGCCGAGCAGCTCGGCCTGGTCGACGGCTTCGACGATCCGCTGCCGGCGACCACACCCGACGGGCGGTCGATCGACCGGATCTTCACGTCACCCAGCCTGGCCGTCGGCGACGTCGAGGTCGTGCGGTTGGCGGGCGCCGATCACTTCCCGGTTGGGTGCCGGGTCAGCGCACGACCGTCGCAGGAGCGGGCGATCGGGATGATTCGGGAGCAGGATCTGGCCAGGCCTAGATCCGGCGGCCCGTTGCGAAGCGGGGGCGGGCGGCGAGGTCCAGTTGGTCGCGGACCTCGGTGAAGAGGCCGGTCGCGGCGAACACGGTCGGCGCCGACTCGCCCTGGACGTCGGCGTGCTCGCAGGCGAACCAGCCGCCGGGCTTCAGCAGCCGGCCGGCGGTCGCCGCGACGACCTTGATCTCGTCGAGGCCGTCGTCACCGGACCACAACGCCAGCGCCGGGTCGTGGTCGCGGACCTCGGCGGTCACCGATTCCCACGCAGTCAAAGGGATGTACGGCGGGTTGGAGATGACCGCGTCCACCTGGCCGTCGTACTCGGGCAGGCAGCCGTCGATGTCGCCCTCGTGCAGGACAGCGCCGGTGCCGGCCAGGTTGCGCCGAGCCCAGACACACGCCTCCGGCGACAGCTCGACCGCGTGTACGACGCTGTCCGGCCGCTCGGTCGCCACCGCGCCGGCGATCGCGCCGGATCCCGTGCACAAGTCGACGACCAGGGGTGACTCGACGTTGGCCAGCTTGTCGAGGATCCAGCCGACCATCACCTCGGTCTCCGGCCGCGGCACGAACACCCCGGGCCCGACGGCGAGCTCCCGGTAGCGGAAGGCCGCCGTACCGGTCAGGTGTTGCAGGGGCTCACGGGCGGCTCGGCGGGCGATCAGGTCGTCGTACGCCTGCAACTGAGCGCTGGTCGGCTCGGTGAGGTTGAGCCGGCTGGACCCGGTGACGAACGCGAGGAGCTCGGCGGCGTCGAAGTCGGGTGAAGCGACGCCCGCGTCCCGCAACCGAGCCGCCGCCTCGGCGACCACGCCCTTCACTCCCGCGTCCCCGAGCTCTCTGGGACTCACTGCGAGTCGACAGCCTCGAGGCGGGCGGCCAGGTCGGCGTCGGTCAGGGCCTGGATCACCGGCGCGAGCTCGCCGCCGAGGACCTGGTCCAGGTTGTGCGCCTTGTAGCCGACGCGGTGGTCGGAGAACCGGTTCTCCGGGAAGTTGTAGGTGCGGACCCGCTCGGACCGGTCGACGGTCCGGATCTGCGACCGGCGGGCGTCGGACGCCTCCTGGTCGGCGGCCTCCTGAGCGGCCGCGAGCAGCCGGGCCCGCAGCACGCGCATGGCCTGCTCACGGTTCTGCAGCTGGGACTTCTCGTTCTGCATCGACACCACGATGCCGGTCGGCAGGTGGGTGATCCGGACCGCGGAGTCGGTCGTGTTCACGCTCTGCCCACCCGGGCCGGAGGACCGAAACACGTCGATGCGCAGGTCGTTCTGGTCGATCTCGACGTCGACGTCCTCGGCCTCCGGCAGCACCAGCACTCCGGCCGCGGAGGTGTGGATCCGCCCCTGCGACTCGGTCACCGGCACCCGCTGGACCCGGTGCACGCCGCCCTCGAACTTCAGCTTCGCGTACGGCGCCTCGCCCGGCTCCGGCGTGCCCTTCGCCTTCACCGCCACGGTGATCGACTTGTACCCGCCCAGGTCGGACTCGGCCGAGTCGAGCACCTCGGTCTTCCAGTTCTGCGACTCGGCGTACTTCAGGTACATCTTCAGCAGGTCGCCGGCGAACAGCGCGGACTCGTCGCCGCCCTCACCGGCCTTGATCTCGAGGATCGCGTCCTTGTCGTCACTCGGGTCGCGCGGGACCAGCAGCATCTGCAGCTTGTCCGCCAGCTCCTCGCGGCGGGCCGCCAGCTTGGTGGCCTCCTCGGCGAACGCCGGGTCCTCGGCCGCCAGCTCCCGCGCCGCCTCGATGTCGTCCCCGGTCTGCAGCCACTCGTCGTACGTGCGGACGACCGGCGCGAGCGCGGCGTACCGCTTGCCGACGCGGCGCGCGTTGGCCTGGTCGGAGTGCAGCTCCGGATCGGACATCTGCCGCTCCAGCTCGGCGTACTCCGCCCTCAGCGTCTGAACCGCCTCGAACATCCCGCACTCCTCCCTTCGAAACCAAGTCTGACAACACAAACCGCGCGCCGGTCGGCAAGCCTTTCCAGGCTCGCGGACCGGCGCGCGGTGAGGTCGCTACTTCTTCGCGTACCGCTTCTCGAAGCGGGCAACCCGACCACCGGTGTCGAGGATCTTCTGCTTACCGGTGTAGAAGGGGTGGCACTGCGAGCACACGTCGGCGTGGATCACGCCGTTCTCCGCGGTCGAGCGCGTCTGGAACGTGGCGCCACAGGTGCAGGTCACCGTGGTGTCGACGTACGTCGGGTGGATGTCGCTCTTCAAGGGATCTCCTAGGTTCAGGTGCCCCGGGTCGCCCGCGGGCGCGAGCGTGAACCGGAACCGACACACCAGTTTGCCACCCAAGGGCAGCAAACTGGTAATCGAGTGCTTCTAGTTACCGTCGTCGGTGCTGCGGGCTCCGCCTGCGGACGGTGTCGTCTTGTTCACCTGGAGCAAGAACTCGATGTTCGACTTGCTCTCCTTGAGCTTGCCGATCAGCAGCTCCAGGGCGGCCTGGCCGTCGAGCGCCGACAGCACCCGGCGGAGCTTCCAGACGACCTGGGTCTCGTCCTTGCTCATCAGCAGTTCCTCGCGGCGGGTGCCGGAGGCGACCACGTCGATGGCCGGGAAGATCCGCCGGTCGGCGAACTCGCGGCGCAGCCGCAGCTCCATGTTGCCGGTGCCCTTGAACTCCTCGAAGATGACCTCGTCCATCTTGGAGCCGGTCTCGATCAGCGCGGTGGCCAGGATGGTCAGCGAGCCGCCGTCCTCGATGTTGCGGGCCGCGCCGAAGAACCGCTTCGGCGGGTACAGCGCCGAGGAGTCGACACCACCGGACAGGATCCGGCCGCTGGCCGGCGCCGCGATGTTGTACGCACGGCCGAGCCGGGTGATCGAGTCCAGCAGCACGACGACGTCGTGGCCGAGCTCGACCAGGCGCTTGGCCCGCTCGATCGCCAGTTCCGCGACCGTGGTGTGGTCGTCGGCCGGCCGGTCGAAGGTCGAGGCGATGACCTCGCCCTTCACGGTGCGCTGCATGTCGGTGACCTCTTCGGGCCGCTCGTCCACCAGCACGACCATCAGGTGCACTTCGGGGTTGTTCGTGGTGATCGCGTTCGCCAGCGCCTGCAGCACCATCGTCTTGCCGGCCTTCGGCGGCGAGACGATCAGGCCGCGCTGGCCCTTGCCGATCGGGCTGACGATGTCGACGATCCGGGTGGTGAGCACGCCCGGCTCGGTCTCCAGGCGGAGCCGCTCGGTCGCGTACAGCGGGGTCAGCTTGTTGAAGTCCTGCCGCTGCTTGGCGATCTCCGGGTCCGATCCGTTCACGGTGTCGATCCGGACCAGCGGGTTGAACTTCTCCTTGCGCTCACCCTCCTGCGGCTGCTTCACCGCGCCGGTGATCGCGTCACCCTTGCGCAGGCCGTACCGCTTCACCATCGACAGGGCGACGTACACGTCGTTCGGGCCCGGCAGGTAGCCGCTGGTCCGGACGAAGGCGTAGTTGTCGAGCACGTCGAGGATGCCGGCCGCCGGGACGAGGATGTCGTCCTCGCTGATCGTCGGCTCCGGGTCGAACCGCTCGCCGCGGCCGCGGTTGCGGCCACCGTCACGACCGCTGTCGCGACCGCCGGTCTGGTTGCCGTCGCGGTTGCGGTCCCGGTCGCGGCCCCGGCGGCGCCGGCGACGGCCCTCGCCTTCCTCGCCGCGGTCGGTCTGGTCCTGCCGGTTCCGCTGGTCACCCCGGTTGTCGCCGCGGTTGTCGCCGCGGTTGTCGCCACGGCTCTGGTCGCCGCGGTTGCCGTCCCGGTTCTGCTCGCCACCGCGGTTGTCTCGGTTGCGGTCGCGGTTCTGCTCGCCGCGCTCGCCGCGGTCACCCCGGTTGTCCCGGTTGCCCTCGCGGTTCTGCTCACCCCGGTCACCGCGGCTGTCCCGGTTGTCCCGGTTGTCACGGTTGTCACGGCTGCGGTTCCGGTTGTCGCGGTCACCGCGGTCGTCCCGGTCCTCACCGCGGTCGTCGCCGCGGTTGTCCGCACGGCTCTCCGCGCGGTCCTCCGCACGGCTCTCCGCAGGCTGCTCGGTCTTCGGCTCGGCGACGGCGGTGCCGTTCTGAGTGGCGACCGCGGCCGCCGGCGCCTCGGCGGTGACCGCCGGCGCACTGGCGGCCGGCGCAGCGGCGGCGTCCTTCTCGGCCGCGCCGTTCTGCGCGGTGTCCTTGGCCGCGGCGCGGGTCCGGCGGCTACCGCCCTCCCGCTTGGCCGGGGCCTTGGCCGCGGGCGCCTCGTCGGCAGCCTCGTCCAAGGTCGGCTGGCTCGCCTTCGGGCGCGATCCGCCCGTCGAGCCACCCGCCTGGGCGGCCTTGATCGCCTCGATCAGCTGGCCCTTGCGCAGCGCGCCGGTGCCCTTGATGCCGAGCGTCCCGGCGAGCTGCTTGAGCTCGGGGAGCAGCATGCCCTCGAGGCCGCCTCCGGCCTTCCGGCGACGCGTCGCGGTGGTGGCCGCAGCATCGGTTCCCGGGGCCGACGTGGCGCCGGCTCCGCTGGAGGCTTCAACAGTTTCTGTCACGTGAGGTCCTTCCCACACGGATCGTCGATGACGTGGAAGCCAATCGACCGTTTCATCACCCACGACCGATGAAGCGGTCAGGTGGGTACAAGAGGCTCTCGTTCGATCTGAGTCCCCCCGGACAGCCCCGGCGCAGGCGGCGCAAGTTCAATCCACAGGAGGGTCGCCACACAACACAGGGTGCCGGGAGCACAGCCCGGATCGTGACGAGAGTTCACCGATCACCTGGAGGGGATCGGGTGAGTCGAGACTAGCACCACTACGGGTCTTTCTGCTGACTCGAGGGGTACAACGCGTGTCAGTCCCGGCTCATTCCCGCACCGCTCAGCGGACTACCCCGCCTCCATCGACCAGACCTGTACGCCGACTGGATCGATCCCCAGGTCGTACCGCGTCCAGCCGTCCGGCGCCGGCGGCGCACCCCGGAAGAAGCTCTGACCTGCGGGTTTGCCCGCTGCAGAGGTACCGTCAGGGCGGCCCAGCACGACGACGGTCGGCCCGGCGCCGCTCACGATCGCCGGCAGCCCGCTCCCCCGCAGCTTGTGCACCAGCGCCAGGCTCTCCGGCATGGCGGGCTCGCGGTACTCCTGGTGCAGCCGGTCCTCGGTCGCCGTCAGCAGCAACTCCGGCCGCCCGGTCACCGCTGCGACGAGCAATGCAGCCTTCCCCGCATTGGCCGCCGCATCACTGTGGGAAACGCCGCTCGGCAGCAGTCCGCGCGCCTCCTTGGTCAGCACACGGTTGTCGGGTACATAGGCCACCGCCGCCAAACCGTCGACGGTGTCGAGCCGGACCGCGCGGCCGGTTTCCCCTTCAGTCCAAGCGATTGTGAACCCGCCGAGCGCGGCGGCCGCCACGTTGTCCGGGTGCCCTTCGATCTCGTTCGCCAGTACGACGAGACGCTCCCGGTCCAGCGGTTCACCGGCCAGTCCGTACGCCGCTGCGAGGCCGCCGACGATCGCCGCCGACGACGAACCGAGCCCGCGGCCGTGCGGAATCCGGTTCTCGCAACGCAACGTGAACCCGGGCACCGAAGCGTCCAGCGCGTCGAGGCCGCGACGGATCGCCTGGACCACGAGGTGTGACTCGTCCAGCGGCACCTCGCCTTCGCCGGACCCGGTCACCTCGACCGTGACGCCGGATCCACCCGGGGTGACGATCAGGTCGTCGTACAGGGTCAGCGCCAGGCCGAACGCGTCGAAACCGGGGCCGAGATTCGCACTCGTCGCCGGGACCCGGACCCGGACCTGGTCGCAGGGCCGGCGGTCGCTTGCGCTCTCCATTGCCGGCCCGTCAGATCAGGCCGGCGACGCGGGCGACGGCGTCGGTGTCGGCCGGGGTGACCGGCGACTCCTTCACCTTCGAGTGGTCGAGCGCGGTGTCGATGTCCTTCAGGCCGTGACCTGTGACGGTGATCACCACGGTCGAGCCGCCGTCCAGCCAGCCCTGCGCCTTCGCGTGCAGCAAACCGGCCACGCCGGCCGCCGACGCGGGCTCGACGAACACGCCTTCGCGGGCGGCGAGCTCACGCTGCGCGGTCAGGATCTGCTCGTCGGTGACCATCTCGATCCGGCCGCCGGACTCGTCCCGGGCGGCCTCGGCCAGCGTCCAGGAGGCCGGGTTGCCGACCCGGATCGCGGTCGCCGCGGTGTCCGGCTTCTCGACGATCGCCTTCCGCACGATCGGGGCCGCGCCCTCGGCCTGGAACCCCCACATCCGTGGGGTCTTCGAGGCGAGCTTGTCCTTCGCGTACTCCTGATAGCCCTTCCAGTAGGCCGCGATGTTGCCCGCGTTGCCGACCGGGAGCAGGTGCAGGTCAGGAGCGTCGCCGAGCAGGTCGCAGACCTCGAAGGCGGCTGTCTTCTGGCCCTCCAGCCGGACCGGGTTCACCGAGTTCACCAGCGCGACCGGGTAGTTCTTGCCGAGCTCACGGACGATCCGCAGGCAGTCGTCGAACCCGCCGTCGATGGAGACCAGCTGGGCGCCGTGCACGATGGCCTGGGCCAGCTTGCCCTTCGCGATCCGGCCGGCCGGGATCAGCACCAGCGGGATCAGCCCGGCGCGGACGGCGTACGCGGCCGCCGATGCGGAGGTGTTGCCGGTCGACGCGCAGACGACGGCCTTGTCACCGGCCTGGGCGGCCAGCGAGATCGCGACCGTCATGCCGCGGTCCTTGAACGAGCCGGTCGGGTTGTTGCCCTCGACCTTGAGCCAGACCTCGCAGTTGGTCTGCTCGCTGAGCCACTGCGCGGCCACCAGCGGCGTCCCGCCCTCGCCGAGCGTGACCACGGGAGTGTCCGCCGACACCGGCAGCCGGTCCCTGTACTCCTCGATCACGCCTTGCCACTGGTGTGCCATTCGCTACTCGCCTTCTACCCGCATCACACTGCTGACTTCCCGAACGATGTCCATGTCACGCAGGGTCTCCACGGTCGCGGACAACGCGGCGTCGGTCGCGGTGTGGGTGACCACCACCAGCTGCGCGTCACTGCCCCGGCCTTCTTGCCGGACGGTCTGGATGGACACGTCGTGCTCGGCGAAGGCGTGGGCCACTGCCGACAGCACACCGGCCTTGTCGGCCACGTCCAGCGACACGTGGTAGCGGGTCACCGCATCGCCCATCGGCCGCACGGCTCGCTGGGTGTACGACGACTCGCCGACCCCCGGCACTCCCTTGAGCCGGTTGCGCGCGGCGGACACGAGATCCCCGAGGACAGCACTGGCCGTCGGGGCGCCGCCGGCACCACGACCATAGAACATCAGCTGGCCGGCCGCTTTGGATTCCACGAACACGGCGTTGTACGCGTCGCGAACACTCGCCAACGGATGCGTGGCCGGGATCATCGCCGGGTACACCCGGGCGCTGACCGAGTCGGTCGCCTCGTCGAGCTCGCAGATCGCCAGCGACTTCACCACGCAGCCCATCTCGCGGGCCGAGGCGATGTCGGTGGCCGACACCTCGGTGATGCCCTCGCGGTGCACGTCGGCGATGGAAACCCTGGTGTGGAAGGCCAAACTGGCCAGCAGCGCCGCCTTCGCGGCGGCGTCGAAGCCCTCGATGTCCGCGGTCGGGTCGGCCTCGGCGTACCCGAGCGCCTGGGCCTCCTCCAGCGCCTCGTCGAAGCCGGCGCCGGTGCTGTCCATCTTGTCGAGGATGTAGTTCGTGGTGCCGTTGACGATGCCCATCACCCGGGTCACGTCGTCACCGGCCAGCGACTCGCGCAGCGGCCGCAGGATCGGGATCGCACCGGCCACAGCGGCCTCGAAGTACAGGTCGCGCTGGTACTTCTCCGCGGCGGCGAACAGCGTCGGGCCGTCCTCGGCGAGCAGCGCCTTGTTCGCCGTGACTACCGACGCGCCGTGCTCGAGCGCGGACAGGATCAGGCTGCGGGCCGGCTCCAGGCCGCCGATCACCTCGATCACCAGGTCCAGGTCGCCGCGCGACACCAGCGCCTGCGCGTCGGTCGTGATCAGCGACGGGTCGACCGCGATGTCCCGCGCGCGACCGGGCCGCCGGACCGCGATCCCTGCGATCTCCAGCCGGCCGCCGACGCGGGCGGCGAGATGGTCAGCCTGCTCGGTCAGGATCCGCACCACCTCGGTGCCGACCACGCCACAACCGAGCAGGCCTACCTTGAGAGGTTTGTCGTTCACTCCGCCGCTCCCATGTCGAGCAGTAGCAGGTCGTCTTCGGTCTCGCGCCGTACGACGACTCGCGTGTGACCGTCCTTGACCGCGATCACCGGTGGCCGCGGCACGTGGTTGTAGTTGCTCGCCATCGACCGGCAGTAGGCGCCGGTCCCTGGTACGGCGATGAGGTCGCCGGGGCGCACGTCGGACGGGACGAACTCGTCCTTCACCACGATGTCACCGGCTTCGCAGTGCTTGCCGACCACCCGGGCCAGCGTGGGCTCGGTGTCGGAGTAGCGGTTCGCCAGCGTGCAGGAGTAGTCGGCGTCGTACAGCGCGGCGCGGATGTTGTCGCTCATCCCGCCGTCGACCGACACGTAGGTGCGGGAGGCGCCGGCGTCGAGCTCGACCTCCTTGACCGTGCCGACCGTGTACACGGTGCAGACGGCCGGGCCGACGATCGCGCGACCGGGCTCGATCGACACCTTCGGCACGTCGACCTGGAAGGCGCGGCACTCGTGCTCGACGATCTTGCCCATCTCGGTGGCGAGCTGCGCGGGGTCGGACGGGTCGTCCTGCGTGGTGTAGGCGATGCCGAAGCCACCACCCAGGTCGAGCTCCGGCATGTCCACGCCGAGCTCCTCGGAAACCCTTGCGTGCAAGGCGATCACGCGCTTCGCGGCCACCTCGAACCCGGACGAGTCGAAGATCTGCGACCCGATGTGCGAGTGCAGGCCGAGCAGCTCCAGCTCGGCCGCTTCGTTGACTCGGGCAACGGCTTCGTAGGCCGCGCCGGAGGTGATCGAGAAGCCGAACTTCTGGTCCTCGTGCGCGGTCGCGATGTACTCGTGGGTGTGCGCCTCGACGCCGGCGGTGACCCGGATCATCACCGGCGCGGTGGTGTCGCGCTCCCGGGCGAGCTCGATCAGCCGGTCGATCTCGTACAGCGAGTCGACGATGATCCGGCCGATGCCCGCGTCCAGCGCCCGGCCCAGCTCGGACTCGGACTTGTTGTTGCCGTGGAACCCCAGCCGCTTGGGGTCTGCACCGGCGCGAAGGGCGACGGCGAGCTCTCCCCCGCTGCAGACGTCGAGGTTGAGGCCCTCCTCCATCACCCAGCGGACGACCGTCGTACACAGGAACGCCTTGCCGGCGTAGTAGACGTCGAAGTCCTTGAAGGCGTGCTTGAACGCGCGGGCGCGGGCGCGGAAGTCGTCCTCGTCCAGCACGTACGCCGGGCTGCCGTGCTCGGCGACCAGATCACGGACGTCGACTCCGCCGACGACCAGTGAGCCCTCGGCGGTCTTCTTCGCCGTGGACGACCACAGCTGCGGGACCAGGTCGTTGACGTCGCGGGGCGCGCGCAGCCAGGACGGGCCGCGGTGGCCGATGTCCGCGTGCAGCGCGCCCGCCTCGTGCGCCCTCACATCCGCTCCGGTGCGGAGACGCCGAGCAGGTCCAGCCCGTTGGCGAGCACGGTCCTGGTCGCGGAGACCAGGGTCAGGCGAGCCTTGTGCACCGGCTCCACCTCCTCGTCACCGCGCGGCAGCACGCGGCAACTGTCGTAGAACTTGTGGAACGCCGACGCGGTGTCCTCCAGGTAGCGCGCGATCCGGTGCGGCTCGCGCAGCTCGCCGGCGGTGGCAACGACGCGCGGGAACTCGGCCAGCGCGCGGAGCAGGTCACCCTCGCGCTCGTGGCTGAGCAGCCCCGGGTCGAACTCGTCCAGCTTGATGCCGAGCTCGTCGGCGTTCCGCAGGATCGAGGCCAGCCGGGCGTGCGCGTACTGGACGTAGTAGACCGGGTTCTCGCTGACCTGCCTGGTCATCTCCTCGATGTCCAGGGTCAGCGGGGAGTCCACCGGGTAGCGGCAGAGCGTGTAGCGGAGCGGGTCGACGCCGCCCTCCTCGACCAGCTCGGCCAGCGTGACGATGGTGCCGGCCCGCTTGGACAGCCGCATCTCCTCGCCGCCCTTGAGGATCTTCACCAGCTGGCCGATCAGGATCTCGATGTTGTGCTCCGGGTCGTCACCGGCACACGCCGCGATCGCCTTCAGCCGGTTCACGTACCCGTGGTGGTCGGCGCCGAGCAGGTAGATGCAGACGTCGAAACCGCGCTCGCGCTTGTTCACGTAGTACGCCGCGTCCGAGGCGAAGTACGTCGGCTCGCCGTTCGACCGGATCAGCACCCGGTCCTTGTCGTCGGTGAAGTCCGTCGTCCGCATCCACAGCGCGTCGTCGGCGTCGTACAGGTGACCCTGCTCGCGCAGCTTCTCGATCGCGTGGCCGACGCCGTCCTGCTCGTGCAGGCTGCGCTCGGAGAACCAGACGTCGAAGTTGGTCCGGAAGTGCTCGAGCTGGGACTGCTGCTCCTTCAGCTGGCGCTCGTACCCCGCCTCGCGGAAGGCGACCGACTGCTCGGCCTCCGGGAGCTCGGTGATGCCGGGGACCTCGGCGACGATCTGCTTGGCCAGGTCGAGGATGTACTCGCCGTGGTAGCCGTCCTCGGGGATCGGCTGACCGTTCGCGGCCGCCTGCAGGCTGGCGCCGAACTTGTCCATCTGGGCGCCGCGGTCGTTGATGTAGAACTCACGCTTGACGTTGGCGCCGGCCGCGGCGAGCACCCGGGCCAGCGCGTCACCGACGGCGGCCCAGCGGGTGTGGCCGAGGTGCAGCGGGCCGGTCGGGTTGGCGGAGATGAATTCCAGGTTCACCGTCTGGCCGTGCAAGGTGTCGGTGTGGCCGTAGCTCTGGCCGGCGTCGACGATCGCCTGCGCGACCTTGCCCTGGGCATCGGCCGCGACACGGAGGTTGATGAAGCCCGGACCGGCGATCTCGACCGCGGTGATCGCGTCGTCGTCCCGCAGCTTGGCGGCCAGCAGCTCGGCGAACTGGCGCGGGTTCAGCCCAGCGCGCTTGCCCAGCTGCATCGCGACGTTGGTGGCGTAGTCCCCGTGCTCGGGGTTCTTGGGTCGCTCGACCTTCAGCTCGCGCGGCAGCCCGCCCTCGACGGTGATGGCGCCGTCGTCGGCGAGCGCGGCCAGGGCCTGCAGGATCTTCTCAGCGAGCTGTTCCGGAGTCACCGCATCAGCCTAATGGGCCTGCCGCCAAACCCTTGACTCACCATCCACAGCCCGGTACGCCGTCAGCCCCGGGCGCTGATCGAGATCTGCGCCCTGGGGGTCAGGGCGGCGTCCCAGGGCGCCGGTTTGCCGTCCACGGTGACTGTGAGTGAGCCACAGGTGTCGCCCAGGCACTTGGCGTCGTACCGGACTCCC
This sequence comes from Kribbella sp. NPDC002412, assembly GCF_053592935.1. Lineage (NCBI taxonomy): Bacteria > Bacillati > Actinomycetota > Actinomycetes > Propionibacteriales > Kribbellaceae > Kribbella > Kribbella sp. NPDC002412. The sequence goes on from NZ_JBSFBL010000036.1 coordinate 86,868, forward strand.
CAGAGGGTGAAGAACTGCGCGAGCGTCGGGCGCTCGGTGGTGGTCTTGGCCTCGACGTACACGAGGCCGTCGGTGGTGTGCGTGTGTACGGCGGCCTGCTCGGCGCGGACCCGGTCGACACCGATCCCGGCCGGGATCTGCACCCGGGCCCCGTCGACGGTGACCGACAAGGTGACGGTGTACGGCGACGGGCCGGAGAAGTCGAGCGGGAGACGCTCGAACCCGGCCTTGTCGATGTACGAGACCGCGTCGCGGGGCGCGTCCCACGGCGGCGGCCCGGTCCGGAGCTCGGCCGGACCAGGCGGCGCAGGACCGACCTGGCAGCCGCCGGCCACACTGCTGACGAGGAGCAGAGCGGCTGCCGTCGCACCCGCCCGGCGCCACCTGCCTGCTCTCATGAGGAGCAGGTTGTCATGTGGCGCTGGGGCAGGTCGTCGCCGGGGGTCAGCGCTCCGAAGGCATCAGGATCCAGAGCACCAGGTAGATGAGGACCTGCGGGCCGGGCAGCAGGCAGCTGACGACGAAGATCAGCCGCATCGTGTTCGCCGAGATACCGAACCGGCGAGCCAGTCCGGCACAGACACCGCCGATCATGCGACCGTGGGACGGGCGGACCAAAGTGCTAGCCATGGGAACCGAATTCCTTTCACTGATGGGCTTACAACCACTATGACGCCGACCTGACCGGACACGATCCCGCCGCACCGCGCTTCCAGGGTCCCGTCAGGGTCACCCCGGCCTCCACCTCCGGTACCCACCCGACGCACCGGCACCCGATTCGGGACTTTCCGGAATCTCCTGATACTGTTCTGACCGTTCCTGAGCCCCCGTAGCTCAGGGGATAGAGCACCGCCCTCCGGAGGCGGGTGCGCAGGTTCGAATCCTGCCGGGGGCGCGGACGATCTGGGCGATCTGTGCCCGCGGAGAGCGCGGGCGTGGATCGCCCGCCGTGTTTTGTGGGGGCGCGGCCCCCACGCCCCGCCCGGAAGGGCTTCGCCCCCCGGACCCCCCTTGGCGGTGGTCGCGTTGGGCGGTCGGCGCCGGTTTTTGGGCTGGGTTGCGCATCAGCGGCTTGCTCCTGCCCGCTACCTCGTCTGTGGTCAGTCGTCTGGGAGGGCGATTAGGGACAGGATGATTCTGGCTTTGTCGGGGGCTTCTTTTAGGTGGGGTTGTAGGAGGGCGTTGATGGCTTCGCGGAGGGTGGCCAGCTCGGTGGGGTCGGCGTAGATGGCTAGTTGGGAGTAGCCGAGTTGGTTGAGGCGGGGGTAGAGGTCGCCTCGGTCCAGTAGGCGGTCGAAGTCGGCGGCCAGGCGGGTGAGCAGGAGGAGGAAGGCCTGGCGGTGTTGGTCGGGGGTCATGGCGCGTGCTTCGCGCTCTTCGATTCGGCCGGCCTTGGTTTGGTCCAGGGTGAGGGTGCGTTCTGTGGTTCCTCTGATCTTGCGTTCTCGGACGACGGTCAGGTAGCCGGCGTCGATCAGGGCCGCGACGTGGCGGTAGAGGGTGGTGGTGGGGACGTCGGGGAGGTCGCGTTTGAGGTCTGTGGTGGTGACTTCGCGGCCCAGGGCTCGCTGGGCTATGCGCCAGCGGATGGGGTGGAGCAGGGCGTCGATCACGGGGGTGGGTGACTCGGGCATGAACTCTCCCCATTGGTCTCAAGTTTGGTAATAATAGCGTGACTGGAAGCATTCCCCTTCGCCCCGAGGAGAGTTGCCATGTCGGTTTCTCGTCGTACGTTGCTTCGCGCTGCCGCGGAGGCTGTGCCGCTCAGTGCTGTGTCCACGTTGCCTGCTGTAGCCCGGGATTCGGACTCGGTCGAGCGGCTGGTGGAGAAGATCGAGGCGGGGATGGCGAAGTATGCGATTCCCGGGGTCGGCCTTGGGCTGTGGTGGCGAGGGCGGGAGTACGTCCGGGGGTTCGGGGTGACCAGCGTCGACGTGCCCACTCGCGTCTCTGGGGACACGGTGTTTCGGGTTGGGTCCACGACCAAGACGTTCACGGGTACGGCGGTGATGCGGCTGGTCGAGCGTGGACGGATTGGGTTGGATCGGCCGGTGCGGGCTTATCTGCCTGGGTTCATGGCCGGCGATGCGGGGGCCGCGGCTCGCGTGACGGTGCGGCAGTTGCTGAATCACTCGGCGGGGTGGCAGGGGGACTACTTCGAAGACACGGGGCAGGGGGATGACGCGCTGGCGCAGTACGTGGCGGGGATGGCCAAGGTGCCGCAGCTGACGCCGCCTGGCAGGGTGTTCTCGTACAACAACGCGGCGATCGGAGTTGCCGGCCGGATCGTCGAGGTAGTGACCGGAAAGCCTTATGAAGCTGCGATTCGCGAGCTTGTGATCGATCCGCTGGGCCTGGAGCACAGCCGGTTCTTCCGGAGCGAGCTCGATGGGTTCAGCGTCGCGGCTTCGCACAACGTGGTCGATGGCAAGGCGGTGGTCGAGCCGTCGTTCGATGCGATGCTGCGGAGTCTGCACGCTGCGGGTGGGTTGATCTCCAGTGCGCGCGACCAGTTGCGGTACGCGCGGTACCACCTTGGCCACCGTGGATTCCCGCGCCTGCTCAGTGATCGCGGTCGCCTCGCGATGCAGTCGAACCCTGGGCCGGGTGGGACGCTCTTCGTCGAACTGGATGGCGCTGGGGTCAGCTGGATGTTGCGCCCGACTGCGGAAGGGCCGACGGTGGTCCAGCATGGCGGCGACTGGTCAGGTCAGCACTCGGGGTTCCTGATGGTTCCGCGGCGGGACTTCGCGATCACGCTGCTGACCAACTCGGAGGGCGGTCCGGCGTTGGTGGCTGAGTTGTTCGCGGACGACTGGGCGTTGCGGGAGTTCGCCGGCGTGAGCAACCTGCGAGCGGTGCCGCGTGAGCTGCCGCCCGAACGGCTGGCGGCGTATGAAGGGCTCTACGTCTCCGGGCAGATCGGGTTCGACGGGCAGCCAAGTGAGTTCGGACTGGAGTTGACCGCTGATGACGGCGAGCTGGTCGCACGGTTGGACGGCGAGGTGGCGCTGCGTCTCGCGTTCTACCGGAAGGGATATGTGCTGGCGCTCGATCCGGCCGGGCAGCCCACGCATGTTCGGGCGAACTTCGTGTTCGGGCCGGACGGGCAGGCGCAGTGGCTGCGGTACGGCGGTCGGCTGTTCCGCCGGCAGCCCGCTGGTCGACGTACCGCTGGATTGAAGGCTGCCAAGCTTTCCCGGCTGCTCTGATACGCCGTGCGGCGTAGTCGAGAGGTCGTCTGCTGCGCCGGAGGAGGTAGTGGAAGTCGGGCCTGTGCGCGGACGCCATGGCGGCTCGGAATCAGAAGACTCTCGTCATGACGATTCCCAGTGTTGTTCTGGCCTTGATTGCTTCGCTACTAGGTCCGCCGGCACCTGGCACGGTGAAGGTGGACGCCGGCTGGCTGCGGGGGACGGTTGCTGCGGACCACGTGAGCTACACGGGTGTGCCGTACGCCGCTCCCCCGGTCGGTGAGCAGCGATGGCGTCCACCTGCCCGGCTGAAACCGTGGTCGGGGGTGCGCGACGCGACAGCGCCGAGCACCCCGTGTGCGCAGCAACTGGGGGCAGTTGGGTCGGAGGACTGCCTCTACCTCGACGTCCGGGTGCCGCGTGGTGTGCGGCCGGGTGAGCGGCTGCCGGTGCTGGTGTGGTTGCCAGGTGGCGGCTTTGTGACCGGAGCCGCCAAGGAGTACGACGGCACCGAGCTGGCCACGTCCGGCCGGCTGATGGTTGTCACGGTCAACTATCGCCTCGGCGCACTCGGCTACCTCTCGACCCCCGCGCTCGGCGAAGGGAACTACGGCCTGATGGACCAGGCCGCTGCACTGCGCTGGGTACGGCGTAACGCCGCCAGCTTCGGTGGAGACCCCGAGAACGTCACGCTGGCCGGTCAGTCCGCGGGAGCGCGCTCGGTGTGCGCCCTGCTCGCCTCACCGCTCGCCCGCGGCCTGTTCGACCGGGCAACTGTCCAGAGTGGCGCGTGCGAGAACAGAGTGCCCACGTTGGCCGAGGCGCGAGCCTTCGGCGCCCGCGCGACCGGTGAGCTCGGCTGCACCACAGCACCCGACGTTGCAGCCTGCCTGCGCGAGCGCCCGGTAGGCAAGGTGCTCGAAGCGCTCTCGAGCATTCCACTGACGCCGCACGGCCGCAGCGGCGACCGCCCTTGGGGCCCGTCAGCTGGTACGGCGGTGCTGCCAAAGCAACCGGGAGACGCGTTGGGCGACGGGACGGCTGCCCGGGTACCGCTCCTGATCGGTGGGACCGCTCACGAGATGCGCGGGTTCCTCTCGCGGCAGTCGTCGCTGACCGCAGCGCAGTACGAGGCGATGCTGGTCGAGACGTTCGGCGAGCAGGCGGACGCCGTACTCGCGAAGTACCCGGTGATCACGAGTCCGGCGCTGGCGTTGGCGACTGTGCTGAGTGACTGGGGTGGCTTCATCGGTGCGTGTCCCGTGCTGCGGACCGCTCAGGCGGCCGCCAAGCATCAGCCCGTCTACGCCTACGAGTTCGCAGAGGACAGTGGCCGGGTGCTGCCGGACGGCTACCCACTCGGTGCCTTCCACAGCTCGGACCTGCCGTACCTGTGGAGCGTCGACATGCCCCAGAACCCGTCCCCACCACTCACTCCGGACCAGGAACGACTGTCCACCACGATGATCGGCTACTGGTCCGCGTTCGCCCACACCGGCAATCCCAACGGCGCCGGCCGTCCCAAGTGGCCCGCCTTCAACCACTCCGGCACGGTCCTGGGGCTGTCCACGGCCGGCGTCGCGCCCACGCCGTACGCGACCAACCACCAGTGCGGCTTCTGGCAGGGTCTACCGCGCTGACTGTGTGGTGAAGCGCGCTGCCGGGCGGCCGGTCAGGTGGTGCGACGGGAGGGTGCGGCCGCACAGCACGAGGAGGAGGTCTTGGGCCTGGCCGGACAAGACCTCCCCGGTGCCGTGCGTCCAGTCGAGGTCGGTGGCGCGAAGCTGGATGCCGGTGAGGTCGACACCGAAGTACTTGAGCTGACGGGGTTTCGTGGCGTCGAGGATCCGGCGCATCCGGTCCTCGGGCACGTGCCGGTCGATGCCCAGCGCAACGGTGATGTCGAGACCGTGGATGACGTCGTGCGAGAGCGCGCCCTCGTACCCGCCACCCGGCGGCTTCCACGGGTGGTTCACGTTCTGCCGCAGGCACTCCGTGAGCTCGTGCGCCGAGAGCTCGGCGGCGTCCTGCCGCGCCTGCCGGTCCGAGAGCTTGTTGAAGTTCCCGCCGGCCCGGACCATGCCCAGCAGGAATCGAGGCATGGACATCCGGAAGGGCATGGTGATGTGAGCGACGACCTCACGCACTCGCCACCCCTCGCACAGGCTCGGCTTGTCCCAGTCCTCCTGCTGCAGCCCGTCCAGCATGGCGACAAGGTCGGACCGCTCCCCCGCGACCGCCGTTCTGATGTTTGTCATACCCCACCGACGAACGGCCTGCGCTCAGACAGACACCTCGTCCAGCCGACGCCGCAGATATTTGCGTTCGGCGTCCGTGGTGGCGAGCTCTAGTGCCTCGCGGTAGGAGGTTGCGGCCTCGGTGTGGCGGCCGAGGCGGCGGAGGAAGTCGGCGCGGGTGGCTGGGAGCAGGTGGTAGCCGGCCAGTGGGCCGGCTGCGAGCTCGTCGACCAGCTTCAGGCCTACTGCAGGTCCGTCTGCCATGCCGATGGCTACTGCGCGGTTCAGGGCGACCACTGGGGTCTGCTTGAGCTGGCCGTACAGTGCGGCGATCTGCGGCCAGTCGGTGTCGGCCGCCGTACGCGCGGTCGCGTGACAGGCGGCGATGGCGGCCTGCACCTGGTAGGGGCCGGGGCTGCCTCGGCGCAATGTCGCGTCCAGCAGGTCGACGGCCTCGGTGATGGCTTTGTGGTCCCACCGGGTGCGGTCCTGGTCTTCGAGCGTCACCAGTACGCCGGCCGCGGTCAGGCGCGTGTCCCGCCGGGCGTCGTGGAGCAGCATCAGTGCGAGGAGGCCGGCTGCCTCCGGCTCGTCCGGCATGAGCTGCACGAGCAGTCTGGCCAGTCTGATCGCCTCAGTGGTCAGGTTGCTGCGGACAACGTCGGAGTATCCCTCGTTGAACAGCAGGTACAGCACTGCCAGTACGGCGGGCGTCCGGTCCGGCAGCAGGTGGGCAGGCGGGACGCGGTACGGGATGCCGGCGTGCTGGATCTTCTGCTTCGCTCTGGTCAGCTGCTTCGACATGGTCGTCTCCGGGACCAGGAACGCGCGTGCGATGTCCGCCGTACTGAGACCGGCCAGCGTCCGCAGCGTCAACGCGACGCGTGCCTCCATCGCCAGCGCCGGGTGGCAGCAGGTGAACATCAACCGCAGCCGGTCGTCCGGTACGTCGTACGGCTCGTCAGGCCCGTATTCCACAGCAGCCACCTCCTTCAGCTTCGCGGCGCCGACTGCCTCACGGCGCAGCCAGTCGATCGCACGGTTGCGCGCGGTGGTGGTCAGCCAGGCGCCGGGCTTGTCCGGTACGCCGTCCCGCGGCCACCGCTCCAGGGCGGCCGCGAACGCCTCCTGAGCGCACTCCTCAGCCAGATCCCAGTCACCGGTCAGGCGGATCAGCGTGGCGACCACCTGGCCCCACTCCCGCCGGTAGACCTCCTCGAAGGTCACCCGATCCCCGGCGGCGGCTCCAGCACCGGCCGGATCTCGATCGTCCCGTAGGTCGCGAACGGGTGCTTGGCCGCGATCTCGATCGCCTCGTCCAGGTCGGCGCAGTTGATCAGCACGAACCCGCCGATCTGCTCCTTGGTCTCCGCGAACGGGCCGTCGGTGAGCAGCAGTTCGTCGTTGCGCACCCGCACGGTGGTCGCCTCGTTCGGCGGCCGCAGCCCGGCCCCACCCTCGACCACGCCGCGCTGCTCCATCTCCTCCGACCAGCCGCCGCACCCGTCGTTGGCGTGCTCCTCGGCGGACTCGTCACCACAGATCATCAGCAAGTACTTCACGGTCCTCCTCCAGGGGCTCTCACCCCACCGACGAACGGCACCGGCGGAAACAGACACCCCCACCGTAAACGCTTTTCACCCGGTTCCTGTTCGCTTTCCATCCGGACCGGACTAGCGTCGGAGCCGACGGATCGCCGGTGCCGAAGGGGAGAGCTTGCGATGACCGGACGAGTAGTGCATTTCGAGGTTCCGTACGACGACGCCGACCGGGCGCGGGCGTTCTACGCCGACGTGTTCGGCTGGCAGGTCAATGTCATGCCGGAGATGCAGTACACGAGCGTCTCGACCGGGCCGGTGACCGAGGAGGGGTACCCGCAGGAGCCCGGCTACATCAACGGCGGCATGTTCGAGCGGGCCGGGGCGCCGGCCACCATCCCGGTGATCACCATCGAGGTCGACGACGCCGACGCCGCGCTGGAGTCCATCGAGCAGCACGGCGGCAAGACGGTCGCGGCCAAGTTCGCGGTCAGCGAGATGGGCTTCGCGGCCTACTTCGAGGACTGCGAGGGGAACGTTCTCGGCCTGTGGCAGTCCGCCGCGCCAAGCTGAGTAATTCGGTCGCGGCCGGTCGCCGTACGCGGTCAGAGTGGTGAGCATGGTGACAGCCGCTCAGCACGACGAGTTCGACCGCACCGGCCTGCTGCGGGTGCCCGGGGCGATCCCGGCGGGTGACGCGGCCGCGATGTGCGACCGGGTCTGGGACCACGTGCGCGCGGAGCACGGGATGGAGCGCAGTGATCCCACGACCTGGCGCGTCGAGGAGCGGCTGTCCGGGGTGCGCAACGTTGCCGGCGGCCGCGAGTTCGAGCGGATCGGGAGCCCGGCGGTCCGGGCGACGCTCGACGGCCTGCTGGGCGAGTGGACGGAGCCGCGACGGTGGGGCGTGCTGCTCGTCAACTTCCCACGTCGCGACGAGGCGCCGTGGGACGTTCCGTACAGCGGCTGGCACAACGACTTCGTCCGGTACAGCACCGGCCCAGGGCTCCGCGCGGTGCAGATGTTCGTGCTGCTGAACGACCTCCGGCCCGGCGGCGGGGCGACGCTCGTACTCACCGGCTCTCATCGGCTGGTGGCCCGGTACGCCGATCCCGCTGCCGACGGACCGCATCCGAAACCACTGCGGCGCGCGCTCACGGCGGTCGACCCGTGGTTGCGGGAGCTGTGGGTGCACGACGATGCCGACGGCAACGACCGGGTCCGGCGGTACCTGGCCGACGGTGCCGACGTGGACGGCGTACCGCTGCGGGTGGTGGAGCTGACCGGCCGGGCAGGTGACGTGTACTTCATGCATTGCGACACCTTCCATGCGGCCGCGCCGAACTGCGGGGACGCGCCGCGGATGATGGCGACGAACATGATCGGCTGACCGCCGGGTGCCTACACTTTCGGGTGTCGGCTTCGGCGTACGAGACCGGCGTACGAGGTTCGGTGTCCGTGGGAGGACTGCATGCCTGACCGTATCCAGACCATCGCCTACCCGGCGCCCGGATCGCGCCCGTCGCGGCGGGACCCGGAGCCGCTCGCGCCGCACGTGATCGTGCTGTTCGGGGCCACCGGCGACCTGGCCAAGCGCAAGCTGCTGCCCGGGCTGGCGTATCTGCAGCAGTCCAAGTTCGCTCCCGACGTCCGCATCATCGGCATGGCGACCGAGCAGCTCAGCTCCGACGAGTTCCGGGAGACGGCCCGGGACGCGGTGGAGCGGTTCGGGACGCACCGGATGAGCAGCGAGGACCTCGCCCAGTTCACCGAGCGGCTCGAGTACGTGCCGGTCACGGCCGGGCCGGAGGCGCTCGCGGCCGCGGTGAAGGCGGCCGAGGCACAGCTCGGGCCGGACACCTGCCGGCTGCACTACCTGTCCGTGCCGCCGAAGGCCGCGCAGGCGGTGATCGCGATGCTCCGCGACGCCGACCTGGTCGACCGCGCCCGGGTAGTGATGGAGAAGCCGTTCGGCGACGACCTGGCCACCGCGATCCGGCTGAACGACTTCGTGCACGAGACGTTCGACGAGTCGCAGATCTTCCGGATCGACCACTTCCTCGGCAAGGAGGCGGCGCTCAACATCCTCGCCTTCCGGTTCGCGAACGGCCTGTTCGAGCCGATCTGGAACCGCAACTTCATCGACCACGTGCAGATCGACATCCCCGAGTCCCTCGGGCTGGACCAGCGCGCCACCTTCTACGAGCCGACCGGTGCCTTCAAGGACATGGTCGTCACCCACCTCATGCAGGTGATGTCGTTCGTCGCGATGGAGCCGCCGACCGCGCTGGAGCCGCGGGCGATCTCCGAGGAGAAGAACAAGGTCTTCCGCTCGATGCTCCCGATCAACCCGGCCGACGTGGTCCGCGGCCAGTACAGCGGCTACCGCCGCGAGGAAGGCGTCGCGCCGGACTCCGACACCGAGACGTTCATCGCGCTGGAGGTCGGCATCGACAACTGGCGCTGGGCCGGGGTCCCCTTCTACCTGCGCACCGGCAAGCGGATGGCCGAAGGAATGCGGATCATCTCGATCGCCTTCAAGGAGGCGCCGAAGACGATGTTCCCGGCCGGCTCCGGGGTCGGCTCGCAGGGTCCTGACCACCTGACCTTCGACCTGGCCGACTCGTCGCGGGTCTCGCTGTCCTTCTACGGCAAACGGCCTGGTCCCGGGATGCGGCTGGAGAAGCTGTCGATGCAGTTCTCGACGCAGGAGACGGAGAGCGCGGGCGACGTACTGGAGGCGTACGAGCGCCTGATCCTGGACGCGATGCGCGGCGACCACACACTGTTCACCACCGCCGAGGGCATCGAGTCGCTCTGGGATCGCTCCGCGTTGCTCCTCGAAGACCCGCCCCCGGTCAAGCCCTACCAACCCGGCACCTGGGGCCCCAACGCCATCCACCAACTCATAGCCCCCCGAGCCTGGCGCCTCCCCTTCGAACGCGAATGGCGCGAGTCCAAGCAGTAGTCCCTCCCCAGACCGCGACTACGCTTCGCTGCGGGCTCGCACGGCACCAAGTGGCTGTTCCCCGGCGGCAGGCCCGGCCAGCACCGGGCCTCCGACGCGCTCCGCACCGCGCCCGCTAAAGCCGCCAGGGACGTATTGCAGGGTCACCTGCAACTGGCGGCGGCGGGTTGGTTGGAAACCCCGTATCGCCGCAGACCCCTGACGAATAGGCTCGCGCTCATGACCGACGGCGACTGGACGGATGGCGGGTTCAGGCAGCGTCGGCCCTCCGTGGAGACTCTCGCCTGGGCTACCGATCCGGCGCTGCGCAGGACGCTGGCGGCCGCTGGCCTGCCGGCAACCGGGCGCTTTCTTTCAAAGGCCGGCTGGGTCAGCCGCGTGTGGGTCGGCGACGAATACGTCGTACGCCTGAACAACGGACAATTCCGCGACGCGTATCGCCACGAGGCGACAGTCGTCAACCTGCTCGCCGGCAGCGAGGTCCCACACGCCCGACACCTCGCCTACGGCGACGGCCCGGACGGGCCGTGGTACATCTCCGAACGCCTGCCCGGCCGAACCCTGTACGACGCATGGCCGGCGGCGGACTCGCTCACGCGCCAAGCAATGATCGAAAGCCTCGGCGCTGCGTTGCGCGCACTTCACCGCGTGCCTGTCCCGGCCGACCTGCTGCCGCCCTGGCTGGCCGACGCGCTCGCCGGCAAGCCGTGGCCTGCGTTCCACCCACCCGTAGTGAGCGCGACGCTCCAGCAGGTCGAGGCTGCGCGGCGACTGCCCAGTCATGACTCGCGCCTGCTCGCGGACGTCGCCGATTGGATCCAGGAGCGGCTGGCGTTGTTCGCTGCCGACGAACCCGTCCTCGTCCATGGTGATTTACATGGATCCAACGTGATCGTCGACCAAGGACGCGTCACCGGTCTCATCGACTTCGCGGAGGCGTTGGCTCAGCCGGCGGATGTCGAGCTCGATACCATCCTGCGCTGGTGCGCGAGGGCGGGAGAGTACCCACCCACACCCGACGAACAAGGACTCGACGAGACCACGCTCACAGAGGTCCCCGGATGGCTGCGCGGCGCGTATCCGGAGCTGTTCGAGCGCGAGCATCTGCGCGAGCGGTTGAACTTCTATGACATGTACGTGGAGCTCGCGCTCTACGCACACCACCCCCAGCCTGACATCCGCGAAGCGGCGCACGACCGCATCGCTCGCCTGCTTTCCGGCCATAACCATCTAGACGGACTCGTCTGGTAGTGCGAAGAACTGCGTGAGTTGTTGACCTGCCAGGGGGCGTGTGGTTGGGTCCTGTAACTAGTTACTGTAATTAGTTACATTGTGGAGGCGATGCCGAGATGAAGAGGTTTTGGGGTGTGGTGCTGGCGGTTGGGATCGCCTCCGTGGTGGGTGGTTGTACGTCGACCAGTGCGGATGACCAGTCGGGGGACGTGCTGGTCGTCGAGGGGTACGGGGCCGAGTACCAGCCGTTGTTCGAGGAGAAGGTGGCCAAGCCGTTCACCGAGCAGACCGGGATCCAGGTGCGGTTCACGGCGGGTGGGTCA
>NZ_JBSFBL010000037.1:0-96092 GCF_053592935.1 Kribbella sp. NPDC002412
CGAACCCACGCCCGAACCCACGTCCTACTCCTCGTCCACGACCTCCACATCCGCGTCGTCGACGCCGCCACCGGCCAACTCCTCCGCGAACTGGTCCTCGACCCCAGCCGCGACTACCAACCCACCGGAAAACCACCCGGCCCCACCCCAAAACGCGACAGGTGAACCCACGAATCGTGGGTTCACCTGTCCGGTATGTCTGGAGACATCACACGGTGCCCCCGGCAGGATTCGAACCTGCGACCAACGGATTAGAAGGCCGCCGCACCGCGTGAACACCGGTCACTTGAGCCCTGGCAGCCAACAAGAGTCCGGGCTGTTTCAGACTCGAACAACTCTGCTACTCGCCAGTTCGTTCCAAAAAGTGTTCCAACGGTTCCAGGTCCGCGACCTCCGCAGAGCTGGCCTCGCGTCGTCCGGCGCCTTCGGCCGCGCCCGGCGGGACGTCGGCTACTGCGAGCCGCTGAGACTGGCTACGAGCCACCAAAATCCATCCCGTCTCTGCCGAGCTGCCAGCGGTGCGGCGTCGGCTGGACGAAGGCAGGATATGAGTGCAGCCCCCGCGTCACGTCCAGCAGTCCACGTTGGCGCGGCAGGTGAAGAGCGGCGACGATCTCTGTACGGGTCAGCGGCGATTCTGCCGTGGCGAGCATTCCAGCAATGCGACTCACGAGGTCCGGCCGCCGCGCGCCGCGCTCTGCTTCGCTCCAGGTCGACTCGGCTTCCTCAAGGCGCTTGGAGAAGGCGAGGAACGTCGTAGTCAGCCGCTGACCTAGTTCGACGCAAGTCTGCTTGCCGCGGCTCCAGATCTCTCTGACATCCGGGCTCCTGCGGTAAGCGGCGGCGCCGAGGCCTAGTAGGGCGATTGCCGCCAGCGTCCCGCCCATCGGACTAGCGCCGAGGTTCGCAAGACCGCGCATGGTCGCCAGGGCGCCGCGAGCACCAAGCGAGATCAGCAGGGACGCGCCGTGAACGTTCGTACGGCCGGTGTTCAGGGTCCGTACAACGTCGTAGAACTCGTTCCACTGTTCGTACGCCAGGCCGCTAGCCAAGATGTCACGGTCCTCAGCGATGATCACCGCAGGCGCAAGCAGCCCAGCAAGAACTAGCGTGGGGGCGTCGGAGGCGTCCCGCTCCGCCAGCGCTCGCGACTGCTCCGTTGTTGGAAGCCCGTGGGTGTCTACGAAATGGATGAGCGGCACGTAGGAGTCCCACCACAACTTTTCGAGCGCGGCCAACGTCACGCCTGCTCGCGGTGCCCGCTTGGCGAGCACACGCGGTACCTCAGCCCAAACGTGGTGTGCCGCATAGCCCCTCAATACGCCCACGAGCATCGCCAACGCGAGAGGAGACGGCTCGCCCTTGCGGGCCGATCGGATCACGTCGGTGGTCAGCGGGCCCGTGTCGAGAATGACCGGGCGGACACGGAGCAGACCGTAGAACGACGACGAACCTACGGCGAGTCGCTCGGTCTGTTCACCTGATGCTTGCATCAGACGAGGGTATGACTCCCGGGCTTGACCAAGCGAGCGACTTCCGCCGTCCCGCATCCGGTGCGGCGAACCGTGGCGCGGATGCGGGTTCAGTCGGCGTCCGCCGCTAGACTCATGCGGCTGAAAGGGCGCCGCTGGTTCGGCTGCTGCAGATGTGGGGGCCACCAGGTGCTTCATGCTCGGGCACGTGGGCCCCGTTGTAGCGACGTAGGTAGGAGGGGGAGTCTGCCGGGATGGACACCACGCTCGATGCGATCCGCATCCTCGTAGTTGGAGTGCTAGCCGAGATTGAGAAGGATCGGGTGCGCACGGACACGAAGATCAGAACGCTGGAGGCGGACGGCTTTCGGATCATCGATGGGGGACAGACTGGTGACCGCGACGATGCCGGTGAGGCGATATGGCAGAACATCGATTGGCGAACCAGGGAGGTCCTATCAGAGGGCGTGGGATACGAGGCTTACACGGCATCCGCGGACGAAACCTGGTACCACGTCGACCATGTCGACGATGGAGAGAAGTTCTTCGAGGCGCTCACGACACTCAAAGAATCGTCCGGACTGCCTCCATCGTTGGCTAGTGCGCTGACCGAGTGGGCAGAGGAAAATCCCGACGACGCGATCGAGTTGGTCAGCGCCCCGCCCGACAAGGATGCTGTCATGAGCCTCATCCACCTGGGCGCGTTCCACGGGTATGCGATCAGCTTTCGACCAACGCGCGACGAGCGATGGGAGGTCGGATGGATGCAAGGCCGGCATGGTGGTTGGTTCGGATTCACGGCCGACAGCCTGACGGAGGCGGCAAAGGAGGCAGTTGCAAAGGATCTGCCGGATCTGCTGGCCGAACGGTCCAGCGACGGCCAGTAGCCGAGTAGGTTAGGCGGCCTCATCGCTGCCTGCGGAAGCGGTTAGGGATGTGGACTGGTGTTTTAGTGAACCCCCAGCGGGGGCGCGTGGACCGCGACACGGTGACGGCGGCGTATGCCGTCCGGTGACGTACTTGTCCCCGCGGCGGGCGTGGCGCCACACGTGCTCATCGACCCCGAGGACCTTCACACCGTTCAACCGGGCGGGATCGTTGATCAGCACCCGTCGGCCCTCGGCGACCGTGTCGCGCCCCCGGCGTTCTAAGAGATCGGCTGGCAGACGCTTGACCGCGCGCTGCGGTGACCTGGGTTAGCAGCTACCTGGGGGACAGGGGCAAGAATGGCCCTGCGCAAGATTCGATCGATGGAGGGGATCTAAATGTGGTTGTCGACCGACAGCGGGCTGGTCAACACCGCCGCAGTTCAGTTGATTAGCGTCCGCAGGCAGGGGCAAGTCGACGAGTACGCCGTTGTCGCATTCATGCTCGGAGGTGACGAGGTCGTTCTCCGGGGCAGTCTGACTGAGGCGGAAGCCAACGTCGACCGGCTGACCAAGAAGCTAAAGGCGGTTGACGCTGAGGCTAAGCCCGGACAGGCCTGGGCGCTGTAGCAACTCGGCCAGGCGCGGTGCCCCCTGGGGTGCCCGGAACAGCCGTCAACGACCCGCGGCCAGAGCATGTTCGGCGCACGGGATGCGGGTCGTTCGGCTGTCTGCACCTGAGGTGACGGAGCCGGTCACGGAGTCGGAGATCCTGTTCATCGGCATTGGACTTGAAGGCGACCCCGGGGTGGCGGCCACGGCGTTTCGGCCAGACTTCGCTGTGCTCGAAGGTAGATTATTGCTAGATATCCAATATGGTGACAGAAATCTCACAGAAAGTCGAAACTTCGTGGCAACACGCCGAACTACGACGAAAGACATAGGCTTGCTCTTCCAGTTGTATGAGGAGGGTCAGTTGAAGCTGACCACCGAGTATCAACGGAACAGTGTGTGGCCGCGCGCCGCGAAGGTCTATTTGATTGATTCGATTCTTAGAGAGCGCCCGATCCCTCCACTACTCGTCCAACGTCACAGCGCCGCAGGCGGAGGTCGTGTAGGGTACGAGGTGATCGATGGTCAGCAGCGGTTGCGCACCGTATTCGAGTTCTTATCGAATCGGTTTCGATTGAATAGTACCGCCGGGGAAGATAGGGCCGCGAAGCGCTTCAAGGACCTCTCTAGGGGCGACCAGGACCGTATTCTCGACTATGACTTCGTCGTCGAAGAACTGTCTGGCTACAGAGCTGAAGATATTCAGGACATTTTCGTTCGCTTTAATCGGTTCGTGGTTACGCTGAATCAGGCGGAGATTCGGAACGCGAGAGAGCGCGGCGCGTTCGCAACCTTCGTGGAGAAGGTCGGGGGCTGGGACTACTGGGTCGAGAATCGCATCATAACGCCTCAGCAGGTGAAGCGTTACAGGGCGGTTGAGTTCGCGGCCGAGCTGATCATTCTTTTGGCCGAGGGACCGCAAGATAAGAAGTCCTCCATAGACATTTGGTATCAGCAATATCGTGACGACTTCCCTGAGGGTGAAGAGTTGGAGAAGCGCCTCCGCTCGTACCAGCAGTGGATTGCAAATGCGGTTCCGAACCTTTCGCGTACCCAATACCGCCGACCCGTGGACTATTATGCACTGATTGGTGCTTTGGATTTGGTAACGGCCGCTGGAACCGCGCTAGAGGAGTTGGATGCTACGCAGGCGGGTGTTCGGCTGTCAGCCTTCGAGGACGACCGGTCGTCCGAGGAGCCATCTAGCATCGCAGTCAGATACCTTACTGCTGCCAGTCGGCAGACGGATAACTTGAGGCCACGCGAGACGCGGATCGAAATACTGAGCCATCTTCTGGCTGGGGGAACTGTCAGTGGACTCGAATGACAGTCTTGCGTTTCATGAGGAATACGCCCAAAAGTTCGACTTCTACAAAGATTACGCATCTGTCGTCTCGGAGTATCTGACTACCACGCTGCAGGATGCTGGCTTTAGTGTGCATGCGGTCTTCGCTCGGGCGAAGGACCCCCAGGGCCTTCTCGAGAAGATGCAACGCAAGGCCTACGACTCGCCAGGTGACCAAATCACTGACCTGGTCGGCGCCAGAATTATCACCTACTACAGTGATGAAGTGGACGGAGTGGCGGCCTTCATTCGCGGGAGTCTGGCGATTGTCGACGAGGATCGGAGTGTCGATAAGCGGAGTGATTTGTCAGGTAAAGAGTTCGGCTACCGATCAGTCCACGTTATCGGCACACTTCCAGAGGAGTGGCTTGCGCTGCGAGGGCTCCCAGTCGAAAACCCGCTGATGTTTGAAGTACAGATTCGTAGCCTCCTAGAACATGCGTGGGCGCAAATTGAGCACGAAGTCGTCTATAAGGCAGGTGTCAACTACCCGGATGCCTTTTTGAGGCGATTTCACGCAATTGCTGGCACCTTGGAGATACTAGATCGGGAATTCATTGAGCTCCGCGAGCACAAACATCATATAATCGACGCACACAAAGATAAATTCCAGTCGCTGGATGAGTTGCAGATCGAATTTGACTCAGCACGATTGATAGCATTCTTGGAGGTCAACAGGCCACATGGACTTGGTTGGCGTGTCGACGGAAAGTCAAACAAAGCGTTTGCGCCGCACAGCGAGAACGCCTGTGTGAGCGCATTAAAGGCCGCAAGACTGTCGACGCCCCAGAAGTTGCTCGAGTGGTTGGGTCGCGAGGAATTGCGCGCCGCAGTCGAGCGATTCGCGGCCGACGCCGGAAGTACGCCGAGTGAGTGCTCACACTACGCTCTATGTTTGCTCGCGGCGGCGACCGCGGATCAGAGTGTGCCGAGCAGGTTCCCTGATCTCTACGGTTACGAGTTGGCGATGGCACTTGCAGAAGAACAGGAAACGGAATCTCCAGACCTTGCAGAAGAACAGGAAACGGAATCTCCAGACGCCGAGTGAACATATCGAGGTGCTGGGCGTGTGGTGATCGCAGCTGAGGAGCCTTGCGGTGCGAAGCGGCGTGCCGAGTTGCGGAAGCACTGCGGTCGGCCGGCGTCCGCCGGACGTCGGCTGAGACTTAGGCGCACCGCACGAGTGTTTGTGCGTGGCTCGATAGCGACCATAGGCAGCGGTCCGCAATAGGCGCGACGACAGATCCGAGGGCCGACGCGCGGTTTAGGAAGCCGAGGGACCCCGTCGACACCAATCTCGCAAGCCTATCTAGCCATCCCCGCTGAACATTCCCTCGATCCGGTCCGCCAGCGGCAGTGAAGCCTTGCCGCCGCAGCCGTCGGCAATCCGAGAGTCCCCCACACATGTGGCCAAACGCCAGCGACTGATGGGAACCCCGAGTTGGAGCCCCGGAGAGATCGTCCCGCGGCCCCGATTTCAGCCTCAGGAGCTGCGCTTGGCTCGGTTCTCGGCCAGGCGTTCCACAGCACCTACGGCGGCAGCAGGGAGAGGGACGACCTCAGCAGACTGCTCGAACGCTAGGATCGCACCAAACCCCAGGCTGCCGGGTCGGTTCTTGAAGATCAGAGGAGCCAGCTCGTCGCGTTCTCGAGCGGAGACACTCATTGCGATGGACGCCGAAAAAGACCTCGTCGTCGAGGATCTCACCCCGCCCACGCTGTCGGCGGCCGGTGAGCAGCCCGTCTTCACACGTGGTTTAGCGAAGGGTCTCCCCTTCGCCGCCCTTCGATGGGAGAATTTCGAGCGGCTGCTGCACCGGATCGCCCGCGAATCACTGGGCTGGACAGACGTCCACACCTACGGCACACGCGGGCAGAAACAGTTCGGCATCGACGTGGTCGGTCGGCAGCCGGACGGCACCCGCGGCACCATCCAATCCAAGCGGTACCAGTCCTTCGACGAAGCCGACCTCATCAAGGCGCTCGACGCGTTCGACCCCGATGGGCTGCCAGTCGGAAACGTGGAGCGGTTGATCGTGGCGACCTCAACCGTGGCGGATCGCCGCCAGATCGTCGACACGCTCGCTGCCCGCCAAGATGAGCTTGAGGCAGCCAATGTCAGGTTGCAGCTGGAGTTCTGGAACGCTGGACACCTAGATGAGATGTTGCGCCCCCGAGCCGATCTAGTAACGGAGTTCTTCGGCACTGAGGCGGCTAAGCAGTTCTGCGGCTACCGCCCTGCCATCATCCCACCCGCAAAACCACAGAACGCCGTGATCGCAGAGATGGTGGTCCGCGGCCCGACGAGCGACCAGGCCGTCGCGGCCGAGCTGACACGAGCGGCCGAGCTTATGGAGGCGAGTGACTTCGAGGGCGCGGCCGGGCACTTCACGGCCGCACAGGAAATGCTAGTAGCGCATGGGTTTCCGGGCCACGCGCAGATGCTCGACGAAAGGCTGTCGGAAGCCCTGGTCGCGGCAGGCCGCCGCAGGGAGGCCGCGCTTATGGCTGCGGGGGGCTTCTGGGAGGCCGTAGAAGTGGCGGACTCGGACTCCGCCCATGTGGCCGCCCGTCGACTCGCGGCGCTGGCAGGCAACACGGCAGCACTCAGCGGCCCGGACCTCGAGAACGATGATTCTAAGGAAGAAGCCGCGGGGGCCAGCGACGAACAGACCGAACTCGCGGACGACATTCAGCTCCTCCACCAACTATCTGAGATCGCCGCCGAGGTGCTCGGCCAGCCGGTCGGGACCGTTGCCACCGCGGTCGATGACGATGTCCTGGCCAAGTTGATCGCTTCGACACTTGCCGACCGTGAGCTCGTTGAACCGACCTGCCGGCTGCTCGCATTCCTCGCCGAGACCTCTGGGTCGCTGCCGCTCGACGACTGGACGGTGCAACACGCCGACCTGCTCCGAAGGGCTTTGGGCCACCTTGAACCCAGGCCGGACGACGCGGCTGGCTTGCAGTTGTGCCGTCGGCTCGAGATGGAGCTCGCAAGGTCCGTCGACGGGTGGACCAACTTACTCAGCGCGGCGGCCAGACGTCAGATGTCACGGCAAGACCGGGCCATCGTCCAGGCGCGGGCAGCATTGTCTGCGGCGGATCGGGGTGAGTTCGAGGATGCGGACGTTCTGTGGCAAGAGGCCGTGGAGTCAGCCTGTCTGGACGGCAACGACTCCGATGCGGCCGAGTGGGTCTACGCGCGCCGCAATGTCAAGTTGGCGACCCAGCGCTTTCCTGTCGGCGCCTTCGAGGACGACCGGCTCGCCGCCGCCCTGCGCAACCTTGGTGGTGGCGACCGTCAAGCAGTGGTGACACGGATCGCCGCCAACGTCAGCGAAGCAGCGCTCGGCGGCCGATGGCGTGAAGCAGCGCTCGCCGGACGTGCCTACCTGAGGCTCGCTTACACGGCTGGTAGCTGGAGGCAAGTGGGGCACGCGGCAGGACTGCTCGCCCGCGTTTACAAGCACAGCCAAGAGCACGACGAGGCCGTGCGCCACTTGGTGGCGACCGGCGCCGCCAAGGAGGCAGCCGAGCACGTGGCCAGCATCGGCGACAGGTACGTCGACGTGACGAGCTTTCTCGACCACCCGTCACCGTTAGTACGGGGTTCCGCTTTCAAGGCCCTGAGCCGCGAGGCGGACCTGCTGCCTGACGACCAGGTCGCTACGGTTGTGACAACTGTCGTCCAGTTTGCGAGGTCGGCGGTGGCTGCAGGTGCTCTGCCGGTGCCGCAGCACAACTGCTTCCTGGCCGCACTCGAGGTGCTGGCCGGACTGGCCAGGCGCCTCGACCTCGACGCGAGCCGACAGTCGATTGCGCTCCTCGGCCCATTCCTTGTACGTGAGCCCGGCAGGCACCTCGCCACCGACGATAGCGTGCTGCGGATCCTTAACGGGATCGGCGTCACGCATCCGGACTTGACCGAGGAAGTCGTCGAGCTGGTGATAAACCTGCTGGCGGACGACGCGCTCGTTGACACCGTACGTCGCCGGGCTCTTCCAGTGCTGCGACATGCCACCGACACGGTGGTCCCGCGGTTGCAGGAAGCGTTGAATGATGGCGCGGGTTCGGCCGTCGCAGCCCTGCTCGCGGTCCTCCACCCCGAACCAGAGCTCGACCCAACCCGGGAGGTGGTCGCTGCCGCCAGGCAGCGGCTGCTGGAGGATCCCGACCTTGACCCCGACACCGGACACCTAGGTACCAACGCAATCAACGATTCGCTTTTGCTTGCAGGGTTTCCCGCTGACGAACGCCAACGGATGATCGTGGCGCTCCTACGCAGGGTTGAGGACGAGCCGCCCATCAAGGCAGTCAACTGGCCGGACTATCTGATTGCCGCGTTCAACCTGGCCAGTGGCCTGGCGCCGGCGCCTGAACTCTTCGGCCGCGCGCTGACGCTGGCCGGAACCGTTCCTGACGCAGATGGCCGGATCTTCGATGACTCACCACTGGCCCTGGTGCAAATGTCGGCACTAGAGCGTGACTCACGGCCGGCGGCGGCAGCTCTCGCCGCCCGCCTGGCCTCCACGACAACCCAACGACAGGCCGTCGAACACGTGTGCCTTGGCATGCTGCCCTGGCGCGGTGACGACGACGGTCGGCACCTGTTGCTCGCCTTCAGAGAGTTGCCCGAGATACAGGATCTCCACCTCTTGGTCAGCCAAGGGACCGCAGGGCTTCGCGCGCTGGCGGCTCAGGCCTGGGTGCGGGACGGTGCTCTCGACTCGGGCATCGGTTCCCGCCTCGCCACGGACGGGGACTACCGGGTCCGCATGGAGTTAGCTGCAGCCTTGGCTTCGGCTGCAACGCATGGACCGCTATCGGGGCCAGCGAAGGAGGTCGTCAGCATCCTGCAGCGCGACGCGCGACACTCGGTGCGTGTGCGCATCGCCCAGCTTGTGATCTGACGTTCAACGGCCACCGTAGCTCCCCGGTTCCCGGTGCGAGCCCTCCCCCCGAGGTTGACGTCAGGGGCGGGGCGGGTTGGCCTCGGCGATTGAGTTCTCGATGGCGGCGCGGATCGCGGACCAGGGGAGTTGCTTGCCAGGAGCACTGCGTGGGGTGTGGAGCGGCCAGACGTCTTCGCCATACACGAGGTGTACGCCAGCCGCGGTCAGGGCGTCGATGTGCTGGTTCCACGCAGGCTGGCCAGCGTGCGCTGCGTTGATCCGAGGAAACACCACCACAGGCGGCTTGTGGCCGCCGATCGCTTCGCAGACCTGGGTCAGAGCCTGGTTGTCGGCGATCCCGAGTGCCAGCTTGGCGACGAAGTTCGAGGTGGCTGGCACAACGGCGTAGCAGTCGACGGCTGGGTGCGGGCTTTGCTCGTCTGGTACGCGGGGTGCGCTGCGGACCGGGAGCGAGGTCACTGCTTCGATCTTGTCGCGTTCCCCGCTCGCCTCCAGCCACACGGCGGCGGTTGGGGTCAGCGTGACGGCGACCGTCCAACCGTCCTCGAGTAGCGGCTCGATCAGCCGCTCGCGGACCTCTTCGATCCCGCCGGCAGCGGCGCACACGAGACCGAGGGTCCGGCCGGTCACTGGACCGCCCGGCAACGCTCGGCGAGCGCCAGGATTTCGGAACCTCTGCCGCCCGTACTCGGAGTGCGTCGGTGAATGTCTCGAACGATCTCCCGTACGGCGGGGTTGTGCCGCACGAGCTGAGGGGATTTCGCCTCGGCGGCGAGGAGCGCAGTGATTGCCTCGTCGTCTTGGGCTGCGTAGCTGTGAGCCCGCGCCAAGTCGATGCCGTGCGCGACTTGGCGGACAGTGGGAAGGACGGATGAGTCGATCCGTGGACCGTGCTCGGTCACGAAGTTGATGTCTCCCAGGTCGAGCGCCGACGACAGCCGATGAAGCATGACGTTCGTCGGACCGAATGAGGTCTGCCAGTAGTTGGCGTCCGAGCCGAGCTGATCGGCTGCGGACTCGGCGGAGGCGAGCAGTTCCGTCACCGTAGCTCGGTCGCCACGGCGTGCTGCGGCAGTTGCCATGCGGAGATCGAGCATGCCGAGCAGGCTTAGTGCCGCCGGGTCCAATTCGCGCACCCGGCCGGTCAGCCAGGAACGCGCAGTCCTTCCGAGCTGGATCGCGTCGTCGTACCGCCCGACGGCCAGTAGCGCGTGCGTGCCGGCACGAGCGGCTGAAGCTAAGACAAGCGGATCGTCCGAGTTGTCCGCCGCATTCATGGCTCGCTCGGCCGCGATCCACGACAGATCGGACTCGCCGATCTTCGTCAAGGTGGTCGCAGCAAGGTGATGCACTCGGGCTGACACGGCGGCGCCTTGACCACCGTTCGATCGGTCAGCCTCCAGCGTCTGGCCGGCGCGGATCAGTCCAGGCAACATTTCGACCGTCCGGCCGATCCGGCCCTCTTGGTAGTGGTGCCAGGCGCCTTCGGTGAGGCTTGCGACCTGCCTGATGTCTGGCGGCCGGGCGGCCTGTTCATCGGCGAACAGCACACGAGACAGGCGACGCGGTTCCATCAGGGCGTCGCGGATTGCTGGCACATCGTCGTGCTGGTTGTCGTCTTCAAGGAGCACCGGTTGTCCGAGAAGGTCCGCGAGTGACACTCGCAGGGCCGAAGCCAGCTCGGCGAGCACGTCCAATCGGCGAATCTCGCGCTCGCCACGTTCGATCTTGCTAAGCCAGTCCTCAGTTCGGCCGACCAGACTGGCCAGCACCGACTGCGTGAGGCCACGGCGAGCGCGGTAGAAGGCGACGCGCTCGCCGATGCTCAGGTGATCGCCTGCTCCTCGCATGACCACAACGATAGTTCAGCGAGCCTGAGGACTACCCGGACAGTTTGTCCGGGTGCCGGAAGCAACACCAGTGTCCACTAGTTCCCATGAACACAGGAGCCACGCTGGTCAGCCTTCCCTGTCAGGTCTGCGGAGCATCGCTGGTACCCAACTGCCTCTCGACGGCGGCAAGTCGCTGGCTCAGCTCCTCCACCATCCTGCGCAACGAGGCCAGGTCCTCGGCGGGCGGGCGATCCCCAGACGCCGCGACGAAGACGCCTCGGCCCTGCTGGCTGTACACCAAGCCCTCCGCGCGCAGCTGGTCGACCGCTTTCTGGAGCGTCATGAGTGCGACGCCCCACTCGGCAGCCAGCTCGCGACCTGACGGGAGCTTGCTGCCGGCGGCAAGCTCGCCTGACTGGATGGCTCGCCGAAGCCCGTCTGCCACCTGGGCGTACGGCGGTCGCGGGTCGTTCGTCTCCACCTTCATGCATCAAAGGTAGTCGACCTAGATAGCTAGATCAGTTGTCGCCCGAACTCTTGTACAACAAAGTGACCTAGGTTAACCTAGGTCAACCTAGCTAAAGTCAGCAAAGGAGTGGCACCCATGAATCACGACATGACGACGAGTGAAGGCAGCCCCAGGCGGTTCCTCAGCATCGCCGAGGCCGCCGCTGAACTCGGACTGTCCGAGATGACGCTCTATCGGCTGATCCAGGCGAATTCGTTTCCCGCCGTTCGGGTCGGACGCCGGGTGTTCATCCCCAGCAAGGCGTTGGACGACATGCACGCCGAGGCGCTCGCCACGGGCCGCGTTGTCGATGCGGCCGAGTGGCAGTCCAGCCAGGTCGCTGGATGAGCGGCCCGTCGCCGACACGCCATTCCAGCGAGCAAGACCGGCCCCGCACAGGCGCCAACCAGAACAGGGCCGGTTCTCCCATCACTCAGCCACGAGTTCGAGAGGTCTACAGCATGACTGACGCGGTACAGCCTGGCACCGAATGGGTGCCGGCGATTGGGAAGTTGGAGGAGTTGCAGTCGGAGCACGCGGCGGTGATTCAGGGGTTGTTCGAGCTGGCCGCGTTCGTCGCTGACCACCCGGAGCTGCCAGCGCCGAAGGTTCGGGCGGTGTGGTTCCCGCCGTACGGCGTCGGCGACGATGCGGCGCAGTATGCCGCCAGCCGGGGTCTGGTGGACAGCGTGGCGCGGGCATGTGGATCGCAGCCGAAGACGAGCGCCGGGGGAACGCACTACGACGTGAGCACGCAGATGGGTCCTGTCGAGGTCACCAGTTTCGCGATCACACCGGAACACATGGCGCAGCACCGTGCGCACATGTCGTACAGCGACAACGTCAAGCCCGCGACGGCTTCGGTTGAGGCGGCCGGGGGTGCGCGATGAGCGAGCGTACGCAGCTGGATTTGGCGTGGCGGATGCATGATTCGGCCGCTGCGGCGATCGACAAGGCGGACACGAAGGCGGGTTTCGCGGCGACGGTCGAGACCGCGCTCGCGGCGGTCGTCCTGACCCTGGTCTCTCAGTCGCACGACGACCCGCTGGCCGCGCGGGTGTTGTTCGGGGTGGCGCTGGTGGCGTTGGCGGTGGCGTTGGGTTCGGCGCTGCTGGTGGTGGTGCCGCGGTTGCACCGCCCGGCGGATGCGCTCGTGCCGGGGGAGTTCTTGTACTTCGGTGCGGTCCGTCGTCGGTCGGTCGAGCAGCTGCTCGACCGTCACATCGACCCGCAGCTCACGGGCGACAAGGTGGCTGGCCCGCTGGTCGCGGTTACGCATCAGGCCAAGCGGCTCGCGGACATCGCGTGGACCAAGCATCGGTGGCTGCGGGTGTCGTTCCTCGCCGCCGTGGCTGGTGCGGTGTTCGCGGTGGCCGGTGTCCTGGTCGGTGGTGCGCGATGATGCGGCGGCCGACCCGGACCGAGGGTGTGCTGGTGCCGCGGTTCACCATGGCGATGGTCGCGCTGACCGGCGGCGGTGTCGCGGCGGTGGCGTGGGACAAGACGCCGGGCCTGGTGGAGGCGGGCTATTGGGCTGCCGCGGCCGGGGCGGTTGGTCTGGTGACCGCGGGGCTGTTGTTTTGGCGGTTGATGCACGGCGCGCTGATCGCGGCCCCGTTGTGGGTGCTGCTGGCCGGCGCGATCGGGTTCCGGTTCAGCGCCCCCGGTGGCGCTGCCGGATGGGTGATCGCGGCCGGCGTGCTAATGGCCGTGACGCTGGGTCTGGTGGCGGTGAACCGCCCGGTCGGTTGCGGTCTCGCGGTCGCGTTGTGGCTGGGCTACGCCGGGTTCGTGCTGCGTGCGCTGCCGGAGTCGATGGAGGCCTCGGGCCGGTGGTGGGTGCTGTTGCTCGCCGCAACGGTGGTGCTGCTGGCGACGGCGGGGTTCACGCTGCGGTCGCGGTCGAGCTCGCGGGGTCTGCTGCGCCGGCTGGGCCGCGCGGGACGGGTGACGGATGGTTTGGCGTCGGCGTGGGATGTGCACCGCACCGCGTCGGCGCGGATGCTGCGCCGCAAGGCCAAGCAGGTCCGGCCGTCGCTGGCCGAGGTGCCGGTGTGGAAGCGGCGGTTCGTGCCGCTCACGGAGCTGGGGACGACGGTCGCGACGGTCGGCTGGGTGAAGGTCCGTTCGAGCGCTGAAGACCACACGTTGACGGTGGCTGGGCCGCGGGCCGGGAAGACCGGCCTGGTGATGGGGCACCTGCTCGACGCCCCGGGCGCTGCGATCGTGACGTCGACCAAGACCGACGTCCTCGATGTCACCCGCAACCTGCGCAGCCGGCGTGGGCCGGTGTGGGTGTTCGACCCCGACGGACTCACCGAGGACGGGTCGACGATCACGTTCGACCCGCTGGCAGGGTGCAGCGACCGCGCGGTGGCGATGGACCGTGCCTCGGACCTGCTCGACGGGGTCGGCGCGAAGTCCGACGATGCCGAGCACTGGCTGAACCTGGCGCGGCAGGCGCTAACCGCGTTGATGCACGCCGCCGCGCTCGGCGGCTACACGATGTCCGACGTACAGCGCTGGGTCGCCCACCCCGACAAGCAGGCCGCGGCGGACGTGGACTACGAGCTGCGCGCGGTGGGCGCGGTCGGGTTCGAGCAGCAGGCCAAGCAGTTCTTCAACAACAACGACCGCACCCGCTCCAGCATCTCCACCACGATCATGCCCGCACTCTCGTGGCTGTCCGTCCCGGCCGCGGCGGCTGCCGCGGCACCGGGCGGGCCGGGGTTCGACGTTGCGCGGCTGCTCGCCGAGACCGGCACCGTCTACCTGCTCGGTGCGGAGGACAAGAAGACCGCGCCACTGGTGACCGCGTTGACGGCGCACATTGCGCGGTCGGCGCGGGCGATCGCGGTCAAGACGCCGGGGCGCCGGTTGGAGCCGCAGTTGACGATGGTGCTGGACGAGGCCGCGCTGATCTGCCTGATCCCGCTGGATGAGTGGACCGGTGATTTCGGGTCTCGGGGGATCACGCTGCACATCGTCGCCCAGTCCCGCGCCCAGTTGCGGGATCGGTTCGGTGAGGCCGCGACCGGGTCGTTGATGACCAACGTGACCACGAAGGTCGTGCTCGCCGGGACCAGCGACGACGACGACCTGCAGTTCTGGTCCACACTGTGCGGGTCGCGGCTGGAGCAGACCGCGACCAAGGACCGCACCACCGGTGGCGTGTCGATCAGTGACCGGCACGTGCCGGTGCTCACTCCCGGGCAGATTGCCCAGCTCCGCGCCGGACAGGCGCTGATCATCACCCGGGGCATGCCGCCGGCGATCGGGCGCGTACAGATGGCCTGGAACCGCCGCGACCTGCGCCGCGAACGCTTCCACAACCGCCCCGCCGTCCAGTGGACCAGCCGCAACGCGGCCCGGGTCGAGGAGTGGGTCGGTGCCCGACTGATCGGAGGCTGCGTCTGGCTGCGTGACCACGCGCTGACCGGGTCCGCGCACCTCGACACCGCTACCCGAAGAGTCGCGCACCGCGTCCTCGCGCCTGTCGTACGGCGGGTGGTTGCCGGGGTGGACGCCACGGTGACCTGGTTGGAGGCGACCGACCCGGCTCGCGAACTGCTCGCCCGGCTGCGGCTGGCCGGCGCGATGCGCAAGGCCCGGGCTGCCCTCGCCGCCCGTGACACGGATCGTCCGCGCGAGCTGGTCGCCCCGGACCGCGACAACGACGGGAGCCGGCCATGACGACGCCGATCGAGAGCGCGGCCGACGAGCTGCGCGCCTACTACGGCTGCGCCGAACTCGAGCAGGCCACCGGGCTGCGCGCGGTGCTCGCCTTTGACGAGGCCGGCCGACCGACGGGGCGGGTCGCGATCGACCCGGACGATTTCCGCGACTGGCTGGACGACTACACCGCCGACCTGTTCCAGGGAGACGACGACTGATGCGCTACGACGACGAGAAGGATCCCGGCACCGCCGCGCTGGCGGCGGTGGCTGGGCTGGCCCGCTCGGTCGAGGCCCTGACCCGCGACGTGGCCGCGATGAAGACCGGTCTACGGCAGACCGCGTCCAAGACGGCGGTCGCCAGGTTGAACGACACGGTCGCGTCGCTGGGCAACACGGTCGCCTCGTTCGAGGAACTCCTGACCCGGCTCGCCGCCGCCAAGCCCAGCAACGGCAAGCCCGCCGACGGAAGCGACGTGGAGCCGGTGCGGTCGTGGCTGCGGATGCCCGAGCACGACCCGGCGGCGGTCGAAGCCGTGCTGAGTGAGTTGCTTCCGTGGATGGAATCCACGTATCTGCGGTACGCGACGGCGCGCGAGACGCTGCCGCCGTGCTGGCTGTGGCACCCCGACATCGTCGAGGAACTCCTGTGGCTGATGGACACCTGGACCACCGCCTACGACAGCGACGAGGCGTCGAACAAGCTCGTCGGTGACTGGCACGACCGCCAGCGCCCCGGCGTCACCCGCCGCATCGGCGAGTACGCCGAGTCCTGCGACGTACTCGCCCACCGCGACACCGCCGGACACCCCGCCGTCACCGTCCCGCTCGCGGCCGACGCGGACCCGTTCGTGACCTGGTGGACCACCAGCCGCACCACCCACGGCCCGGCGCCGACACCGGACCAGATCAAGGCCGGGCGCCGCGGCGGCCTGACCGCCGTACCGAACTCGGCGCCGAACTCGACCGCTGGAGGTCACCGATGACTGCGCACTTCCTCAACCTGCCCGACGTGTTCGAGCCGGGCGCGGTGACGTGGCCGATGCTCGCCGCCGGCGCCGCCGGACTGCTGGCCCTGACCGCCTCGGTGATCGGCACGGTGTGGGCGGTTCGGCGTACCGTCGGCGCGGTCACCAACGCGGTCGCCGCTGGACGGCTGACGACCCGGCGGGTGCTGATTGTGGTCGCGGTCGTCGCCGCGCTCGGTGTGGCCGCGATCGGCGGTGCCCGGTCGTTCGACGCGGTGTCGGACAAGTTCGACAGCCCGCTGGTGCCGTTGGTTGCCGACGGCATGATCGTGGCCTGCACCGCGCTGCGGCTTGCCGCCTTGACTCGCGGGTGGCGGATTCCGGGTGCGCTGGTGACGACGTATGTGTTCATCGGCGGCACCGTGTGGCTGAACGTCGACACCGCGCACGGCATCGCGGACGCGGTCGCGCACGCCCTCGCCCCGCTGGCCTATGCCGTGCTGGTCGAGATGCTGGCGCATCTGCTGCGGCTGCATCTGCGGCTCGCCCAGCCGGCCCGGGCCAAGCTCAGCGCGCTCACGTGGTTCACGTCGCCGGTGATCACCACCCGCGTATGGCTGCACCTGTCCCGGACCGGTGCCGATGACCCGGCCGCGGCCCGGGCGCTGGTGCAGCAGGTCGTCCGGATGGCGTCGCGGTTGGCGACCCTGTGCCCCAGCCACAAGCTGTGGCCATTCGACGCCGCCCGGAACGCACGCACGGCGTGCTTGCAGACGATCCGCGACGGCCTCCTGTCCGCCGGCGACCTCGCCAAGCTCCTCCCGGCCACCGGTCCGCTGACCCCGGGGGAGCTGCTCGCCCTGGTCGACTCCGCCGCCCTCGGCCTGACCACCCCGGGCCACCGCACCGGCGAAGCTACCGGCGACGACTCGTCCGAACCGAACGCGAACCAGACCGGCGCACCGGTGTGGCTGGTCGCCTACCTACTCGGTGCACTCCGTACCGCACCAGTGCAGGCTGCGACCCGCACCGCACCGAGCGCACCAGTGCACGACGACCCCCTCACCAGTGCACCCGCACCAGTGCACCCACCGCACCGCACCGACACCCGCACTGCGGCCCGGACCGAGGCGGGGTCGGTCAACGGCAATGACGACCGCACCGACGACGAACTCCTGGCCGTGGTGCGCCAGCACTCGGCCGCCGAGCACGGCGGTGCGCCGATGAGCCAGCGCGCGATCCGGCGCGTTACCGGGGTCGGCACTCCACGCGCGAAGCGGCTGGCCGAACTGGCGGGGTGGGCCGAGCCCACCGACCCCCACGACGACGCTTCACCAGTCGCCGAGACACAGGTACGCGGACAACTCCAGCTCGTCACGGAGCCCGGTGAGAACCCCACCGAACGCGAGACCGAGACCGAGACCGATGAGCACACCGCCAACAGCCGCGAATTCGAAACGAGCAGCAGCCGATGACCAACACCGAGAAGACCCGATCAGCAGCCAGCAGCCAGGACAGCAACGCACCCGAAGTCACGACGACAGAACCGACGATTCAGCAGCCGATAGCAGGCAGCAGCAAGACCAAAGAACTGAGTACACACCCATGCATCACGATCAAATGGAGCCTCGACTCCGCTTCGCGTCGTCGTATCGGCACGCCGCCTCCGGCGGCCGGCGGCGCTGCGGCGGCGGTCGCGGCGAGGGTTGGGGGTGCCTCGTGCTGAGCGTGCGCAGCGGTCACAGTGCCAGCTATCTGACCGGTTCGGTCGCGGCGGGGCGGGAGAACTACTACACCGGTGCCGTGGCGGCCGGCGAGCCGCCAGGCCGGTGGTTCGGCAAAGGGGCGGAGGCTCTTGGTCTGTCCGGAGAGGTTGACAACCAGGACATGACCGCGCTGTACGAGCGGTTCATCGACCCGCGCGACGACGCGTTCCGCGACCCGTCACGGTGGGACGAGGCCGAGACGCTCGGCCACACCGGGCGCGCGTACAAGTCCGAGGAGCAGGTGTACGCGGCTGCACTGGCCAAGGAGCCCGGTGCATCCCCGGAGCGGCGCGCCGAACTGCGTGCACTGGCTGGCAAAGCGGTGCGCAAGAACGTCGCGTTCCACGACGCGACGTTCAGTCCGCAGAAGTCGGTGACGGTGCTCCACACCGCGTTCGAGGCCCAAGAGGTGCAGGCCCGCACCGCCGCCGATGCGGCCCGCGTTGCACTGGCCGAGGCCGAGCGCACCGGTGACAGTGAAGCAGTGCACCGCTACCGCACTGCGGTGCGGCAAGCGGAGCAGGGAGCGGTGCAATGGAGCGAGCACCGCCAGGCGGTCGAGGACGCGATCTGGGCCGGGAACAACGCTGCCCTGAACTATCTGCAGGACAAGGCCGGTTACACCCGCGTCGGCCACCACGGCGGTGCGGCCGGGCGGTGGGCCGACACCCACGACTGGACGATCGCGTCGTTCTTCCAGCATGACAGCCGCGAGCACGACCCGCAGTTGCACATCCACAACGCGATCCTGAACCGCGTGCAGGGACCCGACGGCAGGTGGCGCACGCTCGACGGGCAGGCGCTGCACCGCTACGACAAGGCCGCCGGCGCGGTCGGCGAGCGGGTCATGGAGCAGCACCTGATCAAGAGCCTCGGTGTGCAGTTCGCGACCCGGCCCGACGGCAAGTCCCGGGAGATCGTCGGGATCGACCAGGCCGCCATGGACCTGTTCTCTTCGCGCCGCCGGGCGATCACGAAGAAGACCGCGGCGCTGGTGGCCGCGTTCGAGAAGAAGTTCGACCGCGCGCCGAACAACCTGGAATTGGCCTACATCCAGCAGGAGGCGACGCTGGCCACGCGCAAGGCCAAGTCGCACCACGGCGAGACAGTGGAGGAACGGCTGGCGCGCTGGGACGCCGAACTGCGCGCCGAGGTCCGCGGGGGGCTCGGGAAGGTCGCCGCCGACGTGCTCGCGTTGCGGCAGCGACAGTGGCTGCCCGGGCGGATCAACGAGGCCAAGGTGCTCGAGACGGCCCTGGCCGAGGTGCAGTCTAAGCACGCCACCTGGCGCGCTCCGGACCTGACCCGCGCAATCAGCAACGCGCTGCCCGACAACCTCGGCAACATGAAACCGGACAAGATCGCCCGGTTGCTGGACCGGCTGACCGAGCGCGGTATCGCGCTCGCGCAGCAGGTCGATGCCCGGCACCTGGGCCAGACCGGCGCGCTGCCGGACGAGCTTCGCCGTGCCGACGGATCGTCGGCCTACTCAGCTCCCGGCGCGGAGCGCTACGTCACACCCGATCACCTGCGGGCCGAGCGGCAGCTCGCCAAGGCTGGTTATGCGCGCGGCGCGGTGGCGATGACCGCGGCCGACACCGATGTATTCGTGAAGAAGCTCACGGCGGCCGGGCTGGAACTCGGCGACGACCAGGCCGCTGCGGTGCGCGGCATCCTCAGCTCAGGGGCGAAGGTCGAGACCCTGATCGGCCCGGCCGGCACCGGCAAATCCCGCGTGGTCGGCGCACTGGCGAAGGCCTGGGAAGACCCGGAGCTGTGGGCAGGCCAGCAGCACCGCATGGTGGGGCTGGCCGCGTCTCAGGTCGCCACCGAAGTACTGGCCGCCGACGGCGTCACCGCACAGAACATCACCCGCTGGCTGGCGACGCAGCAGCGCCTCGCTGATGGCTCGGCTGCACCCACTGACCGGACGTGGGCGATGCGCGAGGGCGACCTGGTCGTGGTGGACGAGTCTGGCATGGCGAGCACCGGAGACCTGACCCAGATCCAGGCGCACTGTGACGCCGCGGGCGCGAAGCTGCTGCTGGTCGGTGACCACCGCCAATTGGCCGCGGTCGGTGCCGGCGGCGGGATGGAACTGGTTGCCGCCGGCGCGCTGACCCACGAGCTGACCGAGACCCGCCGCTTCGCCGCCGACTGGGAAGGCCCGGCGTCGCTGCGGCTGCGCGACGCCGACGAGTCGGTGCTGGCCGAGTACCACAAGCAGGGCCGCATCCTCGACGGCGGCCACCTCGAAGCCGCCCAGCGGTCAGCAGCCGATGCCTGGCTGGCCGACCACCTCAATGGGCTGCACTCGCTGCTGATTGCTGACACCAACGCCCAGGCCGCCGAGCTGTCCGCGCAACTGCGCGGCCGGCTCATCGACTACGGCCTGGTTGACGACACGCGTACCGCGTGGCTGGACTCGACCGGCAACCGCGTCGGCAAGGGCGACCTGATCCAGACCCGGCTGAACGCCTGGCACTTGGAGGGGTATCAAGGCAACAAGCGGGCCGCGTTCAACCGCGACGAGTTCCTCGTGACCGAGGTCCTGGACGACGGGGGACTGCGGGTCGCGCCGCTGATCCGCGGCACCCGGCGACCCGTTGCAGGCGAGACGATGGTGCTGCCGGCGAACTACGTGCGGCAGTGGGTCGCGCTCGGCTACGCCGCCACCGTGCACTCCTCCCAGGGACTGACGGTGGACTCCAGCCACCTGGTCGCCACCCAGAACACGTCCGTGTATGCGCTGTATGTCGCGATGACCCGGGGCCGGGTCGCGAACACCGTGCACGTCGTCACCCAGTCACTGGCGAGCCAGGCCGAGTACGGGGAGACCGGCGCGGCTGCGAAGCACTCGCCGCTGTCGGTGCTGCGTCGCGCGTTCGAGCTGGACGACCCGCAACTGTCGGCGTTGCAGGCCGCGGCCGAGTCCGCCGCCGAAGCCGACCGCCTGCGCACACCCGCCGAACTGCTCGCCGACGGGATCGCACTGGCCACCGCAGGGCGCACCGCCCGTTGGCTGGACGAGCTCGCCGACTCCGGTGTGCTCACCGCCGATCAGCGAACCCAACTGGCGATCGAGGACGGTGCCGGCACACTCGACAACCTGCTGCGCCGGGTCGAGTTGGCCGGCCACGACCCGCGCCAGGTGCTGACCGAGGCGATCCAGCGCCGATCGCTGCACGACGCCCGCAAGATCAGCCACGTTGTCCAGGACCGGATCAAGAACACCACCCAGTCCGACCCGATCGGCGACACCTTCACCGACCGTCTGCCGCAGGTCGAGGACCCGCGCTGGTCGGACTACCTGACCAGCCTCGCATCCGAGGCCGACGCCCGCGTCAACCAACTCGGCGAGCAGGTCGCCGAGCAGCAGCCGCAGTGGGCCGTCGAAGCGTTCGGCCGCGCGCCCGCTGACCACGGCGCAGAGCGTGACAACTGGGTACGGCGAGCCGGCACGGTCGCCGCCCACCGCGAGACCATTGGCCATGAGGCCAGCGACGACGCGCTCGGCCCGGCACCCAAACCCGGCCAAGTCGAGCAGTACGCCTCGTGGCGCGCAGCCTGGCGCGCCCTCGACCGACCCGAGGCCGACCGGGCCGAGGCCGAGATGTCCAACGGCCAACTGCGGGTTCGGGTCCGCGCCCTGCAACGCGAAGAGGCGTGGGCGCCGCCCTACGTCGGCGAGGAACTCGCCGGCACCCGGCAGGCCGCCGAACGCGAACGGCGCACCGCCGCCCTGCACCTCGCGGAAGCCGACGCCAGCGACGACGCCGCGACGCAAGACCGACTCCGCACGGAGGCCGAGCAGGCCCAAGCCCTCGCACAGGCCCTCGACGCCCGGGCCGCCGAGCTGACCGTCGCTGACGAAGCGCGCGCCGTCTGGTGGGCACACACCGCAGAAACCCGCGCCGCCGCCGAGCGCGCCGAGGCCGAGCTGGAGGCCCGCGGCATCGACAACACGGACGACGGGCCGACTCCTGAGGAGTGGCTCGACATCGACGCGGCCGAAGCTGCCGAGGACGAGCACCGCGAGGTCACAGACGAGCACGAGCTGGCCGACGTCGCGCAGCAGCGCGACGCCGACAGGATCGAAGCCGTTCCCGGTGACGAGTTCGTGGAGGCGGAGCTGGTCAACAACCAGCTAGCCAGTTCGAGCGAAGCGGAACTGCACGAGGCTGCCGACGAGGTCCCCGATGCGGAGATCGTCACCGACGACAACACCAGCCACGACAGCAGCCACGCGCTGACCGAGGAGCAGGCGGCCGTTCGAGAGAGTCAGGCGCCGGCCGACATCCGCGAGGTCGCCGCCGGCGAGGAACGGGTGGCGGAGTCGGACATGCCGCGGGTTCCGTCTGCGGACGAGACGGCCGAAGCGGTGCGCCGTGCGCAGCGGGCGCTGATCGAGATTCAGCACCGCCGCGAAGCCGAAGAGCGTCACGCCGACGCCGAGGCCGAAGCCCGGGCCGAGGAGCTCGCCCGGTGGCACGCCGACGACATCACCGCTGAGCAGGCCAACACTGCCAGCGTGTCCGCGGCCGATCAGGCCACGGACGATCCCGGGCCAGCGATGGAGCTCGGCCGCTACGACGACTGACCGCGTGTAGTTCAGGCTCTCCCGCCCCTGGCGGGCGGGAGAGCACCCCGGCCTCCGGCCGGGACGAAAGCCCTTCTGTGGCTGGGGTTGGTGGGCGGCTAGCGGACCAGGCCCACTCCACCCACGTTGGTTCCGGCAGTTCTCACCTGGAGGACAAACCGCGTCCACCAGCTGACAACGACCGAAACCAACTTGGGCGGAGCCTCTGACCCGGCCCGCTGTGCGGCAGTAGCCGGCAGGCCCCAAAGAACGGGGCTGCCGCCAACACAAGCCCACCAGCGACAAGGGAGCCACCCAGATGCCGGACACCACCACCGCCGCCGAGCACCGCGACACGACACCGATCGAGCAGCCCTACCGCGACGGCATGTTCGTCAGCACCTGCGGATGTGGCGCCGAGTTCCTCGGCCGTGACCCCGACGAGGCCGACTACCTGCTGGTCGAGCACATCCACAGCGCCAACGGCACCGCCAACTCCGCCACGAACTGACACCGAGCTAGGGGAGGGCCGTGGTGAAGGACCACGCACCCACGGCGCCTCCCCGCACCAACCATAGAAGGGGTTGAGACACCGATGACGTTGACGATGACTGATCTGTTCTGCGGTGCCGGGGGATCGAGCACTGGTGCTGTGCAGGTGCCGGGTGTGACGGTGAAGCTGGCTGCGAATCACTGGAAGCTGGCCGGCGAGACGCACAACAGCAACCACCCGACCACCGACCACGACTGCGCGGACCTGTCCCAGGTCGAGCCGCGTCGCTACCCGCGCACGAATGTGTTGTGGGCGTCGCCTGAGTGCACGAACCACTCCCAGGCCAAGGGCAAGAAGCGCAACGTTGACGCGATGCCGGATCTGTTCGGGGACACGCTGCCGGACGAGGCGGCGGAGCGGTCGCGGGCCACGATGTGGGATGTGGTGCGGTTCGCCGAGCACCACCGCTATGACGCGATCGTGGTGGAGAACGTCGTGGACGCGGCGCTGTGGGTGCTGTGGCCGGCGTGGCGTTCGGGGCTGGATGCGCTCGGTTACTGCGTGCACGTCGTCTACCTCAACAGCATGCATGCCCAGTCTGGTGGCCTCCCGGCGCCGCAGTCACGGGACCGGCTGTACGTCGTGGCCCACGTGCGCACGTCGGTCTGCCCGGACCTGAACCGGTGGACCCGGCCGCAGGCATGGTGTGAGGGCTGCGGGCAGTTGGTGCGGGCGATGCAGGCGTGGAAGAAGCCGGACCGGACCTGGGGCCGCTACCGCGCCCAGTACGTGTGGCGCTGCCCGAACGTTGCCTGCCGCAACCAGACCGTCGAGCCCGGATGGCTCCCCGCGGCGGCCGCGATCGACTGGACCCTGACCGGGGAACGGATCGGGGACCGTGCCCGCCCGCTGGCCGACAAAACCATGGCTCGAATCCGGGCGGGGCTGGCCCGCTATGCGAAGCCCGAGCTGCTGGTGCCGGTCGAGGGCCGCGACGGCAAGACCGCCGCGCCGCTGTCGGAGGCGATGCGCACGATGACGACCCGCAACGAGACCGGGCTACTGGTACCTGCCGGTGGCACGTGGAACGAGACCGCGACCACGCTGGCGGAGGTGATGCGGACCAGGACCACGCGGGAGTCCGAGGCGCTGGTGGTGCCGCTGCGCAACAACAACACGACCAAGCGGGCGATGGACCCGTTCGACACGTTCGCTGCTGCAGGCAACCATCACGGGCTGCTGATGCCGTACTACGGCAACGCCACCAGCCGTAAGACGAGCGAGCGACACGGCACGTTCATCACTCGCGACCGGTACGCGCTGGTGATGCGAAACAACGGCTCCCGCTCCAGCGGCGCCGAGATGTGCACACCCGCGACCGAGACATTGCGCACGATGACAACGGCCGGGCACCAGTCGGTGGTGGAGCCGCAGACCGTGGCGGTCGAGGACTGCCTGTTCCGGATGCTGGAGCCGCACGAGGTAGCGGCCGGAATGGCGTTCACGAACGGCTACGTGGTGCTGGGCAACAAGCGCGAGCAGGTCCGCCAGCTCGGCAACGCCGTCACCCCACCCGCCGCGCGCGACCTGATCGCCGCCGTCGCCGAATCCCTCGGACACGACGTTACCAACCTGACCACTGCCTGACCGGGCCGCAGTCGGCGGACCTCCCGCCAAGGTCCGGCCCCTCCGCCGCCCGGCCACTGACACGTAACCGTCAACCCGCGAGGAGAAACCAACGATGAGCGAATCCACCAACACTGAGACTGACACCGGCACCGAACCGGACGACTTCCATGTGGCCGCGACCGCGGTCACCCGCGCGATCCGTGCGATCAACGCCAACCAGTGCGGCGGAGACGGCGCCGAGTTCATTCACTCACCTGCTCGCCACGGTCGCCGCGAACCTCGGCAGCAGCGAAGCAGTGACCGCCGGGCGCCCCGGATCGTGGGAAGCCGCCGGCGTGGGCGACCTGCTGCGCTCCACCGTCGGGTACGACGACGAGTACCTGTTGACGTACCGCACCGAACCAATCGAGATCATGGTCAACAGCGTCTACGAGCTGGACGACCTCGGCATGTTCGAGACCTACGACGCCAGCACCAACCACATCGGCCAGACGCTGTTCGGTGACCGCTGGACGCCGTCGCGCGACCGGCTGACCCTGGACCAGCTGGAACAGATCGAGGACATCGAGGGACTGCTCGCCGAGCTCGAGCACACGGACCGAGCCGAGTACCAGCGACGGTTCACCGCGACCGTCCGGGCCCGGTTCGAGCAGCTGCGCACCGAAGACCCACACCGCTACCCCGACCACCTGACAGTGACCGTCCGGTTCGCCGACGAAGACCCCACCTATCCCGCTCGCAACGGCGACCTGACCGACCTTTGGGGCAGCGACCTGGCCAGCCTCCTCTACCAGCACGCCCGCGAAACCACACCACTGCCCGGCAGCGACACCGCACCCGACTGGGCGGCCGGCCAACGCCACGCCGACACGCTCCTGGCCGCCGGACACTGGCCGCACCTGCGCATCCCCACTCTCGCCCACTACGGCGTGCCCACGACCGCGAAGGAGAGCTGACCATGTCTGAACGCGTACCGAACGGAACCATCCTCACGACCTACGACGAGCTGATCGAGCTGGTGGGCTGGGCTTTGGTCCCTGTGGTGATTGACCGCGACGCTACCCCGTGGATCGTGTTCGAGACCGAGGACGGCGACGACTACGCGGTCACCGTGCCGTGCCCTGACGACAACATTCCCGGCCGGACGGACTTCGCCGGACTGTGTGAGCGCGGTCCGCTGCGCGTGGTGTTCAACGGTGACACCAGCCCCGAGGCGTGGCCCGGCGCGAACCCGCAGCAGGAGGCGTCGGCATGACGATCAAGGTCCGGCTATCCGGAGAACCCGACGAAATCGCCCGACTGGTCGAGCACCTGCGACACCAGTTCCAGGTCGCCGGCGCAGACCGCGCCTACCCCAACCGAGGAGCCTTCGGCGTCCGCGTCTACCTCGAACTCCGCGACCCCGACTCCAGCCTCGACTCGCCACGAGTCCGCAGCGAACGCCTACGCCCCGACCGGAAAGGAATCGAGCCGTGACCACCACCGCGGGCGGCGCCGGACCCGTCCTGGACAGCGACCACCAACTGCTGAGCCGCGCCGCGCACTGGCACGCCGACCATGGCATGGCCGTCTTCCCACTGGTCCCCGGACGGAAAGTACCTGCGGTCGAGGACTGGGAAGCCGCCGCCACCATCGACCACCTCGCGATTGCCCGCACCTGGCGCAAAGCACCGTACAACATCGGAGTCGCCACCGGACCCTCAGGACTTCTCGTCATCGACCTGGACCAGCCCAAGACCCCCACCGACCAGCCACCCGAGCCATGGCGACACCGCGAAGCAACCAACGGCCAAGACGTCCTCGCGCTGGTCGCCGCCGACCACGCGGCAGACCTGCACCGACCTACAGCGTCACCACGCCCTCAGGCGGAGCGCACCTGTACTACCGCCAACCCGCCGTTGGGCCACAGCTCGGCAACAGCGCCGGCCGCCTGGGCTGGAAGATCGACACCCGCGGACACGGTGGCTACGTCCTCGGCGCCGGATCGATCACCGCCGCCGGCCGCTACCTCGCAAACACCACCACGGCACCGCACCCACTACCCAACTGGATCACCAACCTCCTCGACACGACACCGTCGGCCACCGACGCAGAGGCCACCGCACCCGACCTCCGGCACGCCAGCGCCTACACCCTCGCAGCACTCACCGGGGAACTCGAGAAAGTCCTCGCCGCCACACCCGGCCAGCGCAACCACACCCTCAACCGCGCCGCCTTCGCCCTCGGCCAACTCGTCGGCGCACAACTCCTCGACCAGCACATCGCGCGAGACGAACTCGTCTCCGCAGCCGAACGCATCGGCCTACCCCGCAACGAAGCCCACCGCACCATCACCTCAGGCCTCGCCGCCGGCGAACGCCACCCACGCCAACGGACAGCCTGACCCTGGACCTGACCACGACCGACGAAGAGGGCCTCAGAAGCCGTGCAACGGCTCTGAGGCCCCGCTCTTCCCGGCCAGACCCGACTCAGCCTGCCTGGGCGCGCTCTACATCGATCGGCGGCTCAGCAGATCGGCGCCATGCCCACTTCAGCGTCGCCAGCACACCGTCAACAAAGCCCGGCACACCAGGCAAGCTGTCCGCAACGATCCGCTCGGCGGCAAGCGTCTCCTCAGCGATCAGCTCCTCGTACGCCTTCGACTGCAACCCCGTCACAGGAGAAGGCCTGAACACGGAGGCAGGCCGTCCGTCAGCACCGTGCACCGTGATGATCACCCCTGCCAGCCACTCGCAGGTCGCGCAGACACCGCGCAGGTAGGAATCCTCCGCCTGGTCGGCGGCCTTCATAGCATCGTCGTGACGCTCAGCCACCAGCCACAGCCGCGCGAACTCACGCACAGGTATCCGCAGGTTCCTCCGCGGTATCCGCTCGAAGTGCCGGGCAGTCAGCTCCATACCACAGCACGATCCCATGTCCTACCGACAGTTTCCATCGGGACTGCCCGGACTGCGGCCCCTAACGTCGGCGAGTCTCGCCGACGCTAGGGGCAGCTGGGCCGAGCCGCTTGGACGTTGCAACGTCTGTCGTCAGCGCCGCGCTGCCGCCTGCTCAGTCAGTCGATGGTCGGCTTCGTAGAGGTAGAACAACTCGTGGCTGCGGGCTCGACCCTGACCGTCAGCGCGACCGGTCACAGCCGCCGTGAGGTGCGTGGCTACCGTCGGCGCAGCGGCGACAGCGGCCGCGATCCACGTTCGAACATCGGTGACTGCTTCCAACCCAATGTAGATGGCCGGCCACGACGTGAGGCCCTTGATGACGGAGCCAATGTCTTTCCCGACTGACCTCGCGATCTCCTTCGCCAGCGTGTGTTCGGCCAACGACTCCTCGATCTCCAACAACGCCGGAGCAACGTCAGTGAGCCACATGTCATCAATCTCCCCGGCTCCAGCACCGCTGAACGCCGGGGCTGTCATCTTGTTCGCGAGCTGGGCCACGGCTGCCCGGTAGCGAGTCAGGGGTCCCGACAAATCGGCACGGAGATCGAGAAGTTCGTTGGTCGGTGCCTGATGGAACGCAGGCAGACGCGCCACCAAGCCGCTGCCGAGCAAAGCCTCCTGGGCGTGCTTCAGGGACAGATGGCCTGGACTGACCGTGTTCTCGTCGATCAGCGCCCTCGCCAACTCTCCGGTCTGACCATCAAGGAGCAGTCGCATCGAACTGTCACCCAACAGTCGCGTCAGCTCTCCCACGAACGCGCCAGCGTGATCGCCATCTGTGGCCAACATCGAGTCGTTTTGACTGAGGATGCCGGCCTCGAACGCCGGCGCGAGCTCGTCGGCCCCCGACTCCACAAGCAAACCCTGGATCGTCCGGTGCAGTTCGGCTTCGATCGCGGCGACTTGGCGCCGCTGCTCCTCCGTCTGCGGGTCGCGGAGATATGTGAGGTTCCCACGCCACTCCGGGGCCAACTGTTGCTCTCGAAGGAGGGCGGCCATCTCGTCATCGCTCAGCGTGGCAAACAGCTCGGCGAAGCCCGCGGAACCACGTTCAGCGACCAAGGCCGCATACCCGATCATGGCAAAGGCGGGGCTGAACAACTCAACCTTGTCGGCATAGAGCATGGCGGACTTGATCAGCTCGACCTCATGACGGACGTCCACCGTGCGACCCGCCGACTGTGGTGTCGTGACCACTGCAATCGTCAGCTGCCGGGCGGAGGCCGCCGCAGCCTCACGACGCTGCTGCCGACGCCTCTCCCTTACCTTCTTGCTCACTCGCACCTCCCTACGGCTGCGCGTTCCTGACGCGGCTCAGCTGGAGTCTTGCCCATGGCGACGCTCGAGACCAACAACCACCGCGGCTGCAGATCTGCGTGTAAGGTCCAAGTCACTCCAGTTAGGGCGCTCTCATAGTCACGGAGCGTCACTGACCAGAGGGCCTGGAGTACCTCACTCGGTGCGCCGAGGTTTCGCCCGGCGGCAAGAGCGGAGGCCGTGAGCTTGGACCGGCCCGGCCGGATGGCAGCACGTCTAGGCCGCACGTGGTGACATGTTGGTGGGGTACTGGGTGCCAGGAGCAACTACTTCGACAGAGAGAAGGCGGAACGGTGGCCGAGGCGAAGTCGAGCCTTACCAGCGGCGAGGAGTGAACCGAGGGCCACCTGGCCGCCGCGACACCTGGATGAAGGTCAATTCTGTTGGGGTCAGCGGTGTTCGCTTTGCTGCCGCAGGGGCTGTCCGTCCTGGTCTGGCGCCAGATCGTGTTTGTCTGCTCGTGAACGACATGTGTCGTGGACGAGGGTGGACGTGCCTGAAGGGGAATTTGGCTGCCAGCGGACCCGGAGCCTACGCTGCTGCGTCCAACAGCGGGCGTACTGTGCGGCCGTCTACGACGCGAGAAGATCTCCGAACTGCGCGTGGCCGCGTGCGATGAGGCGGTTCACGGTCTGCTGGGCTAGGCGCCGGGTTGCCGGATCGTCGGACTTTGTCCCGACCTCGAGTACGTCGCGGATTTCGGCGTCATTGGCCGAGACGAACCATGGCTGTGGCGGCGTGTTTCGTTGCGCGGCGTCGATAACCAGGGCGAAGCAGGCTACGACTTCGGTGATGTGCTGGCGCCGCAGCGCAGCGAGGCGTTCGAGAACGCTGTGGTCAGAGTCGATCGAGCCGCCGGCGGTGAGAAGTTGGTGCAACTGGTTGAGTGCCCAGCTGTCGTCGAGCTTGCCGGAGGCGAACCACAGGCCGAATCCCTCGAGTTCGTCGAGTTCGCGATGTCCGTCGTCATCCTGCAGGGTGCTGACGCGCCACTCCCACAGTCGATGGAGCCGCGCTACAACGCGCTCGGATGGCTGATCCTCGTTACTCATCAGGTCGTAGCCGATGAGGTCGACAAAGTGTGCCCGCAGGGTGGCCGGCGCGCAGGTGAAGAAGTGGTCGACAAGAGAGCCGGACTCAAGGTCGACCGCCCCGCGCACGTAGAGGCCAACGATGTGCCCGGTCAACGCTTCTCGCATCTCCTTGACACGTTCAGACGGCTCTGCGGGGCTCTCGTCGCCGAGTTGGCTGACCGCCTCGCGGTAGTGCTCACGGAGCAGCTCGTACGCCTTGGGGTCGGCGCTGTTGAACAGCAGGTAGCTGGTCCACGCCGCCTCCCGCAGGTGGCCCAAGGAGGGGTCGGGCGGAAAGATCACGTCGACCCGAGACCGCGTCCAGTCCTCGTCGCAGGCCAGCAGGGCGGGGAAGTACTGCCCGTAGACGGAACGGATGGTCTCCGTGGGCTCACGGTCAGGGTCGAGATGACGATCGAGCAGATTCTTCAGTTCGGCGCTGAGGTGCGGGACCTCGCCGGCAGGTGTCTGCTTCTTGCGCCACCAGACGTACTGCATCAGGGCGTGGAACGCCGTACCACGTGGTGTGTTCAGGTCGCGGGGCCAGTTGTCGCCGTCGGCCAGGTGTCGCCGTTCGGCACCGAGGGTTGGGTCTGGGCTCGTGGCTAGCTCGGCCAGCATGTTGAAGATGTCGTCGGCGTGCCGCTCAGGAACCGTGTCATGCTGAAGGCCGTCGCCCAGAAGGCGGGCGATCTCCGGGTGCAAGCCCGCCCAATCGCTGTCCTGCTCGTCCACCGGCCGGTCGGTTGAAGCAGACTCGTGGGTTTTCGCCAGAACATGGCGGCACAGCTCGAGCACCGGTTCCCATGCGAAGGCGGTGTCTTCATTCGTGGCCTTTCGAAGCCCGCTGATGAGGCCGTACGCATA
Source organism: Kribbella sp. NPDC002412 (assembly GCF_053592935.1). NCBI lineage: Bacteria > Bacillati > Actinomycetota > Actinomycetes > Propionibacteriales > Kribbellaceae > Kribbella > Kribbella sp. NPDC002412. The sequence goes on from NZ_JBSFBL010000037.1 coordinate 30,857, forward strand.
GGTCGGGTGGAGTCCGGTGAAGGCTGGGGCGAGGTTGGCGAATCGGTCGGCCGCACGTGCCGTAGCCTCCTCGAGATTTTGGCGCAGCCCGTCCCGTGAAGGTGTGAACGATCCTTCGTCGGGCTGCCAGGTGTGCAGCAGTTCCAGCAAGTCGTCATCGTCGAAGGCGAGGAGCTCACCGATCGTCAACGGTGCCGTAGCCCCCCAGCCGAATCGGCGCTGCTGCTCCCACGGATAGACGGGCTCGCCGAAGCGCGCGACGAGCTCGTCGCGGCGTTCGAATTGATCGCTGGGCAGATTGTCACCGAACCGGACTAACTGTTGCAGCCGCCACGCGTCTGCGGTCTCGGGGTCGAGCGCCGCGTTCTCAGGGCCCGCGTCGATCCACTCGATGATCTGCCGTCGGGTATCCGCAGGTATCGATGAGCCGTGCTCCCGCAAGAGCATGGTGTATTCCCTATCGACGAGTGGATCGTCGAAGAGCTTGCGTTGGCGGAGCCGCTCGTTGACCAGGTCCTCGTGCGGGACTACGCGTAGTACATGCAACGCGACGCGGTGGAAGATGGCGCGGTCGCGTCCTTCCAGCGCGTGAACCACGTCGGCAACGCCTGGTCGAGTGGCCTTGGCCAGATCGACCGCTGCGTCGCGCAGGGCCGAGACGAGCGTGTCCTCTCGATCGTGTTCATCGCCGTCATCAAGGACCGGCCGCCACGTAGTCGAGTAGTCACGCCATGTCCGGATCTCTGGTCGCCGCTCGTCCAGAAGTTGGTCGAGAGCCTCGGCTATCAGCTCCAGCCCGTCGAGTCCGAGCTGTGGAAAGGCGGCCGGAACGACCTCTCGCAACACCCCAGCCGAACGCCACCAGTCTCGTTCCGATTCCGCCTCGACGATGGGCCGCAGGACAACCAGTGCTGCCGTGGCCTCGCCAGCGTCAGCCAGGCGGATCACCAGGTCACGGGCCTTGAACGGCAAGGCCCACTGGTAGGGCGTCGTCAGGAATGCGGCGATCTTGGGGGCCAGCCGAGCGGCGTCTACGACGGGCAGCGCCAAAGCCGCGTCGGCCGTCGACTCGTGAGCCGCAGGGTTGTCGGTCGTCTCCGCCAGTAGGACCGCGAGCAGGTCGTCACGCACGCTTGGCTCGACTGCCATCCGGGCCAGATACCGCGCGGCCGGCCACCGGACATAGGCGATCGTGCCATCCTCCGCGACCTCAAGGGCCGGCGGATTGCTCAGGTAGCCCTTGCGACGCAGCAGCGGGAACCAGCCCGGGCCGGCGTGTTCGAAGAAGCGCTCCAACGCCACCACGCTGTGCGGAACACTGCCCAACCTTGTTAGGTCGTCGCGAGTGGGCTGCTCGAGATCGGCCAACTCATCGATCGCTGGCAAAGATGTGGTGTACGTCGACTCGAACTGGCGGCCAAGCCTGAGCAGCAGAACCTGAACGCCGTTCCACCAGGCGCGGAACTCGTCGTCGAGGGGCCGCGGCCGCAGCTGCGAACCCCGATGCCCAACCCGATGGAGGCCCAGCGATTTCCAGAGCTTCCGCAGCTCGTCATCCGAGGGGAACCCCAGCGCGGTCGCGATCGCGTCGATCTCCTCCTTGTGATGCAACCGTTCGGGCTGTTGGCTCGCCTTACCCGGTTCCGATGAACCTGCCGCTCCCTGCCCTTGGAGCAGGCGGCGGACGACGTTTCTAATCGCTGACCCTAGTGCGCGGCGCAGATGATCGATCGTGTGGCTCGCAGAGCCAGGTACCGGCTCGTCGGCCCCGTCTCGGCGTGGCTCTGGTGGTGAGCCTACGGCTGGCTGCCCTTGGATTAGGGGGCGAAGCACGTCCCTAACTGCTGACTCGAGCTCCCGGAGCAGATGACCAACTACGTGGCTCGCCGAGTCAAGTGGAGGCTCTTCGGCCACGATTCGGCATGCGTCCTCGTAGAAGGCCGCGGGAACGGGTCCGAACAGGCCCAACAATCGGTGAATCTCAGCCTGGCGCCGGTCGAGCTGCGAACGCCGCCGAGGGGTCTCCGGTGTCACATACCCATTCTCTCGCGAGGACACGACGCGGTCGATCCACGAGCGTGCACAGCCCGTCAGCGGTCTCGACCAGGGTCTCGTGCCCAGCCCTCGCCACCCACTCACTGCAACAGTGCGCGGCGCCGCGAGACGCCCGATGAAAGGTCAAGCACCGCGAGACCAGAGAGGTCATCGTCGGAGGAGTCCTCGGCTCGATCACCCCGGCCCGAAGCCGTTATCGCTGGTCTTTACACCGCCGAGGGTCAGCTGGTGAACATCGGCGGAAGGCGGTCTGAGTTTCGCCAGTCCCGGGCTTGCCTGCCGGGGCGGGGCCTCGTGCCTCGACGCCATGCGGGCAGCGGCTTCACCCGCCGGTGGCTCCGGGCTGAGGACTGGCGACACCACACCACTGTGACGTTCGGGCGGATACGGGGCGCGACGTTATCCACAACCGCCTAATGGTCAGCGGTTGTGTCCTCGCAGCCCGTCCACTTGCCCGCGGCGCTGACATTTTTGCAGTTGACCCCTAGCTTGGGCGTTCGGGAGTCCAGTCCAGCTGGAACTGCTGTTCGGTCCTGTGGACTTCGGTGAAACGGTAATTGACCTCCAGTACATCGTCAGGAAAGGGCTCTATTGCAAACGGGTTGTCCAGGCGAAGGATGGTTGCTTCTTCATGTTGCCAGGGTTGCCAATTTTGGACGATGAACACGCATGAGACGCGACGATTCTTCCCGGTCGGAGCGGCAGATGACCGCCCGAACAACCCATCATTGGCTCGGATCGTACGCATGGACTCCACATGGATCTGCTCCGACCCGTACAGAGCACTAACAACGTCGTCGATATCACAGAACGAATCACGAATGACGACAAGCGGCGCGAATGGCTTGTCTCGGAGTGAGTAGCGTTGGCCCGACTTGTCGCGCAGAGCTCCTCGCAGCCGTTCACGAGAGTTGACGAGGCCGCCAATTATCGCACCGGTTCCCACGATGCGATCCGACGTGGCATCGGGCGACGGTCGCCGCGGAAGAAACTCAAAACGAAGCCAGACACCGGTGTCGCGATATGTTGCAGTCGGAAGCTCGGCCTCACGACCGATCGGCTCGCTGGGCTGGGGGAGCGCCTTGATGGTTTGCTGCACCCAAGTCGCGAGCTTGCTCACGGCAGGCGAACGTGTGAGCTCCAGAATCTCGAAATGGATGAACCATCGATTGGCGTGCAGCCTCTTGTTCAATTCGTCAGCTATCCGATCGTGTTGCGCCTGTTCTCCTGCCCAGTCGTTCCGCATCATGAGTGTGAGTACCTCGATGCCGCCGATGTAGTCACCTGAGCGATAGAGGCGAAAATCTGGCCCCTCGCCATTTTCCTCATAAACGGTGTCTAGCTGGCGAGAAAGAAGGTCGTGAACGAAGAGCTCATCGAGTGCTGAGAAGTGGTCAAAGTCTTTTACTGAGCGTAATCGACCCAAGAAAGCCCCTGAAGGATCGGGGAACCTTGAGTACCAATCGTTCACGTTGTTGCGAGACGTCACAGCGATCGCCCGCGTCGATCCACGAAAGAAGTTTACTGCCGGTTCGGATCCTGCCATTGGGCCGTCGGAGACTACGACGGGCTCGGGGAAGGCAAGCTGTTGCTTCACGGTGGCCAGCGTACGCATGGCTTCGCGGGTCAGCCGTTACCCCCACGCGGACACCGTCAGCCTTCTACTCGCCCTGGGATTCAATGTCTGCGTTCGACAAGCCCGCCGTGACCGCCACAGGGCTCTTCGCCACAACTCGTGGTCGTTTGCCGCGCGGGCCTTCGATCATGCCAGCAGCCTTCAGTGCTGCGATCGCGCGGCTGACCGTTCCGGTTGAGACGCGATACTGAGCGCGGATGGTCTCGTTGGACGGCAGTTGCGAGCCGATCTTGTAGTCGCCACGTTCGATTGACTCCCGGAGGTCGGCGAGTACTTTCTCGTACGGCGTCCGTGGTGTCCGCCTCAATGGGTCGGGGACAGGCAGCTTAGTCGCGATGCTGCCTGCGGCGCGCTGGTCGGCTTCCTCCAGCCAGGCGGCGTAGAAGCGGAGAGTGGTGCTGCCGCTAGCGTGACCGAGCCGGCCAGAGACTGTCTTCAAGTCGACGCCAGCAGCGAGCAGCTCGGTCGCCGAGTAGTGCCTGAGGGAATGGATCCTCGTGCTGCGAAGGCCGTTGCGGCCGGCGAGACGCCTGTACCGTTGCGTGACGGTGTCAGGCTTCATAGGCTTCGAGAAGTCTGGTTCGAGCGAGAACACGTAGGAGTATCGGCCGAGCGTTATGCCAGCGGCCTTGCACTGGGCAATGGAACGCTCCTTGTGGGAGCGCAGCATCTCTACCGTGTAGGGATCGATAGAGATTCGCCGGTCCTGTTCGCTCTTGGTCGACTTCTCTTGCAGCTTTCGTGTGAGTGCGGAGTCGATGGTCACCTTGCCTCGGTCAAGGTCGATGTCCGACCAACGCAGCGCGCACAGCTCGCCGCGCCGGCAACCTGTGACCATGACGGTCCAGAGAAGTGCACCCCAGGCTGGCGTCTTCCAAGCCTCATTGAGGATGGCCGCGGCTTCAGCCTCGTTCGGTGGATCGGGTGCGCCCTTCCGCGCGGCAGGAGGTTTGGCGAGTTCCGCTGGATTCACCCTGAAGTACTTCCAGCGCACGCCGCGCTGGCCGGCGCCAGTCAGCACGGCGTGGATCTGTCGGACGCTGCTCGGCGCCAGAGGTGCGCAGACGTGATTCTTAGCGCGCCGCTTGTCACAGAGGTGCCTGCACTTGCGTAGCCGCGAGTAGAAGGTCTCGAGGTGCTCAGGATCGAGTTTGGCGAACTGGGTCGAGCCGAATGCTGGCTCTATGTACTTCCGGTTGAGGCCGTCGTATCGCTCGCGCGTGGAGTCCTCCAACTCGGCGACCTCGAACCACTTCTCGATCAGGGCGCTGACGGTGATCTTGCTCTTCGGCTGCCGTTCCTCATCGATCTGCCGGTGCAGTTCGAGCAGCTCGGCTTCAGCCTCTGCTGCTGTTGCGAGCAGCTCGGTCTTCGGCTGCCGACGGCGGCCGGTCACCGGATCACGACCCGCGGAGGCAACTCCTCGAAACTTGCCGCCGACCTCTTCTATGTGGCCCCGACGCTTCCCCATGCGGGGAGTCTAGAGCGGCGTGTTCCAAAATCTGTTCCAAACACAGACCAGGGCAGACACCGCTGCCGGCATCTGCCCTGGTCACAGGACGCGCGCCCGGCAGGATTCGAACCTGCGACCAACGGATTAGAAGTCCGACGCTCTATCCAGCTGAGCTACGGGCGCGTGGCACGGAAGAGTCTCTCAGATCCGGGGTGGATCGTGCGCGTGGGTTACCGGTGGGCGGGTCGAACCACAGGCTTGTCGTTCCATCCCGGTAACGCTGCGTGGGTGGTCCTGCCGCGCGGTGGGCCGCCCAACTAGGCTGCGGGCATGAGTTACCCCTCACCAGGCCCGGCCGGCTCGCCGCAACCCGCGGCGGGGTCGGCGTACTCGCCCGGCGGACCGTACCCGCAGCCGAACGTGCTCGGCAGCCACCCCGTCCCGGGGCAGCGGCGGAACCAGGGCATCCTGATCGGCATCGTGGTCGCGGTCATCTTCGCGATCGCGGGCCTGGTGATCTTCGGCATCGTGGCCAAGTCGACCGGCGCGGGCGGCTTCACCTGGGGGCTGGTGTTCGCGTTCGTCCCCGTCATCCCGGTGATCGCGCTGTACCTCTGGCTGGACCGTTACGAACCGGAGCCGACCAAGTACGTTCTGTTCGCGCTCTGCTGGGGAGCGTTCATCGCGACCCTGGTCGCGATCTTCATCAACACCGAGGTCTCGCACTGGATGGAGGAGACCGGCAGCGGCGGCAACCGCTCGGCCGTCTTCGTCGCCCCGCCGGTCGAGGAGTTCGCCAAGGGGTCGGTCATCCTGCTGCTGGCGCTGGTCCGGCGCAAGGAGTTCGACGGCATCATCGACGGCCTCGTCTACGCCGGCATGGTCGGCGTCGGTTTCGCCTTCACCGAGAACATCCTCTACTACGGCCGGATCTTCAGTCAGCTCTCCGAGGAGGGCGGCAGCGACGCCGGTCTGCGCGGGGTGTTCGTGCTGTTCTTCTTCCGCGGGTTCCTCTCGCCGTTCGCGCATCCGCTCTTCACCTCGTTCACCGCGATCGGCATCGGCATCGCCGTACGCCATCGCAGCACCTGGGTCCGGTTCCTGGCCCCGCTCGTCGGCTACCTGGCCGCCGTACTGGCGCACGCCCTGTGGAACGCCTTCGCGAGCTGGGCGCAGGGCGCCGGCTTCTTCATGGCCTACCTGTTCCTGATGGTCCCGATCTTCATCGGCATGGTTGTCTTCGCCCTGGTGATGCGGTCCCGGGAAGGGAAGATGATCGCCTCCCGGCTGTACGACTACGTCCGGTTCGGCTGGCTGGTCGCCCAGGACGTGCCGCTGATCGCGACGCTGCGCGGGCGCAAGGCGCTGCGGCAGAACGCGAAGCGGTACGGCGCCGAGGCCGAAGCCGCCGCGAAGGCGTTCCAGCGCAACGCCACCGACCTGGCCTACCTGCGGGACAAGATCGTCCGCCAGGTGATCGGCCCGGACGCGCTGGACACCGAGAAACGGCTGCTCAACGAGCTCCGCGCCCGGCGTCCGAGCGTGCCGTTCCCGCCGATGCCGGCCTTCGCCCAGGCCACCCCGCAGTTCCAGGGGCCGGGGCCGGGCGGTCCGCCCTACCCGGGTGCGCCGGGCGGTCCGCCGTACCCGGGTGCGCCGGGGGGTCCGCCACCGGGTGGTTACCCGCCTGCCCAGGCGGGGTATCCCTCGGGTCAAGCCGGTTACCCAGCGGGCCAGCCCGGTTACCCACCGGGACCCCCTGGCCAACAAGGACCGCCGGGAGGATACGGTCCGTATCCACCATCGCAGTGACTGCCACCCGTCCACGCCGCCAAACGGGGATGACGATGACTTTGCTTCTGCGCTGTCCGACCGGGCACTCTGTGCTCGTGGGCGGACGCCGTGGCTGACATCAGGTCAGCAGCAGGTGAGGGTTCGGAGCCGCGGGTTCCGGACCGGGATCAGCCTGCCCAGGAGCTGGCGAACCTGATCGCCCAGTCAGATGCCAAAGGCAAAGGCTTCTGGCGGCGCCGCCGCCGCAAGACCACCACCACGCCGGAACCCCCCGCCTCGACCGGCACCGAGGACTCCGGTACGGCGAAGCCGACAGCCGAGCAGCCTGACGTGGCGAAGGACGCCGTCAAGCAGTCGGTTGCAGCGGAACCCAGCACCGAGGAGTCGGCCGCCGCGGCACCCGGCACCGAGGGGTCGCCTGCAGGGGAGCCCAGCACCGACGCGGACGATGCGGAGGCGACAGCTCCCGACCAGCCCGAGGCAGCCGTGAAGGCGACCGAGGTCGACGGGCCGACGGGCAAGGCTGACGAGCAGACCGCTGCCGAGGAAGCAACCGTTGACGGCCGGGCGGCTCAGGACGGTGCAGCCGCGCAGGACGGTGCGGCCGCTCAGGACGGTGCAGCGGGGGCTCCAGTCGAGCCGGCATCAACCGAGCCAGCACAAGCCGCGCAGACGGGGGCTGACCCTGGAGCGGAACGCCCGACCGTAGGCGTCGTCTACGAGCCGGACGAGTCACCTGACGGCTTCCCCCTTGAGTACGGCAACATCATCGTCGGCCTCCCCAAGAAGTCCGCGAACGCCGAGCAGCCTGCTGCCGCGGAAGCCAAGCCCAAGTCGGCGAAGTCCAAGAAGTCAGGCAAGTCCGCCGCCAAGCAACCCGCAGCCGACAACCCCGCTGAGCCACCCACCGACGCCCCCGAGCAGGCAGATGCCTCGGACAAGCAGTCGGACGAGGCAGCCGCTCCACTAGAGGCAGTCGAGCCGCCTCAGGCAGACTCTGAGCGCGCAGATGGCGCCGCCGACGAGCGACCCGCCGACGAACAGCCTGCCGGCGAACAGCCTGCCGACGAGCAGACTGCGGCTGATCAGCAGGCTGGCGCCGAGGCCGACGACTCACCCGACCAGCCCACCGAGGCATCCGAGCACGCGGAAGTAACTGGGGAGCAGCACGCCTCCAAGCAGGCCGACGGAGCAGCCGAGGAGTCCGAAGAGTCGGCCGCCGGCGAGCCCGCCGAGGGCCCGACTGCCGGCGGTGTCGAGGAGTCCACTGCTGAGCAGGCTGAAGACGATGAGCAGGCCGGGAGTGCTGAGAGCGCCGAGGGTGCTGAAGCTGCTGAGGGTGCTCCCGAGGACTCCAGCGCGGCCGACGACCAGTCCGTGACGGCAGAGCAGCCGGAGACGGCCGAGCAGGCTGCGACGGCGGAGCAGGCTGGGACGGCGGAGCAGTCGGCGGTTGCCGGGCAGGCCGACGAGTCGGGCGATGGGGCCGGCGGGGGTGCTGAGGGAGCTCAGGCTACGGCGGAACAGCCCGGCGAGGCTGACGAAGCAGTTGCCGGGGTGCAGACATCCGCTGAGGGCGACGATGCTGTGGTCGCTGAGCCGCAGGCAACCGGTGAGGTCGACGAAGCCGCGGTTGTCGAGCAGTTGGCGTCCGGTGAGACCGGCGGTGCTGCGGGTGCTGAGCCGCAGGGATCTGCTGACGAGGCTGCAGCTGACGAGCAGTCGCCGTCTGCTGAGGCTCACGAAGGCGGCTCGGCTGACGAGCAGGCAGCCGAGGAGTCTGGCGAGCCGGCTGCGGCGGGGACCTCTGGGGAGGCTGCGGAGGCGACCGGGGGCGACGCTGGTGCGCGGGAGGCTGGCGAGGAGGCCGTAACTGCGGGCTCCGGCGACGCAGGCGAGCAGCCGGCTGGGGAGAGCTCCGGTGACGCGAATGATGCGTCCGCGGGTGAGTCCTCTGGTGAGGGTGGCGAGCAGGCCGCGGGCGAGGCTTCCCGTGAGGGTGGTGGGGAGTCTGCGGCTGAGGCTTCTGGTGACGGCTCGGCGGGGTCGGCTGGTGAGGGCTCTGAGGGGCCGGCGGCTGGTGAGGCGTCTGGTGATGGCTCTGCGGGGGCCGCGGGTGAGGGCTCCGAGGCGGCGGGTGGTGAGGGCTCCGATGGCGGGTCCCGGGAGTTGGCTGGTGTGGCTTCTGGTGATGCGGGTGAGGGTGGGGAGGTTGAGGAGCCTGCGGAGGAGTTGACTGCGGAGCAGTTGGCTGAGCAGGTGGCTGCGGAGCAGGCTGCTATGGCGTTGATTACGGCGTTGATGCGGCTTCGGGGAGCGTTGGCCGGCAGTCAGTTGCCTCTTGATGTGGTGGGGGCTGATGAGGCTCGCCAGCAGCAGAAGGCGATGCTGGATCAGCTGGATGACTACATCTTGCCTCGGCTGGTGCAGCTCGAGGCTCCGGTGCTTGCCGTGGTCGGTGGGTCTACTGGCGCGGGGAAGTCGACGCTGGTCAACACGATCATCGGGAAGGTCGTCAGTGAGCCCGGCGTCCTGCGGCCGACTACTCGGTCGCCGGTTCTGATTCACCACCCGGCTGACGCGGACTGGTTCGTCGGGGACCGGGTGCTGCCTGGGATGGCTCGGTCGAGTGGGGACAAGCCGGGTGGGATGGAGGATCCGGGCCAGCTGCGGTTGGTTGCCGCTGACACCGTTCCGCGCGGGCTCGCGATCCTGGATGCACCGGACATCGACTCCGTCGTCGAGGCGAACCGTGACCTCGCGACCCAGCTGCTCGCCGCGGCCGACCTGTGGTTGTTCGTCACCACGGCGGCTCGGTACGCGGACGCCGTGCCGTGGGAGTTCCTGCAGAGCGCGTCGGACCGCAGTACGGCGGTCGCGGTCGTGCTGGACCGGGCTCCGGAAGACACCATCGACGACATCACCGGGCACCTCGCGCAGATGCTGCTCGAGCGCGGGCTCGGCGACTCGCCGCTGTTCTCGATCAAGGAGACGGTTGTCGACGGCAACGGCATGCTGCCGCCGGAGACCGTTGCCTCGATCAAGGACTGGCTGATCGACCTGGCCGCCGACCAGGAGGCGCGGTCGGCCGTTGTCCGCCGTACCCTGCATGGCGCTGTCACCGCGATGGTGAAGAAGACGCCGCCGTTCGCGGCCGCGGTCAAGGCGCAGGCGGAGACGGCGATCGAGCTGCGGTCGACGGCGGAGACGGCATACGACCGGGCGGTCAAGGACATCGCGAAGGCGACGCAGGACGGCACGCTGCTGCGCGGCGAGGTGCTGGCCCGCTGGCAGGAGTTCGTCGGGACTGGCGAACTCCTGAAGGGCCTGCAGACCAACGTCGGACGGCTGCGAGACAAGATGAAGAGCGCGGTCGTCGGCAAGCCGCCGCCGACCCGGGATCTGAACGACGCGGTCGAGTCCGGCCTGGAGTCGTTGCTGCGCGAGCACGCCGAGGCAGCGGCCGAACGCGCCGAGGAGTCTTGGCAGTCCACCGCGCCGGGGCGTCAGTTGCTCGCCGCCGGAGACCGCGACCTCGGCCGGATGTCGAAGGACTTCCCGGCTGCGGCCGGTCGCGCGGTCCGCGAGTGGCAGGGCTTCGTGCTCGACCTGGTCCGCAAGGAGGGCGCCGACAAGCGCTCGACCGCCCGCATCCTCGCGTACGGCGTGAACGGTCTCGGCCTCTCGCTGATGATCGTGATCTTCGCCAGTACGGCGGGAATCACCGGCGCCGAGGTGGGTGTCGGCGCCGGAACCGCCGTGGTCGGGCAGAAGTTGCTGGAGGCCGTTTTCGGCGATCAGGCCGTTCGGACCCTGGTGGCTAAGGCCCGGGAGGACCTTGACGGTAGGGTTCATGCCTTGATGGATGCCGAATTCGCCCGCTTTCTGGCTGTCCTCGACCAGCATCCGGTCGATCCCGAGGCAGCCAGGCAACTGACGGAGGCCGCGCGCGCGGTGGAGGACTGCACGTGACGGGAATTGTGGATACGGTCAAGGGCCTGGTGAGGGGCTCTACCGATGTCCTGACGAAGATCGAGGCACTGGAGCAGGCCGCGGAGGCCGGTCAGGGCCGGCTGGACCCGGTGGTGCTCACCGAGGCCACGCAGATCGTGGAGCGGGCCGGGCAACGCCTGCGGATGTCCGGCGAGCTGACCGTGGTGGCGCTGGCCGGAGCGACCGGCTCCGGGAAGTCGTCGCTGTTCAACGCGATGACCGGGCTCGACCTGGCCGCGATCGGCACCCGCCGGCCGACCAGCTCGATGCCGCTCGCCTGTGTGTGGGGTGAGGAGCCGGCCGGCGAGATCCTGAACTGGCTGGGGATCCCGCGCCGCCACCAGGTGCAGCATCGCAGCTCCCTGGAGGACGCGCGGTCGGAAGACCTGGACGGTCTGGTCCTGCTGGACATCCCCGACCACGACTCGACCGAGGTCGAGCACCGCCTGATCGTCGACCGGCTCGTGGAGCTGGTCGACATGCTCGTGTGGGTGGTGGATCCGCAGAAGTACGCCGATGCCGCGCTGCACAACCGGTACATCAAGCCGTTCGCCTCGCACTCCGGCGTGATGGTGTTCGCGCTGAACCACATCGACAAGCTGACCCCGGACCAGCGCAAGAGCTGCCTGAACGACCTGGACCGTCTGCTCAAGTCGGACGGACTCAAGTCGCCGAACGTCGTCGCGACGTCCGCGGTGAGCGGCGACGGACTGGAGGAGCTCCGCACGCTGCTGGTCAAGCGCGTCAACAACAAGCGGTCCGCACGGGAGCGGCTCGCCGCCGATGTCGACCGGGTCGCGGACCGGATGGCGAGCCAGTGCGGCAACGCGAAGACTCCGGAGATCGCGAAGGCCGACATCACCGAACTCGTCGACGCGCTGTCCGACGCGAGCGGCGTGCCAGTGGTCGTTGACGCCGTACGTCGTTCCTACCTGCAGCGGGCTCGTGGAGCGACGGGCTGGCCGGTCACCAAGTGGCTTGGGCGATTCCGGCCGGATCCGCTGCGGCGGCTACACCTGGATCAGGTGCCGAGGCAACAAGGCAAGGCGTTGCGCAAGTCCGCGTCCCAGGAGGTCGCGATCGCGCGCTCCTCGTTGCCTGCGGCAACACCCGTGCAGCGCGCGCGGATGGACACCGCGGTCCGCACGATCACCAACAAGGCCGCCGAAGGACTGTCCCGTCCGTGGGCCGACTCCGTCCGCTCGGCGATCCGTCGCCGTGAGGAGTCGCTCGGCGACGAGCTCGACCAGGCGGTCGCTCGCACGGACCTCGGGACGAGCAACAACCCCGGTTGGTGGAGCGCAGTGCGGTTCATCCAGTGGCTGCTGTTCCTGGTGGCGCTCGGCGGTGGGCTGTGGCTCGCCGCGCTGGCCGTGTTCGGCTTCCTGCAGCTCGAGGATCCGCCACTGCCGAAGTGGAACGGTATCCCGTACGCCACGATCATGCTGATCGGTGGCGCGCTCCTGGGCGTCGCCGTCTCGTTTGCGTGCCGCCTCTTCGCGACCAGCGGAGCCGCTCGCCGTGGCCGTCTGGTCGCCAAGGCTCTCCGCGCCGAGCTCGAGAAGGTTGCCGACAGCCACATCGTCGCGCCGGCCCGGGCCGAGCTCGACGCCTACACGACCTGCCGCGACAGCCTGGCCACCGCCCGCCGCTAGTCGTCCATGGCTGTCCCACGGGGTAGTCACCGTGGGACAGCTGCTGGAGTGCTCGGTCAGACCTCGGCACCAGGGGAGTACTGCGCCATGGAGAGCTTGGCGGCTTCTGCCAGGTCTTCTTCCTTGGTGGTGCCGGACGCGCGGACGGATTCGATCCAGGCGCGGACGCAGTGCTCGTTGTACTTGATGACCTCGGGGGAGTTGGCCATCTCCATCGGGTCGGTGTCCTCGGGGAGCTCGCCGCTGACGTAGAGGGCGAGGCCGAGGAAGGCGCCGTCCCAGCCGGGGCCGACCCAGAGCGCGCCGGAACCACCGGGCGCCGGGGGTTCGCTCATCGAGTGCTCGAGCTCGAGCTCGGTCGAGGCGCCGGAGCCGGGCGCCAACCGAAGCTCGAGCAGGCTGGTCGGGCCGCCGAAGGTGACCTTGAACCGCTTGGGCGGCTCGCACTCCAGGATCTCGCCGCCGGCGTTGCCCTCCAGCTGGAAGGAGCCGCCGACCTTGAGGTCGCCCGTCACCGGCAGGAACCAGCGCCGCATCCGCTCCGGGTCCGTCAGCGCGTCCCAGACCTCGTCGGGGTCGGCTTGGTACGACCGGCGCATCACCACCGTGACCGTCTCCCCGGTCCGGCTGACTTCGCGCTGAACCGCGTTGATGTGCTCGAGGATGTCGATCACGGTCTTGTCCCTCTCGTCTCAGGCTGTTGTGCGTCTCAGACTGCCGCTCATCACTTATATAAGTCAAGACTGAGATAGTCATGCCGCCTCGGACTCCCTGGTCGTCGGGGTGAGGGGCAGCGGGGTGGCTGAGTACTCCTCGGCCGGGTACGGCGAGGCGGAGGCGTCGGCCGGGCCCGGCGAGGGCCTGCCGTAGTCGCCTGAGGACCCAGGGGAGCCGGTGGAGCCGGTCAGGGAGAACGCGGTGGTGGACTCGAAGGTGTCGGAGGATGAGGTGGGTGCGGTGGCGTGGCGGGGTGGGGTCTTGGTGAAGGTCGTCGTGCCGCGGTTGAGGTCGTGGCCGAGGGAGAAGGCTTCGAGGATGACGCGGCTGCGGGTTTCGCCGGCGTCGTCGGTCCACTCGTGCGTTCGCAGCCGGCCGGTGACCAGGATCGGCTGACCGACATGCACCGATTCGTACGCGTTCTGGGCGAGGGCGCGCCAGCACTCGACCGTGTACCAGGTCGTCGGTTTGTCGACGTACGTCCCGAGGTTGCGGTCGAACGTCCGGGGGGTCGAGCCGAGCCGGAACGTCGCCCGGGCGGTCTGCCCGCCGATCTCCTTGAAATCCAGGTCGCTGCCGACCCAGCCCTGCACCGTCACATAGGTCTCGCCGAAGCTCATGATGGCCACCTTCCGATCGATCGCGGATGCGCTGTCACCGGAGAAGATGCACGGGCCGCGCCGGGTTCCGCCGTACCGATCGCGGATCTGTGGACAATCGAGGGCTGGTTGGGAACACCCTCGCCCGAGCACATAGGCTCTGGGGTATGGCGGAATTCATCTACACGCTTCGCAACGTCCGGAAGGCGCACGGCGACAAGGTCGTTCTCGACAATGTCACGCTGAACTTCCTCACCGGCGCGAAGATCGGCGTGGTCGGGCCGAACGGCACCGGAAAGTCCTCGCTGTTCAAGATCATGGCGGGGCTCGACCAGCCCTCCAACGGCGAGGCGCGGCTGGCCGACGACGCGACGGTGGGGATCCTGCTGCAGGAACCGCCGCTGACCGAGGGCAAGACGGTCCTCGAGAACGTCGAGGAAGGCGTCGGCGACACCAAGCAGAAGCTGGACCGCTTCAACGAGATCTCCGCCGAGCTCGCCGACCCGGACGCGGACTACGACTCGCTGCTCGCCGAGATGGGCGACCTGCAGACCGAGCTCGACCACCGCAACGCCTGGGACATCGACGCCCAACTGGAGCAGGCGATGGACGCGCTGCGTTGCCCGCCGGCCGACGTACTGGTCGACAACCTGTCCGGTGGTGAGCGCCGCCGGGTCGCGCTGTGCAAGCTGCTGCTGCAGCAGCCCGACCTGCTGCTGCTCGACGAGCCCACCAACCACCTGGATGCCGAGTCCGTGCTGTGGCTGGAGCAGCACCTGCAGAAGTACCCGGGCGCCGTCATGGCGATCACCCACGACCGGTACTTCCTGGACAACGTGGCCGAGTGGATCCTGGAGCTCGACCGCGGCCGGACCTACGGCTACGAGGGCAACTACTCGAAGTACTTGGAGACCAAGAAGCAGCGGCTCGTGGTCGAGGGGCAGAAGGACGCGAAGCGGCAGAAGATCCTGGAGCGCGAGCTCGAGTGGGTCCGGTCGAACGCGAAGGCCCGGCAGACCAAGAGCAAGTCCCGCCTGGCCCGGTACGAGGAGCTTGCGGCCGAGGCCGAGCGGGCCAAGAAGCTGGACATCGACGAGATCAACATTCCCGCCGGTCCGCGCCTGGGCAGCACCGTGCTCGAGGTCAGCAAGCTGGAGAAGGGCTTCGGCGACCGCAAGCTGATCGACGGTCTGTCGTTCTCGCTGCCGCGCGCCGGCATCGTCGGCATCGTCGGCCCGAACGGTGTCGGTAAGTCGACGCTGTTCCGGATGATCGTCGGCCAGGAGCAGCCGGACGCGGGCACGCTGAAGCTGGGTGACACGGTCAAGATCTCGTACGTCGACCAGTCGCGCGGCGGGCTGGACCCGAAGAAGACGGTCTGGCAGCAGGTGTCCGACGAGCTCGACTACATCAAGGTCGCGAACTTCGAGATGCCGAGCCGGGCGTACGTCGCGTCATTCGGCTTCAAGGGCCCGGATCAGCAGAAGCCGACCGGTGTGCTGTCCGGCGGTGAGCGGAACCGGCTGAACCTCGCGCTGACGCTGAAGATGGGCGGCAACCTGCTGCTCCTCGACGAGCCGACCAACGACCTGGACGTGGAGACGCTGCAGTCGCTGGAGGACGCGCTGCTGGAGTTCCCGGGGTGCGCTGTGGTCGTGTCCCACGACCGGTGGTTCCTGGACCGGGTGGCGACGCACATCCTGGCGTGGGAGGGGACTGAACAGGACCCGGCGCAGTGGTTCTGGTTCGAGGGGAACTTCGCGTCGTACGAGGCGAACAAGGTCGAGCGGCTGGGGCCGGAGGCGGCGCGGCCGCACCGGGTCACCTACCGGAAGCTGACTCGGGACTAGTCGAAGCAAGAACTTGCAGCGCCCACCTCGCCTCCGGCGAGGTGGGCGCTGCTGTTTGTCGGGGCCGGAGCGGCGGCGGGGTGTGGGTGGGCCGGGGGAGGTGCCGGGGTGGGGGTTGATAGTTAGCTCTTGCGCTAAGTGTTGAGAGGGTTAATACTTAGCTTTGTGGCTCAGTATTTGGCGGAGGTTGACGGGGTGTTCGTGGCTCTGGCGGATTCGACTCGGCGGGGCGTTATTCGGCGGTTGGGGCGGGGGCCGACGAGTGTGGGGGAGTTGGCCAGTGAGTTTCCGATGACGTTGCCGTCGTTCATGAAGCATGTCCGGACGCTGGAGAGCAACGGGCTGATCCGGACGGTCAAGGTCGGGCGGGTGCGGACCTGTGTGCTGAACCGGGAGCGGCTGGCGCTGGTCGACGACTGGCTGGCCGAGCAGCGGCGGATTTGGGAAGACCGGACCGATCGGCTCGAACGGTTCGTCACTGATTCGATGGAGGAGCAGGCATGAACCCGGAGCTCGACCTGACCCTGGAGCGGGTCATCCGCGCGCCGCGCGGCGTGATCTGGAAGGCGTGGACGGATCCGGACCGCTTCGCGCAGTGGTGGGTGCCGGCGCCGGCCAAGTGCCGAGTCGAGCGGCTGGATGTCCGTCCCGGCGGCGCCATGGTGACTCGGTTGAGCGAAGACGGCGAGCGGTTCGGCCCGCATCTCGACGCGACCTTCCTCGTCGTCGACCAGGAGGAGCGGCTGGTGTTCACGAACGCGGTCGACAGCTCCTGGCGTCCCGCGAAGCCGGAGCCGATCGCGATGACGGCCGAGATCAGCCTGGCCGACCACCCGGACGGCACCGACTACCGCATCGTCGTACGGCATGCCGACCCGGCGTCCCGCGCCCTCCACGAGGAACTCGGCTTCGCGGACGGCTGGGGCACGGTCACCAAGCAGCTCGCCGAGTTCGCGGAGGGGGCTGACCGATGAAGCTCGTGCTCACCGAGTTCGTCTCCCTCGACGGCGTCAGCCAGGGCCCCGGTTCGCCGACCGAGGACACCAGTGATGGCTTCACCAAGGGCGGCTGGCTCGTGCCGTACATCGACGAACAGTTCGTACGGCGTACGTCCGGCTGGCTCGACCTGGCCGACGGCATCCTGCTCGGACGCCGTACCTACGAGGCGTTCGCCCGGGACTGGCCGGAGATCACCGACCCCGACGACCCGTACACGGCCCGGATGAACTCCCTGCCGAAGTACGTCGCCACCAACACCCTGACCGAGGGTAGCTGGAACCCCACGACCGTGCTCCGCGGCGACGCCGTCGAGACAGTCGGCAAGCTCAAGACCCAACCAGGACGCGAGCTCCAGATCCACGGCAGCGCACGCCTCGGCAACGCCCTGCTGGCCGCCGGCCTGGTCGACACGCTCAGGCTCGTCGTCGCCCCGACCGTGGTCGGATCGGGCCGACGCCTGATCGAGCACCCGAGCGAAGCCCTCGGCCTCCGGCTCGTCGAGCAGGAGGTGACGCCGAACGGCCTCGTCGTCCTTGAGTACGAGACCGTCGGCGCGGCCCGCGTCGCCGAGTACGAAGGTGTCACGGCCTTCGTGTAGCCAGGTGATCCGCGAGGACCTCGGTGACCACCCGAGGGCTCTCCGGCGAGTCGTAGGTGATGAGCGCCTTCCAGAGCGCCCAGGCGCGGGCACGTGCCCACGTGCCCGCGTCCTGCCGTACGGCGTCCCGGAAGACCTCCCGGGACTCGCCGGAGAAGAACGTGTAGGCGATCACCAGATCGCACGCCGGGTCGCCGACCCCTGAGGTCCCGAAGTCGATCACGGCGGACAGGCGGCCGTCCTGCACCAGCAGATTGCCGCTCGCGATGTCGCCGTGGAACCACACCGGCGGCCGGTCCCACGCCGTACCCAGTGCCGTCTCCCAGACCTCCTGCGAGAGGTCGGTGTCGATTCGACCCTTCAGTGCGGCGAGGGCCTCCATGGTCTCGTCGTGGTAATGCTCCGGCGGCGCACCCCGGTAGAAGCTGTGTGCCCCGGCCGCAGGTCCACCGGTCGCGTCGCAACCCTGCAACGCGAGGATGAACTCCGCGATCGAGCGGGCGAAGTCGGACAGGTCCGCGACGGTGTCGTACGACGAGGTCCGGCCGTCGATCCAGCGCCGGATCGCCCAGTGGTGCGGATATCCACGCCCCGGCTCGCCCTTGGCCACCGCCTCAGGGATCGGTACCGGCAACGCCGGCGCGAGGACCGGCAGCCACTGGTGCTCCTTGTGTACGGCGGCGGCGTAGGACTCGTGGGTGGGCAGCCGTGCCGTCAGGTCGGAACCCAGCCGGTAGGTCCGGTTGTCCCAGCCGTCGATCTTGACCGGAGTCACCGGCAGGTCGGCCCACTGCGGGAACTGGTCGGCGAGCAGTCGTCGTACCAGGGCAGCGTCGATGCCGGCCCGGCCGTCTTGGTGAAAGTCCGTCACGCCACGAGAGTCTTCCCGGCGAGGCGCGGCGGGCTCAAAGTATTTAGCTCTCCGCTACAACGAAGTCCGCTAGGCCGGCTGGGCGCTCCCGCCTGCGTCGCCGGTCAGCGCTGGCCGATGTGCTCCGAGACCGCGTCGAACACCCGGCCGATCGCGGCGAAGTCCTCGGCGGAGGCAAGGTCGACGAGGTTGTCGCGGACACCCTCGACATGAGTCGGCGCGGCCTGCTCGAGCAGCTCGAGACCGGCGTCGGTCAGCTCGGCCCAAACACCCCGCTTGTCACTGGTGCACGACGTCCGGCGGACCAGTTCGGCGGCCTCGAGGCGGCCCACGGTGTGGGTCAGCCGGGAGCGGCTCTGGTGCAGCCGGTCGGCCAGGTCGGCCATCCGGAGCCGGCGGTCGGGCGCTTCGGAGAGCCGGACCAGGATCTCGTAGTCGTTGATGCCGATACCGAACTGCCGCAGGTCGTCGTCCAGCTTGGCCATCAGGCGCGCGGTCCCCAGCAGGTACGCGCGCCACGCCACCTGCTGCTCGGCGTTGAGCCACCGGGTCTCAGTCGTCATCGTCACGGAGCCTAGTGTACCGGGAATGTAGTTGACATTTAAACCGTTGATGCCTACTGTCGTAGTCAACAGGTTGAAATTTGAACTTCCTAGCGACTGCGTCGCCCCCGACCAGTTACGTCCCCAGTAAGACCCGAGAGGAACCCATGAGCGAGACCGTCACCACCGGCGCAACCCCGACCAGCACCATCCCCGGCCTGGTCGCCGGTACCTACGCGATCGACGCAGCCCACAGCGAGATCGGCTTCACCGTCCGGCACCTGATGACCAAGGTCCGCGGCACCTTCCAGGAGTACGCCGGCGAGATCCACGTCAAGGACACCCTGGAGGAGTCGACCACCAACGTGAGCGTCGAACTGGCCTCGGTGCACACCCGCAGCGAGCAGCGCGACGGCCACCTGCGGTCCGGTGACTTCTTCGACGCCGAGAACAGCCCGAAGATGACGTTCGTCAGCACCGCCCTGAAGCCGGAGGGTGACGACTACATCCTGGCCGGCGAGCTGACCATCAAGAACGTGACCAAGCCGATCGAGCTCGCCGTCGAGTTCCTCGGTGTGGACCAGAACGCCTACGGCCAGACCATCATCGGCTTCGAGGCCTCCGCCCAGATCAGCCGCAAGGAGTGGGGCATCGACTTCAACGTGCCGCTCGAGGGTGGCAAGCTGCTGATCGGTGACAAGGTGGACATCCACCTCGACGTCCAGGCTGCGCTCCAGGCCTGACGCAAGCTTCAAGGCCCCGCATCGCGAGATGCGGGGCCTTTGCTATGCCTGGACCATCCGGTGGGCGAGGTCGGCGTACAGCTTGCCCAGCGCCTCCGGGTCGCCCCGGTGCGGCGTGTACCACCGGGCCACGTCGATGGCGAGGGACAGTACGGCGAGCGTCGTACCGGGGAGGTCGTCGACCGCGAAGGATCCGTCGGCGACGCCGGCGTGCAGGACCTCCTCGATCTGGGCGGAGATAGCGCGCCGGATGGCGGCCACCTCGGCCAGGTGTTCGGGGGTGAGGGCGGCGAGCTCGTACTGGACGACCCGCGCGATGGTGTGGTGCTGTGCGTGCCAGGCCGTGAAGGCGGCTACGAGAGAGCGCAGCCGATCGGCCGGTGTCGAGCCGGTGTCGGCAGAGCGCAGTACGTCGAGCGCGGCGGTGTGACCGTAGCGGCTGATCTCGAAGAGCAGCCGCTCCTTGGACGGGTAGTGCACGTAGAGCGCGGCCGGGCTCATCCCGGCGCGGGACGCGATGTCGCGGGTCGTGGTGGCTTGGAAGCCTCGCTCGGCGAACGCGTCGATGGCGCCGGTCAGCAGCCGGCGCGCGGCGGCCGGCTGGACGTGCTCCCACACGAGTGGGCTGGTGACTGCGGACACGTTGACACCTTGCCCCAACCACGCGAAGCTAAGCAAGCGCTTAGCCATCTGTCTCAAATCCACGGGAGGCCCCATGGAACGCGTCATTTTCAACGAGGACCACCACGCTTTCCGGGCCAGCGCGAAGGAGTACTGCGACCGCTCCCTGGTGCCGCGGATGGAGCAGTTCCTCGAGGAGAAGACGATCGACCGGTCCGCCTGGCTGGAGGCCGGCAAGCAGGGCTTCCTCGGCCTCGACGTCCCGGAGGAGTACGGCGGCTCGAGCGTCGGCGACTACCGCTTCAACGCGGTGTTCGCCGAGGAGGTCTCCAAGGTCTCCGCGTCGCTGTCCAGCTGCTTCGGCATCCACTTCGACTGCGCGGCGCCGTACCTGGTGGATCTGGGCACCGAGGAGCAGAAGCGGCGCTGGCTGCCGAAGTTCTGCGCCGGTGAGTCGATCGCCGCGATCGGGATGACCGAGCCGTCCGGCGGATCCGACCTGGCCGCGCTGAAGACGACCGCGAAGCGGGTCGACGGCGGCTGGGTGGTGAACGGGTCGAAGACCTTCATCACCAACGGCGACATGGCCGACCTCGTGATCACCGCGGCCCGGACCGACCCGGCCAAGGGCGCGAAGGGCATCAGCCTGTTCGTGATCGAGGAGGGCATGGACGGGTTCGCCCGCGGCCGGAAGCTGGACAAGGTCGGGCAGACCGAGTCCGGGACATCGGAGCTGTTCTTCGAGGACGTGTTCGTGCCGGACGGCAACGTGCTCGGCGAGGTGGACCGGGGCTTCATCCACATGATGGAGCGGCTGGCGCAGGAGCGGGTCGGCGCCGCGGTGTCGAACATCGCGCAGGCCGCCCAGATCCTGGACGAGACGATCGAGTACGTGAAGCAGCGCAAGGCGTTCGGCCAGTCGGTCGGCTCGTTCCAGTACAACAAGTTCCTGGTCGCCGAGCTGGTCACCAAGGCCGAGGTCACCCAGGCGTACGTCGACAACGCGATCGTCGCGCACGACGAGAACCGGCTTTCCGCCGTGGACGCGGCGAAGGTGAAGTGGTGGAGCGCCCAGGTGCAGAACGAGATCCTGGACGCGTGCGTCCAGCTGCACGGCGGCTACGGCTACATGAACGAGTACCGGGTGGCGCGCGCCTGGCGGGACGCCCGGGTGACCAAGATCTGGGCCGGCTCGAACGAAATCATGAAGGAACTCATCGGCCGCGACCTCGGCCTGTAGGAAGGACCTGGCAATGCCTGAAGCAGTCATCGTGTCCACCGCGCGTTCGCCGATCGGCCGCGCGTACAAGGGGTCGCTGACCAGCATCCGGCCGGACGACCTCGCCGTACAGATGATCAAGGCGGCGGTCGACAAGGCCGGCCTGACCGGGGACCAGATCGAGGATCTGGCCGTCGGTTGCGCGGAGCCGCACGACGAGCACGGTGGCAACATGGCCCGCCGGATCGCGGTGCAGCTCGGCTGGGACAACACGCCGGCCACGACGGTCAACCGGTTCTGCGCCTCGTCGACGCAGACCGCGCGGATGGCCTTCCACGCGATCAAGTCCGGTGAGGGCGACATCTTCGTCAGCGCCGGCGTCGAGTGCGTGTCGCGGTACAAGAACTTCGGCTCGGCCGGCGTGGGCGACCCGAGCTCGTTCAACGAGGCGTTCGCGGACGCGGTGCAGCGGACCGAGAAGTACGCCGAGACCAACGAGACCTGGCACGATCCGCGCGCGGACGGGCAGCTCCCCGACATCTACATCGCGATGGGCCAGACCGCCGAGAACGTGGCGACGCTGAAGGGCATCACCCGGGCCGACCAGGACGCGTTCGGCGTCCGCTCGCAGAACCTGGCCGAGAAGGCGATCGGCAACGGCTTCTTCGAGCGCGAGATCGTGCCGGTGACGCTGCCCGACGGGACCGTGGTGAGCAAGGACGACGGCCCGCGGCCGGGCACGACCCTCGAAGGTGTCAGCGGGCTCAAGCCGGTCTTCCGCCCGGACGGCACGGTCACGGCCGGCAACTGCTGCCCGCTGAACGACGGCGCCGCCGCGGTCGTGATCATGAGCGACACCAAGGCCCGCGAGCTCGGCCTGACCCCGCTGGCGCGGATCGTCTCCACCGGTGTCAGCGGCCTCTCCCCGGAGATCATGGGCCTCGGGCCGATCGAGGCGTCGAAGCAGGCGCTGGCCCGGGCCGGGATGAGCATCGGCGACATCGACCTGGTCGAGATCAACGAGGCCTTCGCGGTCCAGGTGATCGGCTCGGCGCGTGAGCTCGGCATCGACGAGGACAAGCTGAACGTGCACGGCGGCGCGATCGCGCTCGGTCACCCGTTCGGGTCGACCGGTGCGCGGATCATGACCACGCTGGTGAACGGGCTGCAGTTCGAGGACAAGCAGTTCGGCCTGGAGACCATGTGCGTCGGCGGTGGCCAGGGCATGGCCGTGATCCTGGAGCGCCTCAGCTGATGTCGTTGCGGGACCGTACGGCGATCATCACCGGCGCTTCACGGGGAATCGGGCTGGCGATCGCGCAGCGCCTGGTGGCCGATGGCGCTCGCGTCGTCATCACCGGCCGCACCCAGGAGACGCTCGACGCTGCCGTCGAGTCCCTGGGCGGCCGGGAGCACGCGATCGCGGTGGCCGGCAAGGCCGCCGATCCGGAACACCGGGCCACCGTGGTCGCCGCTGCGGTGGCGACGTACGGGTCGGTGGACCTGCTGGTGAACAACACCGGCATCAACCCGATCTACGGCAAGCTGCTCGACGTCGACCAGGCCGTCGCCGCCAAGATGGTGGACACGAACGTGCTGGCCACGATCGCGTGGGTGAAGGCCTGCCGGGACGCGTGGATGCGCGCCCACGGCGGCGCGGTGGTGAACCTGTCCTCGGTCGCCGGCCTGGCGCCGTCACCGGGGATCGGCTGGTACGGCGCGACCAAGGCGATGCTGTCCCGGGTGACGGCCGAGCTCGCGGTCGAGCTGGCCCCGGAGATCCGGGTCAACGCAGTGGCTCCGGCGGTGGTGAAGACCAAGTTCGCCGGAGCCCTCTACGAAGGCCGTGAGGACAAGGTCGCGTCGACGTACCCGCTGAAGCGGTTGGGCACCCCGGAGGACGTCGCCTCGCTGGTGTGGTTCCTGCTGTCGGACGAGGCGTCCTGGATCACCGGCCAGACCATCACGATCGACGGCGGCCTCACCCTCAACGGCGGGATCGTCGGCTAGGACCTACGGCTGACGTCCTTGCCAGCCGGCAAGACGGTCGTACGGCGACGCGTCGTCGGCGACCGGTACGACGGGACCGAACGGGACCTGCCCGCCACGGGTGTCCGCCGGGATGAACTGCTGGACGAGCGGCAGGCAGTGCAGCGCCAGCGTGTCGTCGAGCAGGCCGAGGCGGTCTGTCGCCTTGGCCAGGTCCCACGAATGGGTCGTCAGTTCGCCGGTGTAGGCGGCGATGGCCGCGACGCCCGGGAGCGTGCCCCACGGGAGCTTGCAGATGCGGCCGAGGACGGCGTCGTTCGTCAGCGTGGCGTCCAGCGCCGTACGGCGCTCCTTCCAGGTCGTCGGGATGTCGTCGACGCCGGTGGTGATGTGCGGGATCTCGAGCGGGTCGCCGCCGGTCAGCGCCCGGTCGATGCGGGCGACGACGGTGAGCAGGTGGCCGAGCAAGGTCCGGACGTCGTACTCCGGGCACGGGGTGGGCAGGTCCAGGTCGTCGGGTCCGACGGTGCCGATCATGCGCTGGGTCTGGTCCAGGGCACGGGCGAGCATCGGGCGTGGGTCGTTCACGAGATTGGTCATGGAGACAGCCTCGCGGCAGATATAGGACATCTTCTGTCGCATATTCTGAACCCGTGCGAGCGGACCGGTTGTTGCAGATCATCCTGTTGCTGCAGCGGCATGCGCGCCTGAGTGCACGCGAGCTGGCCGAGCGGCTGGAGGTCTCCACGCGGACGGTGATGCGTGACATGGAGGCGTTGTCGGCGGCGGGCGTACCTGTGTACACGGAGCGCGGGCGGAACGGCGGCTGCGTGCTGCTGCCCGGGTACCGCGCTGACGTGAGCGGGCTGACGCCGCGGGAGGCGCAAGCGTTGTTTGCTTGGTCGGGGCGGGCTGCGTTGTCCGAGGAGCTTGGGCTGCGGGACGCGCTGCAGTCCGCGATGGGCAAGCTGTCGTCGACGTTGCCGCTCGAGTTGCAGGGCGATGCGGAGGCGTTGTCGGGGTCGATCGTGGTGGACCGGCGGCGGTGGTTCGCGGAGGCCGAGGACACCGGGGCGCTACCGGTGCTGCGGCAGGCAGTGGTGACTCGTCGGCGGGTGCGGCTGTTGTACGCGTCGGCGAGTGCTGGGCGGCCTCAGCGCCGTACTGTCGATCCGTGGGGGCTGGTTGAGCAGGCTGGGCGTTGGTATCTCGTGGCGGCGCACCGTGGGGTGGCACGGATGTACCGGGTGTCGCGGGTGCAGGAGGTCGACGTACTGGAGGAGGTCGCGGACCGGCCGGCCGAGCTGGATGTGCAGGCGGAGTGGGAGCGGCTGCGGTCCGGGCTGGAGCAGAACATGCCGGTCGGGGTCGAGGTGGTCGTGCGAGTGCGGCCCGAGGTCGTCGATCAGGTACGGCGGATTGCCGCACCGATGCTCGTGAAGGGGGAGCAGGCGCGAGACGTCCCGTCGGACGACGACTGGCCGCGTCTCGCGATGCATTTCCGGGTGCGTGAGGCTGCTTGTGGGGTGCTGCTCGGGTTCGCCATTGATGTCGAGGTGCTGGAGCCGCCGGAGATTCGCGCGCGGATGCTCGAACTCGCCACCGCCGCGGTGCGCACCTACGGCTGAGCCGGCCGGGTCGCGACGAAGCGCTGCCGGACGATGATGTTGCCATCGGCATCCTCGTCCTCGTTGCGCCACCGGAAGCCGGTCTCGGTGATACCGGTGAAGATCCAGCGAGTCTTGGTGGCAAGGGGTTCGCGGGACTCGAGCCGGATCGAGTCGGCCTCCGCGCGGGCGATGAACGTCATCACGAACGCGGCCTTCGGACCCATCCAGGTGGAGCGGAACGCGTTCAGCTCAGGGTCGTGGATGCGGATCGACAGACCCCACTCGCCGTCGCCGTCGGTGGCGCGGGCGGCCCGGCTCGGCGTGATCCAGATGTCGGCGACCGCGCGCCCGTCGAGGACCCAGGCGAAGTGCCACTCACCCTTGGTCTGCCGGGTGACGTGGCCGTCGTCGTCGTACCAGGTGACGTCGAGGTCCCAGCTCCCGATCAGCGGGGCGAAGGGCCGAAACGCCTTCTCGTACTCGTCTCGCGGCCCGTCGGACACCATCAGCCCGGCGAAGACCTCGGCCGCGGTCGCACCATCTGTAACGCGCATAGTGGCTATTTACCCCTGACTCCCAACTGCCAGTCAAGGGGGTGCGGACCGCCCGCCGCCGGTGACCACGTCGTGTCCCAGCACGATGGCACTTCCGGCGGTCGGGGCGATCAGTCCGACAGCACCGGGCCACTCTAGTGCCAGTCGGCCACACGGCAGAATCACAGCGAGCGCGCAGCTGTTGCGATCGCGTTGCTGTTCGGCTCCGGTGTTAATCCGTGGCGGGTGACCGGTGTGCTGGTTAGGGTCCGGGCATGGCGAACCCGGTGAGGATCAGGCCGGCCGTGGGCGACGACGCCGACGGTGTGACGGCGGTACGGCGCGCGGTCTACGAGTACAAGGTGATGTCGCCGGCCGCGACCCGGCACCTGATCACCGTGTCCGCGCCCGCGGAACGCTTTCTTGCGCTGGTCGCCGAGGTCGACGGCGAGCTGGTCGCCTGGGGATCGGCCGCGTTGAACATCTGGACCAGCGAACCGGGCCAGAGCCACACCTCGATCTACGTGCACCCGAAGCACCGCAACCAGGGCATTGGAAGCGCCCTGGCCGAGCGGCTGCACCAGCACCTCGGCGAGGTCGGCGCGGTCCGGACGCGAGCCTTCGTGCACCCCGACGGTCTCGAGTTCGCCCGCAACCGCGGGTACGACGGCACCCGCCAGATGCACTACTCGCGCGTCGATCCGCGCGTACTCCCCGAGCAGCCGCCGACGCCGGACGGCATCGAGCTGGTGTCGATGGACCAACTGGACCCGCGGCAGGCCTACGTCGCTGACTCGGTCGCCACGCTTGACGAGCCGAGTGACTCGCCGCTGGACTCGATCGACTACGACCGCTGGCTCGAGGAGATCTGGAACGGTCCGGCCCTGGACAAGGCGCTCAGCGTCGCCGCGGTCGCCGGTGACGAGGTCGCCTGCTTCACCGCGGTGGAGACCGACAGTGATCGTGCCTGGTCGGGCATGACCGGGAGCATCCCGGCGTACCGGGGTCGCGGGCTGGCCAAGCTGGTGAAGTCGGTCGCGCTGCGTCGCTGCGCGGCGGCCGGGATCACCTCCGCGTACACGTCGAACGACGACGAGAACGGCCCGATGCTTGCCATCAACAACTGGCTCGGCTACCGCCGCGTGCAAACCGAGATGGGACTACTGCGTCCACTTGGCGGCTAGGTGATCAACGCGTTAAGAATCCGCGCTGAGACAGAGCTGTAACGGGTTTCCGGATTCGGTATGCACCGGGATCGGGTTATGTTCCGGGGAACTTCGCCGAAGGAGTTCGCATGGAGATCAGGCCTGCCGAACCGGGGGATGTCGAAGGCGCGATCGCGTTACATGACGCGCATGCGCCGTACCTGGTGGTCACGGCGGCGGCCCTGCGGCGCGGACTCTCCGGAGCTCCCGTTCCGGGCCGGGGCACGTTCGCCGCGGTGGACGAGGGTGAGGTGGTCGGCTGGGCGTCGACCGCGCTGATCGCCGGATCGGACCCGCTGGACGGGGAGTTGCGCATCCTGGTCCGGCCGGACCACCGCGGCCGGGGGATCGGAACGAAGTTGCTGACGGCAACGCATGAGGAGCTGCGCTCGGCCGGGGCCAGGAGCGCGCGGGTGTTCGCCGAGCCGTCGGCAGCCGAGTGGGCGGCGCGCTGGGGCTACCGGCAGACGCGGCAGGTGCACTACGCCGGGATCGACCCGCGGAAGGCACCCGATCTGCCCGGCGTGCCGTCCGGCGTTGAACTGGTGCCGCTGAACGAAGTCGACCCGCGCAGGCTCTACGAGGCGGATGTGGTCGCGCAGCGCACCAAGCCGGGCGACGCGAAGATCACCTCCCGGCCGTACGACGACTGGCTCGACGGAGTGTGGAAGTCGCCGGCCGTGGTGCTCGACCTGAGTAGGGCGGCGGTGTACGACGGCCAGGTGATCGCGTTCACCCTGGGCACCGGCGACCACACCAAGATCTGGTCGCGGATGACCGCGACGATGCCCGAGTACCGCGGCCGCGGCCTGGCCAAGCTGGTCAAGTGCGCCGCCCTGCGCCGGGCCGCCGAGGCGGGTGTGCAGGCCGCCTACACCGCCAACTACGACGGCAACACCCCGATGATCGCGGTCAACGAGTGGCTCGGCTACTACCGCGTCGCCACCCACGCCGTCCTGATCTGCCCGCTCTAAGGCACCAGCAGTACGACGGTCTCCGCGACGCAGGCGGGCTTGGTGGAGTTCTCCAGCTCGATGACCCAGTTCAGCGAGACCTGGACGCCGGCGGGGGTCTCGGAGGTGTTCGAGATCGAGGCGCCGGCGCGGACGCGGGAGCCGACCGGGACCGGGGCCGGGAACCGGACCTTGTTCACGCCGTAGTTGAGCTTGGCGGTCACCCCGGACACCGAGAACAGCTCGTCGCCGAACCGCGCGATCAGGCTCAGCGTCAGGTAGCCGTGCGCGATCGTCCCGCCGTACGGGCCCTTCTTCGCGCGCTCGACGTCGACGTGGATCCACTGGTGGTCACCGGTCGCCTCGGCGAACTGGTTCACCTGCTCCTGGGTGATCTCCAGCCACTCGGTCTCGCCCAGCTGGGTGCCGACCGCGTGCACGACGTCGTCGATGCCGGTGAAGGACTGTGCCATCTCCTGGGCCCTCTCAGTTCCGGGGTCCGCCGGCGACGTACAGGACCTGGCCGGAGACGAAGCCGGCCTCCTCGCTGCAGAAGAACGACGCGGCCGCGGCGATGTCCTCGGGCTTTCCGGTCCGGTTCACCGGGATGGTCGCGGCGGTGGCCTTCTTGAACTCCTCGAAGTCGACACCGACCCGGGCCGCGGTGGCGGCGGTCATGTCGGTCTCGATGAAGCCGGGGGCGATCGCGTTCGCGGTGACGCCGAACTTGCCCAGCTCGATCGCCAGCGTCTTCGCCAGCCCCTGCAGGCCGGCCTTGGCGGAGGCGTAGTTCGCCTGGCCGCGGTTGCCCAGCGCCGAGGTCGACGAGAGGAAGACCAGCCGGCCGTACCCGGCCTCGACCATGTGCGCCTGGACCGCGCGGGACATCAGGAAGCTGCCCTTCAGGTGCACCGACATGACCGTGTCCCAGTCGTCGTCGGACATCTTGAACAGCAGGTTGTCGCGGAGCACGCCGGCGTTGTTCACCAGGATCGTCGGCCTGCCCAGCTCGGCGACGACCCGCTCGACCGCCGCGGCCACCTGGTCGGCCTTGCTGACGTCGCAGCCGACCGCGATCGCCGTACCGCCCGCCTCGGTGATCGTCTTGACCGTCGCCTCGCAGGCGCCTTCGTCCAGGTCGAGGACCGCAACCGCGTTCCCGTCCTTGGCGAGCCGCTGCGCGACGGCAGCGCCGATTCCCCGGGCCGCCCCGGTCACGATCGCCACCCTCTGCTCGGTCATCCGGCTGCTCCTAACGGTCATGGTCGTGCCGGGGATGACATTACCCACGCTGCGTCACGCCGGAAGCACCCCGGATGCAATGATCGCCGTGTGGATCATCACAACCGCCACGTCTACCACTGCCCGCTGCGGTGGGGAGACCAGGACGCCCTCGGCCACGTGAACAACGGCCGGTACGTCGACTACCTGCAGGACGCCCGGGTCGACTTCCTGTTCCGGACCGCCAAGGAGCTCGGCGCCGACGACCTGGAGACCGGCCTGCTGGTGGCCCGGCACGAGGTGCAGTACCGCGCCCCGCTGCACTTCCGGCCCGAGCCGGTGCGGATCGAGTTGTGGATCAGCGAGATCAGGGCCGCCTCGTTCACGGTCGACTACGAGATCCTGGACGCCGAGCCGCAGCGACGGACGTACGTCGAGGCCCGGACGAAGCTGGTCCCGTTCGACTTCACCGCCAACCGACTCCGCCGCATCAGCCCGGTCGAGCGGGAAGCCCTCTCGAAGCTGGTGGGCTCGTGACCTTCACCCACCCGGTCCTGGTCCGGTGGTCCGACATCGACTCCTACGACCACGTCAACAACGTCCGGTACTTCGACTACCTGCAGGAAGCCCGGATCGCGTTCCTGTCCGAGATCATGGGCACGACCGGCGACTTCTTCGCCGACCACCCGGTCGTCCTGGTCAGCCAGACCGTCGACTACCTGCGCCCGATCCTGCTCCGGCACCCGCCGTACGACGTCGACGTCTGGGTCGAGTCCGTCGGCGCATCGTCGTACACGCTGGGATCTCGGATCGTCGACCGCAGCGGCGGTGGCGAGGACGTGTACGCCAAGGCGGTGTCGGTACTGGTCACCGTGGACGGCGAGACCCACGCCAAACGCCCCATCGCAACCACAGAACGGGACGCCCTGCTCAACCACGTTGTGACCACTTGAGACACTAGGACGGTTATGACTGAGCAACTGAGCTTCTACGACGCTGTCGGTGGGGCCGAGACGTTCCACCGGCTGGTGGCGGCCTTCTACCGCGGTGTCGCCGCCGACCCGGAGCTTCGCCCGATGTACCCGGAGGAGGACCTCGGCCCGGCCGAGGTGCGCTTCCGGATGTTCCTGGAGCAGTACTGGGGCGGCCCGCGGACGTACTCCGAGCAGCGCGGGCACCCCCGGCTGCGGATGCGGCACGCCCCGTTCGCCGTCACCCCGAGCGCCCGGGACCGCTGGCTCGGCCACATGCGGGCCGCGCTGGACGAGATCGCGCTGCCACCGGATCGGGACGAGGAGATCTGGACCTACATGGTGATGGCCGCGCACAGCATGGTGAACACCGACGAACCGCAGTACCCGGGCGCGATCGACGTGTCCGGCCGCTGAATCTCTTTCGAAGGAGACAACACGAGCATGGCCGCTACCCGTACCGCCAAGGCCCACTGGGAAGGTTCGCTGCTGGAGGGGGCCGGTCAGGTCAACCTCCAGTCGTCCGGGCTGGGCACGTTCGACGTGACCTGGGCCGCCCGGACCGAGCCGGAGGCCAGCGGCAGGACCAGCCCGGAGGAGCTGCTCGGCGCCGCCCACTCGGCGTGCTTCTCGATGGCGCTGTCGCACGCGCTGGCGCAGGCCGGCAACCCGCCGGCGTCGCTGGACACCCAGGCCGACGTGACCTTCCAGCCCGGTGAGGGCATCACCGGCATCAAGCTGACGGTGGTCGGCAGCGTGCCGGGCCTGACCGCCGACCAGTTCGCCGAGTTCGCCGAGGGCGCGAAGAAGAACTGCCCGGTCTCCCAGGCCCTCGCCGCCCCGATCACCCTCGAGGTCAGCTTCACCGCCTGAGAACCACCAGCACACCGCCCGCGCAACTTCGGTCGCGCGGGCGGTCGTCGTTTTACTGCCAGACAGCAAGCCAGGGCCGGCGGCATACTGCGGCTGTGCCGGACGATGCTGTGCTGCTCGACAACCACCTGGCGTTTCTGGCTGCCCATCGGGGCCTGGTACGGCGTACCGGCACCGGGATCGAGGTGGTCGGCGCGGACGATTTCTTCTCGTGCTGGATCCCGTTGACCGCGGACGCCGGCATCCCGGACGGTACGGCGGCGGTCCGGCTGGTGCCGTGGAGCGGCGAGGGGTGGGAGAAGCGGCTGATCGCGGCCGGTTTCGAGCCGGCCGAAGTGCTCGTCCACATGGAGGCGCCGGCCGGTGAGGTGGCTCGAGAGCCCCTAGAGCGGGTCGCCACGGACGAGGACGCCGAGGCCTTCGCGGAGGTGCAGGCCGCTGCCTTCCTCGGCGAGGACGACCCGGACGTCGACTGGTGGCGGCAGGAGCTGCGCAAAATGGCGCTGCGCAACTACCGCGCGCCGGACCAGTCCCTCTACCTGCTGCGGGTCGACGGCGACCCGGCCTCGATCACGCTCGTGTTCCGCACCGGCGACGTCTTCGGCATCTACGCCGTCGCGACCAAACCGGCGTACCGGGGTCGCGGCCTGGCCTCGGAGCTGCTGGCTCAGGCGCGGCGGGACGCGGCCGGCGGACGGCTCACCTTGCAGGTGGTCGAGGGCTCTGCGGCTGAAGGGCTGTACCTGAAGCTCGGCTTCCGGCCGGTGTTCCGGTCTCCGCACTTTCGTCTTCCGGCCTAGCCTCCTCGGCCCGCTCGGTGGCGCTGCCGACCCCGGACGGCGCCGAGCTGGCCGGGTCGCGGGTGGTCAGGTTGCCGACCCGGAGCACCTCGCCGTTGCGGACGTACCAGGTGGTGCCGTCCTCGCCGCGCAGGGTGGTGATCCGCAGGCCGACCGCGACGACGACGCCGGTCGCCTTCTCCATGTCGATCAGGTCGCCGACGCCGTACTGGTCCTCGAAGATCATGAAGACGCCGGCCAGGAAGTCCTTCACCAGCGTCTGGGCGCCGAAGCCGAGGGCGACGCCGATGATGCTCGCCGACGCGATCACCGGCAGGATGTTGAAGCCGAGCTCGGCCAGCACCATCACCACCGCGACGGCGGTCAGCACGATGGTCACCGTGCTGCAGAGCAGGGAGGCGATCGTCTCGGCCCGCTGCGACCGGCGCTGGCTGGCCAGCGTGTTCTCGACGAACTCCTGGCCGATCTTCGACCTCGACAGCACGCCGGCGACCGCGCCGTTGCCGGTCCGGCGGGCGAACCGGCGGATCACCTTGTGCAGCAGCCAGCGCAGCACGAGGAAGCCGATGATCAGGCCCGCGATGCGGGCCGGGACCATGACGATCTGGTCGGTCACCTCCAGCCTGCCGTCGTTGCCGTACCGGAAGAAGGTCGGGAACTGGTCGGGCAGCGAAAACAGGGGGTGACTGAACAAGGACACAAGGTAGCTGGTCAGAATAGGCATCTCGCCGCCCGATCTTAGTGAGAAGGACAAGGGAGACGCGATCGCATGCCCAGCCGGCTGGATGACGAGCTGCTCAGGCTCGTGAGCGCGGGTGTGCTGCGCCAGTACCAGGCCGACGCGCTGCGGGACGCCGCCGACGCCGAGGTCGCGGCGGCGCTGGCCGATCCCGGCCGGGCGCGGCCGCAACCACCCGCCGAGCAGGCCCCGGCGAAGCCCAAGCCGCCGCCGACGGCGACCCACTCCAGTGCGCTGATCGAGGTGCTCGGCTACATCGGCGGAGCGTTACTCCTCGGCGCGGTCGCGCTGCTCACGGTGGCGAACTGGGGCGAGATGGGCCGCGCCGCCCGCGTGAGCACCGGGACCAGCGCCGCCGTGGTCCTGCTCGGCGCCGCGGCCGTCCTCGGCTTCCTGCGCCGTCACGAGCAGCTCAGCTCGGCGCTGGCCTCGCTGGGGTGCTGCGTGGCCGGCTTCGCCACGTACGTCGCGATCGAGGGCGAGACCGGCCGGATCGTCGGGGTCGCCGTCGCGCTGCTGCTGGCCGGGGCCGGGCTGTGGTGGCTGGCGGGTTCGTCGTTGCTGGTGGCAACGTTCGGGATCCTGGCCGTCGGTGTGCTGGTGATCACGGCAGATGTCCTGACTCCGGACACCGGCGCGTCCTCGAACAGCGCCGGGATCGCCGGGACCGGGTTCATCCTGGTCGCGTTCGCGATGGCGATGCTCGGGCTGGTCCGGGATCAGGTGACCGCGTGGTCGCTGGCCGGGGCGGCGATGTTCAGCTCGTCGATCTGCTGGCTGATCCAGGAGCGCGGCGAGATCATGGCCCTCGCCGTCGGCACGGCCGGTCCGGCCGCCCTGCTGGTCGCCTACGGCCGCCGGCAGGCGTCGGCGTACGCGGTCGTCGGTTGCGCCATCCTGCTGGTCATCTGGCCGACAGCCCTCTACCAGCTCACCGACAACATGGCCGGCGTCGCCGTCGGCCTGGTGATCGCGAGCGCCGTGCTGCTTGTCGCCGTACTGCTGCTCTCCCGCCGACGCGCGAACCAGTAACAGTCCGGCGCGCGGCGTTGCGCGGAAGGGCGGGTGATGCGGCAGACTCGCTGAGGTGACAGCTCCTACTCCGGCCCTTGTCGAGCTAGCGGTTGCCCATGGCGTGGCGACGGAGTACTGGAACTGGCAGGGCGAGCATGTGATCGTCTCCAGCGAGGTGGTGTCCGCGGTGCTCGCGGCGCTCGGTGTGGACGCGTCCACACCGGAGAAGGCCGCCGAGGCGCTGGAGGAGCACCGGCAGGCGCGCTGGCGTCGTACGCTGCCGCCGACCGTGGTGATGCGGGAGGGCTGGACGCCCTGGTTCGCCGTACACCTGCCGCACGGGTCCCCGGTCGAGGTGTGGGTGGACCTGGAGGACGGCGGGCACCGGCGGGACGTCACGCAGCAGGATCGCTGGGTCGAGCCGGAGTGGATCGACGGCGTGCAGGTCGGTGAGGCGACGTTCCAGCTGCCGGGCGACCTGCCGAGCGGCTACCACCGGCTGTGCGCGCGGGTCGGCAGCAGCCCGGAGATCTCGGTCAGCACGCTGATCGTCACCCCGCGGAAGCTCGAGCCGGAGAAGCTGCACCGCACCTGGGGCTGGGTGCTGCAGCTGTACTCCGTCCGCTCCCGCCGCTCCTGGGGCATCGGCGACCTGCACGACCTCGCAGACCTCGCTGCCTGGTCGGCGACCGACCTGAGCGCCGGCTTCGTGCTGGTGAACCCGCTGCACGCCGCGGAGACCTCGGGCCGGATGGAGCCCTCGCCGTACCTCCCGGCCTCGCGGCGGTTCGGCAACCCGGTCTACCTGCGCATCGAGGACATCGACGAGTACGGCGACCTCGCGCCGGCCGAGCGGGATCGGGTCCGGGCGCTGAGCCTGCAGACCCGGGCGCTGAGCGAGGACCCGACCGCGCTGGACCGCGACACCGTGTGGGCGGCCAAGCGGGAGGCGCTGCAGCTGCTGTTCGGCGTCCGGCCGTCGATCGGGCGGATCGCGGAGTACGGCGCCTACTGCGACCGCGAGAGCCAGGGGCTGATCGACTTCGCCACCTGGGCCGCGATCGCCGACGTGCACGGGCCGGAGTGGAGCAAGTGGCCCGAGGAGCTGCAGGACCCGGCCTCCCCGGCCGTTGTTGCCTTCCGCAACGAGAACCCGGACGCGGTGGAGTTCCACTGCTGGCTGCAGTGGCAGCTGGACGACCAGCTCGCCCGCACCCAGGCCCGGGCGAAGGCGGCCGGCATGTCGCTGGGCGTCGTACACGACCTGGCTGTCGGTGTGCACCCGGACGGTGCGGACGCGTGGGCGCTGCAGAACGTGCTGGCGCCCGGTATCCATGTCGGCGCGCCGCCGGACGCGTTCAACCAGCAGGGGCAGGACTGGTCCCAGCCGCCGTGGCGCCCGAACGCGCTGGCCGACACCGGGTACGCCGCCTGGCGCGACCTGGTCCGTGCGGTCATGCGGCACGGCGGTGGACTGCGGATCGACCACATCCTCGGCATGTTCCGGCTCTGGTGGGTGACGTCGCCGGAGCGCCCGACCGAGGGCACCTACGTCCGGTACGACCATGAGGCGCTGGTCGGCATCCTCGTCCTGGAGGCGATGCGGTCCGGCGTGACCGTGATCGGGGAGGACCTCGGCACGGTCGAGCCGTGGGTGCGCGACTACCTGACCGAACGCGGCGTGCTGGGTACGTCGGTGCTGTGGTTCGAGCGGGACGCCGACGGGAAGCCGCTGGCGCCGGAGCGCTGGCGTGAGCTGTGCCTGGCGACCGTGACCACGCACGACCTGCCGCCGACCGCCGGCTACCTGGCCGGAGACCACGTGCAGCTGCGCAACGAGCTCGGCCTGCTGACCAGGCCGTTCGCGGAGGAGCTCGAGGTCGACGAGGCCGAGCGGGACTCCTGGCTCAACGCACTGCGCGAGCGGCACCTGCTCAGCAACACCGACGGCGACGTCGAGCGCATAGTCGAGGCATTGCACCGGTACGTCGCTCACACGCCGGCGAAGCTGGTCGGTGTGGCGCTGACGGATGCCGTGGGGGAGCGCCGTACCCAGAACCAGCCGGGGACGACCGACGAGTACCCGAACTGGCGGGTCCCGCTGAGCGGACCGGACGGCTCGCCGATCCTGATCGAGGACCTCCCGAACAACCAGCGCCTCCGCCGACTCATCGGCGCACTCAACATTTAGGTCGTGTCTACTGATCCCGCGCCTACTGCGCGGCACTCGGCACGGCACCTCGCCGCACTGGCCCGAAGGCCACGATGCTCCGCATCGAGACCTCCGTTCCAGCACGGCGATGCACCGCACCGAGCACCTGCTCGCGACGGCGCGGGATCAGTAGACACGACCTTTAGTCACCGCTCGATCACGAGCTGTTGACAATAGATTTGAACGGTTGTTTTCTATCTAACGAGAAGGCGCCTTCCTTCACTGTCTTTCCGCCCCAACAGTCGAAGGAGTTGTCCGCATGCTCCGACTACGCAAACTCAGCCTCGCCGGAATTGCCGTCGGCGCCCTGGCGCTGACGGTCAGCACCTCGGTTCCGCTGGCATACGGCCACGGCTACACCACCGGGCCGACCAGCCGGGCCAAGCACTGCCAGAACGGCACGGTCCAGAACTGCGGCCAGATCCAGTGGGAGCCGCAGAGCGTCGAGGGCCCGAAGGGCTTCCCGGCGGCCGGGCCGGCTGACGGCAAGCTCTGCTCGGCCGGGCTGGCCCAGTTCGCCCAACTCGACGATCAGCGCAACGGCGCCTGGCCGGCGGAGCAGCTCACGGCCGGCCAGAGCTACAACTTCCGCTGGTACCTGACCGCACCGCACGCCACGACGAGCTTCAAGTACTACATCACCAAGCAGGGCTGGAACCAGAACGCCCCGCTGACCCGCTCGGCGCTCGACCTGAACCCGTTCCTGACCGTCGCGATGAACGGCGGGCGGCCGGCCAACAACGTCAGTCACCCCGGCACCGTGCCGGGCGGCCGGACCGGTCGGCACATGATCCTCGCGGTCTGGACGATTCACGACACGGCGAACGCCTTCTACCAGTGTTCGGATGTTCGTTTCTGATTCAGCCGGACGTTTCGTCAATATCTTTCTTGGGAAGTGCACTCCTTGAAATATCCGCCCCGTATTTCAAGGAGTGTCCCCATGAAGACTGTGCTCCGACGTGTGCTCGTCCCGCTGGTCGCCGTACTGGCCGGGCTGCTGCCCGGTGTGGTCGCGGTCGAGCAGGCCGCCGCGCTCACCAAGATGACGCACGCGCAGGCGACCTCGATCTTCCGGGCCGCCGGGATCACCTGGTCGTCCAGCGGCAACTGTTCCGACTGGAACAACCCGACCTGCACGTCGTTCACCAACATCAACGACAGCACCGTGTACGGCGTCCGCACGCTGAAGCAGGCGAGTGGGTGCGCGATCAACCTGACCGGTGGCACCGAGGTCGGCCACGCGAGCGGGACCTACAGCCACCGCAACGGCTACAAGGTGGACTTCTCGCTCTACACCTGCGTCGGCAACTACATCCGTAACACCTTCACCCGGATCGCCGACCGCGGTGACGGCGCCGCCCAGTGGCGGAGCGCGGCCGGCAACATCTACGCCCTCGAGAGCAACCACTGGGACGTGACGTACTACAACTGCGGCGGCTGCTGACGGGTCCTGACTCGTGCGGGGAGCCGGGGGACTAGGCTCTGGGTGTGATCACTGAAGTTTCCGGCCACACCCTGCTGGTGTTCGTCGGCATCCCCGCACTGGTCATCGCGGTGGTGACGCTCCTGGTCTTCGCGTCGTCGATCGCGAGCGGACCGCGTTACCGCCCCGGCCTGTCCTGGTGGGCCCCGCCGGTCTGGATCAACGGGCCGACCGCCACCAAGCCCGACCCGGCCAACCTGCCCGAGCTGCCTGGCGCACCAGGGACCACCGCGACCGCCGGCGACGGCGTCGCCCGTTCGACCGGAGGCGCAAGTGCCAGCTGGTGACGCTTTCACCCCTGACCAGCTCTACGACATCGAGCGGGCGGTCCGGCACGCCGAGGAGGTCTCCGGCCTGCGCTTCTCCGTGTACGTCGGCGGCGCCGACTCCGAGACCCGGCCGTTCGCGCTGGAGCTGCTGAACGAGCTGGACGACCCGGACCACACTGTCCTGGTGTACGTCGACCCGGCCGGACGCCGGCTGGAGATCGTCACCGGCGCCCTTGCGAAGCGGCAGCTGTCCGACTCATCGGCCGGCTTGGCCGCGCTGGCGATGCAGACGTCGTTCGCCACCGGTGACCTCACCGGCGGTCTGGTCACCGGCGTACAGCAGCTGGGCGAGCACGCGCACCAGGCGCCGCTCCTGCACGCGAACGAGCCGCACAAGCAGTGAGCCCGGTGCTCCAGCCGACCCGCATCGAGCTGGGCGACCTGGTCCTGCGGCCGTTCCTGTGGACGGACGAGCCGGCGGTCGCCGAAGCGCTGCGGGATCCGGGTGTTCTTCGCTGGACCGCGGGTACGGCGGTGATCCGCACGCCCGCGGACCAGCGCGCGAAGCGCTGGCTGGAGTCGCGCATCGACGGCTGGTCGCGCGGCAGCGCGGTGTTCGCGATCGCGGACGCCGCCAGCGACTACGCGCTCGGCACGGTGTCGGTCCGCGACGTCAACCGGGTGCCGGATCAGGCCGTGGTCGCGTACTGGGTCAGCCCGGCCGCACGCGGCCGCAGACTCGCGGCCCGAGCGTTGGACGCAGCTGCCCGTTGGGCGTTCGCCAAGGACGGACTAGGTCTGCACCGGCTGTCCCTGGACCACGCCTTGGTCAACGAGGGCTCGTGCCGGGTCGCGATGCGGGCCGGCTTCCAGCTGGAGGGCACCATGCGCGACTACTTCGTCGAGCCCACCGGCCAGCGACACGACTCGCACCTGCACGCCCGGCTGGCGACCGATCAGCCCGCAGGCGCGCCGGCCGGCTCGTAGGTAGGACAAGCAGGGCTGCTGTAGGCGCGCTGCGTCTTCGGCGCCGCGCACAGGTCCAGCATCTGCGCCGACGACTTCCCCGGGCCCAGGTAGACCATCCAGGTGTCGGTGACCGGCTCCATGGAGCTGTTCGCGATCCCTTGGTACTGCCCGTCGACCAGCATCGCCTTGGCCGGGACACCGGCGTTGATCAGCTTGATCGCGGTGGCCTTGGCCAGCGGCTCGGCGTCCAGCCCGCCGTCCGTCCCGTACTTCTCGAGTACGGCGATCCACTGCCCGCGCCTGAAGACCGGTGAAGCAGGGCCGGTGTCGGGTGTCGCGCTTGGCGCGATCGCCTTTGCCTTCGGCGCGGAGGAGGCCGGTGGCTTGCGGTCCGCCTTGGCCGTGTTGCCGGCTGCCGACGGATCCGAGGTCTGCGCCGGCGCGCTCGCCGCGGGTGCCCCGGCCCCGCCGTCCGCGGCCCCGCTGCGGAGCGCGTCGTCGGTGGCTGGGTCGGACGATCCTCGGGTCAGGATGAACGCGAACACGGCGACCATCGCGGCGGCCGCCACGATCGCCGCGCCGACCGCGCTGTGCGATCGCTGCGGCTTGCGTGCATGGCCCTGCTGGGGATCGGTGCGCTGCCGGGAAGGGCTCTTGTGTTGTCTCCGGGCGGCGCGGGCGGGCGGTCGCCGGTGATCCACGGGTGTCACGGCAAGGGTCCCTCCCCAGATTCCCCTGTGGCGGTTAACTGCGTGCAGCTTAAACCGAACCACCGAGTAAATGAGTACTGCTCACGTGATGAGAATCTCCCTTTGCGCAAGCACATCGCGGCCCGCGGTCGGCCCCTCACTGTCCGCAGAAAAACAATCGTTTGACCTTCACGGGTAGCGTTCGCGCTACCACTGTCCGGGTCCGCGGGCGATGGTGAACAATCCCCGGCGCTGAAAACCTCCTGGCAAATGCTTGACCTACTGGAGGGGTTTCGCGATGAGATTCAAGCCTTTGGTCCGGACGCTCGCGGTCACGCTCGCGGCAGCCGCCGTACCGGTGAGTGCCGAGGCGGGGCGGTCGACGCTGCAGCGTGATGCCGACGCGATCCGGGCTGTCGGGGTGACCGGGGTGCTGGCGCGGGAGACGTCACCACACGGCTCCCGCACGGTGGTCAGCGGTGAGGCCCGGCGGGACGGCCGGTTCCGGATCGGGAGCACGAACAAGACGCTGGTGGCGACCGTCGTACTGCAACTCGTCGCCGAGCGGCGAATGGGGCTGGACGACTCGGTCGAGATGTGGCTGCCGGGCCTTGTCCAGGGCAACGGGTACGACGGCCGGCGGATCACCGTCCGGCACCTGCTCCAGCACA
This sequence comes from Kribbella sp. NPDC002412, assembly GCF_053592935.1. Lineage (NCBI taxonomy): Bacteria > Bacillati > Actinomycetota > Actinomycetes > Propionibacteriales > Kribbellaceae > Kribbella > Kribbella sp. NPDC002412. The sequence continues at coordinate 70,403 of NZ_JBSFBL010000037.1, forward strand.
CCGCCGGCATCTACGACGGCAACTTCCCGAACATCGACAGCGCCGAGCAGTACTACGAACGCCGCTACCGGATCCACACCGAGGAGGAGATCGTCCGGGCCGGGTTGAGCCACCCGCCGGACTTCCAGCCGGGGGAGGGCGGCTGGAGCTACTCCAACACCGGCTACGACCTGGTCGGCCTGGTCATCAAGGCCGTCACCGGCCGGACCTGGTACGACGAAGTCGACCGGCGGATCGTCCGTCCGCTGAAGCTGAAGGACACGTACTTCCCCGGGACGGACCCGCGGATCGCCGGACCGCACGCCCGCGGGTACACGCGGTTCACGCCGGGGGAGTACACCGACACCACAGAGCTGATCGATGCGGACGCGTCCGGCGGCTACATCTCGACGGTGAAGGACCTCGACGTCTTCGTGCGCGCACTGTTCGGCGGCCGCCTGCTGAAGCCGGCGCAGCTACGGGAGCTGACGCAGACTGTCGCGGTGGACGAGTCGGCCGAGCAGATCTGGCCCGGCGCCCGCTACGGGCTGGGCCTGTTCTCTCGAGACCTGCCCTGTGGCGGCACGGTGTGGATCCCGGGTGGCGACCAGATCGGGTACAAGACCCGGCTCGGTTCGACCGCGGACGGCCGGGAGAGCGTGGTCGTCTCGATGTCGACCCAGCTGAACGACTCCATGGACGCCCTGCTCAGTCAGGAGCGGACCGCCAAGACTCTCGTCGACCACGCGATCTGCGACTAGGTGCCGGACGGGATGCCGTCGTGCTTGGGCTGCGGGCGGGTGTCGAGGGCGTCGTCGAGCCAGGCGTCCACGTCGACGGCGGCGCCGAGGATGTGGTTCACGTAGGCCGCACGTTCGTGGCTGAGCACCTCGAGCTCCCACACGCAGGGGGCCGCGCCGATCGGGGCAGGTCGCAGGTCGTCGACCTCCATCCCGCTGAAGATGCTCAGCCGGGACTGGAAGTCCTTCGCCCAGCTCTGCACGACCAGGTAGATCCCGTCGTCCCCGAGGTGCAGTACGACGACGCCCAGCCCGACCGCCCCCATCGCGTCGTCGAACTCGAGCTGCCGACCGGCCGTGGCGCGCGCGACCTCGACCATCTCATCGTCCCACTGCCGTCCGCGCGCGGTGATGACGTACGGCTTCACCAACCGGTGGGGGTAGCGCCAGGGCATCAGCGGAGTGACAGGGCGAGGGCGGTACGCCTCAGCGAGTCCGGTCAGCGCAACGGCTGCCGCACCTGCCAAGGCGGGGTCAGAAGCGGGCACCGACCCAGTTTTACCGGTAGCCGGTCCAACACAACACCGCCGGTCTCAACCAGACCGGCGGTGTTGTCGTCGAAGCGTCAGCTCGCGTCGCGTGCCTGCGCCGCCAGCGCGCGGGTCAGGTCGGCCTGGGCCTCGCTGACGTAGCGCAGAGTCGGGGCGTCCACCGCCGACGACTCCGTCGACAGCCAGGACGTCAGCGCGTCGAGCGTCGGCTGCTCCGGGAGGTTGCGCGGCGACAGGTACACCAGCACGTTCTCGCCCATCGACGAGCCGAGCCGCGTGTACACGTCCTTGGCTGCGCTCAGGTACTTGTCGACGTACGGCCGGAGCAGGTCCTCCTGGCCCGGCTGCTGAAAGCCGAGGATCGTCCGGAACTGCGTCTCGTTCGGGGTGTCCCCGGACTCGACCGCGATCCGCCACGCCTCTTCCTTGGCCTCGGCGGTCGGCCGGGCGGCCCGAGCCTGCGCGGCCCGCTCCTGCCCGGTGATCGTGGTGTCGCGGGTGAGCTCGTCCTCGATCTCGTCGGCGCCGATCCGGCCGAGCCGGGCCAGCGCGACGATCAGCGTCCAGCGCAGGTCGGTGTCGACCACCAGACCGGTCGGCAGCTCCCGGTCGTCCAGCCACGCGAGCAGCCGGTCGGCGCCGGAGTCGGAGAACACCGCGGAGCTGTACGCGCGGGCGAACGCCAGCTGGTGGTCGCTGCCCGGCTCGGCGCCGGCCAGCAGCTCGGAGAGAGCCTGCTCGAACCGCGCCCGCAGGGCCGGCCGGTTCTCCGGGGCCGCGTAGAGGTTGATCGCGTTGGTCGCCTGGGCGAGCAGCGACCGGACGCCGGTCAGGTCGGTCTCGGCCTTGATCCCGCGCAGCACGATGCCGACGTACTGGCTGGCCGGCATCTCGGCGTCCCGGGTCATGTCCCAGGCCGCACCCCAGGCCAGGGCCCGCGGCAACGACTCGGGCAACTGGTCGATCGACTCGACCAGCGTGGCCCGGGACCGCTCGTCCAGCCGGATCTTGGCGTAGGTGAGGTCGTCGTCGTTCAGCAGCACCAGGTCCGGCTGGGTCGCGCCGACCAGCTCGGCCAGCTCGGTGCGCGGCCCGTCGATGTCCACCTCGAACCGCTCGGTCCGCACGAGTCCTTCCTCGGTACGGCGGTACAGGCCGACGGCCAGCCGGTGCGGCCGCAGGACCGGGAAGTTCTCCGCCGCGGTCTGCTCGATCGCGAACGACGTGAAGGCGCCCTCGGAGTCGACCGCGAAGTCGGCCCGCAGCGTGTTGACGCCGGCCGTCCGCAGCCAGCGCTCGGTCCAGTCGTCCAGGTCCCGCCCGGACGCCTTCTCCAGCGGCTTCAGCAGGTCGGTCAGCTCGGTGTTGCCGAACGCGTGGTCGGAGAAGTACTCCTTCAGCGCGGCGATGAAGGTGTCCTCACCGACGAACGCGACCAGTTGGCGCAGCGTCGACGCGCCCTTGGCGTAGGTGATGCCGTCGAAGTTCACCTCGACCGCGTGGAAGTCGACCATGTCCGCGGCGATCGGGTGCGTCGAGGGCAGCTGGTCCTGGCGGTAGGCCCAGTTCTTCCGCGCGTTGCAGAACGTCGTCCAGGCGCCGGCGTACTTGGTTGTCGCGACCGCCTGCGCCCAGTGGCTGGCCCACTCGGCGAACGACTCGTTCAGCCACAGGTCGTCCCACCAGGTCATCGTGACCAGGTCGCCGAACCACATGTGCGCGAGCTCGTGCAGCACGGTGTTGGCGCGGGCCTCCATCTCCGCGTGCGTGGTCCGGCTGCGGAACAGGTACTCGTCCCGCAGCGTCACGCAGCCCGCGTTCTCCATCGCGCCCATGTTGTACTCCGGCACGAACGCCTGGTCGTACTTGTGGAACGGGTACGGCGTCCCGAACGCCTTCTCGAACAGCTCGAAGCCCTGCTTGGTCACCTCGAACAGGTCGTCGATGTCGAGCGCGTCCTTCAGCGACGGACGGCACAGCAGCGACAACGGGTAGCTGCCGTGCGCACCGTCGTACGAGTCGGTGACGACGTGGTACGGACCGGCCACGACCGCGGTGATGTACGTCGAGATCCGCTCGGTCGGCGGGAACTCCCAGCGAGCCAGCTCCTCGCCGTTCTCGCCCTGGTACGGCGTGGGCTCGGGCGTCGGCGCGTTCGAGATGACCACCCAGCGAGCCGGGGCGGACACGGTGAAAGTGAAAGGAGCCTTGAGGTCCGGCTGCTCGAAGGTGGTGAACACCCGGCGGGCGTCCGGCACCTCGAACTGGGTGTAGAGGTAGGTCTCCTTGTCGGCCGGGTCGACCGAGCGGTGCAGCCCTTCACCGGTGCGCGAGTAGGTGCAGTCCGCGACCACGGTCAGCTCGTTGCGTTCCGCCAGCCCGTCCAGCTGGACGCGGGCGCCGTCGTACACCGTGTCCGGGTCGAGGGAGCGGCCGTTCAGGGTCACCTCACGCACCTTCTCCGCGATCAGGTCGGCGAAGGTTCCGGCGCCGGCCTCGGCGGCGAACGTGATGGTGGTCACCGACCGGAAGGTCGGAGCGCCGCTCGGGGCGTTGGTCAGGTCGAGCTCGATCGCGTAGCTGACGTCGCTGACCACCCCGGCACGGGTACGCGCCTCGTCGCGCGTCAGGTTGGTTCCAGGCATGTCGGCATCCTATGCACCTGGCTGCCGGGATTGCTGAGGGTTTCCCCGCGACATTGGGTATTGGATACCAAGCCGGTATCTGGCGCCGGATCCCGTTCCTTCAACTTTGTATGATGGTGAATATGACTGCCTCCGCCGATTTCTGGTTCGACCCGGCCTGCCCCTGGGCCTGGATGACATCTCGCTGGATGCTCGAGGTCGAGCAGGTCCGCGATGTGACGACGACCTGGCACGTGATGAGCCTGGCCGTCCTGAACGACGGCCGTGACCATCTCGACGAGAAGTACAAGGCGAATCTCCGCAACCTCTGGGGCCCGGTCCGGGTCCTGATCGCAGCCGAGCAGGCGCACGGCAACGAGGTGCTGCTGCCGCTCTACACCGCTCTCGGCAATCGAATCCATGTCGCCGGCCGCGGCGTCGGCGACGGCAAGGGTGACGTCGTGAAGGAGGCCCTGGCCGAGGTCGGCCTGCCGGCCGCGCTGATCGAGGCCGCCGACACGGACCGGTACGACGACGCCCTGAAGAAGTCGCACCACACCGGCATGGACCTGGTCGGGATGGAGGTCGGCACCCCGGTCATCTCGGTCGAGGGCACCGCCTTCTTCGGCCCGGTCGTGACGCCGGCGCCGAAGGGTGAGGCGGCCGGCAAGCTCTGGGACGGCGTCCGGCTGGTGGCCGGCACCGAGGGCTTCTTCGAGATCAAGCGGACCCGGGACCGCGGCCCGATCTTCGACTGATTTCGGTCTGTGGTTCAAGGCTTGTTTCCGGCCGCGCCAGTTGGTGAAGGTTGCTCACCGATGACTTCGTCCAGATGGTGAGTAGGTTTCAGATGACCTTGACTGTGCCGACCGGCGTGACGGCCGGTGTCGCTGTGTACGACCGCGACACCGGCCTGTTCGTGCAGCAGCACAACGCGGACCACCAGTTCCGGTCCGCGTCCGTGGTGAAGCTGCTCATCGTGCTCGACTACCTCTGGGGCCGCGCTCCGGCGTACGACGTACCAGCCGGCGACCGGACGCGGCTCGAGGTGATGCTGCGCAGCAGTGACGACGACGCGGCGAGCCACTACTGGGACGAGCTCGGTGGTGGCTCGATCGTCGACCGGATGGTGACGCGGCTCGGCCTGACCCACACGGCCGGACCGCCCGCCACCCACCCGGGCTTCTGGGGGTACGTCGCCATCACGCCTGCGGACACCGTCCGGATCTATCGATACATCCTGGAGCAGGCGCCGGCGCCGGTCCGGGAGTTCGTGATGGATCTGCTGCACCGGGCGACCCGCTACGGCACGGACGGCTTCGACCAGTACTTCGGGATCGCGTCGGTGTTCGACCAGGACTTCAGCATCAAGCAGGGCTGGTCCGGTTTCCTCGGGTCGAGCGGCTACCGCAGCGACAAGGCCAAGCCGGTGGACAGCCCGGTGGACCTGGTCAGTGACGCGCTGCACACCACCGGGACGGTCGGACCGGACGACCGGACCATCGTGGCGGTGTTCACGCTGCATCCGGCGGGGACGCCGTACGAGCAGGCGTACGCCGAGGTGACCCGGCTGACCGGGGCACTGACCGTGCCCGGCGTGCCGGACCGTCGGTAGCAGGTGCAAGACTTCTGGCCATGCGAGTGCACATCGGCTCCGACCACGCCGGCTTCGAACTGAAGAACCACCTGGTCCAGCACCTCACGGCTGCCGGACACGACGTCGTCGACCACGGCCCGGCCGTGTACGACGCCGTCGACGACTACCCGCCGTACTGCCTGCGGGCCGGTGAGGGGGTGGCGAAGGAGGACGGCAGCCTCGGCATCGTGATCGGCGGCTCCGGCAACGGCGAGCAGATCGCGGCCAACAAGGTGAAGGGGGTCCGGGCGATCCTGGCCTGGAGCACCGACACCGCGCGGCTCGGGCGCGAGCACAACAACGCGAACGTGATCAGCGTCGGGGCGCGGATGCACTCCGAGGACGAGGCGACCGCCTTCGTCGAGACCTTCCTGGCCACCGACTACTCGGGCGAGGACCGGCACACCCGCCGGATCGCCATGCTGTCGGACTACGAGTCGACCGGCGTGCTGCCGCCGCTGTCCTGATCCTTGTCGTCGGCCTCCGCCGGCGGCAGCACCGGCCGGCGGTTGACCGGCTGCCGCTGGCGGGAGACGTCCCGGGCCCGCATCGAGCGGCCGGTGCCGACGACCGCCGGAGTGGGCGGACCGCCGCGGCCGCCGCCCTTCGCACCACCTGTCGTCCCCATAAGAGGAATCATGCCTGAAGGTCACACCCTGCACCGGCTGGCGAACGACGTCTGGGACGCGTTCGGCGGCCGCCCGGTCCAGGCATCCAGCCCGCAGGGCCGGTTCGCCGACGGCGCCGCGCTGCTGAACGGGCACGTCCTGCGCCAGACCGAGGCCCACGGCAAACACCTCCTCGCCGACTTCGAGGGCGCCGGCTGGCTGCACATCCACCTCGGCCTGATCGGCAAGGTCGACTTCGGCCCGGCGCCGGTTCCCGAACCGGTCGGCCAGGTCCGCCTCCGGTTGCAGAACGAGACGGCGTACGCCGATCTGCGCGGAGCGACCGTCTGCGAGGTGCTGACCGATCCCGAGCGCGAGACGCTGCTCGCGCGGCTCGGCCCGGACCCGCTGCGCGACGACGCCGATCCCGACCTGGCCTGGAAGCGGATCCACCGCAGCAAGCTGCCGATCGGGCAGTTGCTGATGGACCAGGAAGTGCTGAGCGGTGTCGGCAACGTCTACCGCGCCGAGGTGCTGTTCCGGGCGAAGCTGCACCCGATGACCCGCGGCCACCTGGTGAAGAGGCGCGAGTGGCAGGGCATGTGGGACGACCTGCTCGAGCTGATGAAGTACGGCGTCGAGACCGGGCGGATCGACACCGTTGCCGACGACCACACTCCGGAGGCGATGGGGCGAGACCCGCGCCAGGACGACCACGGCGGCGAGGTGTACGTCTACCGCCGGCAGGGGCAGCGCTGCCACGTCTGCCACTCGGTGATCCGGACCGAGATATTGGCCGGGCGCAACTTGTTCTGGTGCCCCAGGTGCCAGCGCACCGGCCTCACTCGCAAGAGCTGACAATCATCAGTTGTGTTACGAGTGGATGCGCGGACCGGGCAGTCCCGTTATCTTCTTCACACCATGAACAGGAGCGGCGGTCTCGCTGAGGTACGACGGCTCAGCCGCAGGGCTGAAGCGCTGGCACGGCGCGCGCGCCGTTCGCACCAGATGGCGTTCGTCGTTCTGCTGCTGATGGCACTCGTCGGCAGTGCTTGCAGTCTTGCCTGGCCGAGACACGTGCCCGCGTCGCTACTGGTCATCCCGCTGCTCCTCGGCGGTCTGCTGCTGCGCTTCCGGCAGCTGGTGGCGCTGACACTGATCTCGCTGGCCGCCGGTTCGTACATCGTGATGTCGCGGCCGCCGGAGCTGCCGAAGACCGGGTTCGTCCTGGTGCTCGGTGTCGTCGGCTGGATCGTCATCACCTCGGCGAAGGTCCGCAGCCGGCTCGGCGTTCCGGGGACCCGCAGCGAGTCGATGCTGACGGAGTTGCGCGACACGCTCACCGCCCAAGGTGAGCTGCCGGACCTGCCGTCCGGCTGGCGGGCCGAGGCCGCGATCCGGCCCGCGGGGAGCTCGACGTTCTCCGGCGACTTCGTCGTCTCGACGACGCGCGACGACGTGCTCGAGGTCGCGCTGGTCGATGTCTCGGGCAAGGGAATCGACGCGGGGACGCGGGCGCTGCTGCTGTCCGGTGCGTTCGGTGGGCTGCTCGGCGTCGTACCGGTGGTGGAGTTCCTGCCGTCGGCGAACCGGTACATGCGGCGGCAGGACTGGGACGACGACTTCGCCACCGTCGTGCACGTCGCGGTCGATCTGAAGAGCGGGGACTTCGACGTCCGGACCGCCGGTCACCCGCCGGCGATCCAGTTCGACGCATGGTCGGGGCGGTGGCTGACGAAGGAGTCCGACGGGCCCTTGCTCGGGCTGATGGAGGCGCCGGAGTTCGAGGTGAACCACGGGCAGCTGAAACCGGGTGATGCGTTGTTCCTCTACAGCGACGGGATGGTCGAGACACCGCGGCGCGACATCGGGCGCGGGACCGACCGGCTCGCCGGCCACGCCGAACGCCTTGTCGCGCAGGGCTTCGAGGGCGGCGCGGCCGAACTGGTCGCGGCGGCGGGCGGCCCGGGTGACGACTCGGCGATCGTGATCATCCACAGGACCGCGCACGGCTAGGTCGTGCGGTCCGCCGATGGCGTAGCCTGCTCGGTCGTGACGATGGACAAGGATGTCTCCTTCGATGCGGACTCGGACCTGAGTGCGCCGGACGTCTCGTTCGAAGAGTTGCTCGCGATGATGCCGGACTCGGTCCGCGAGGTGTTCCCGCCGTACCGCTGGCAGCTGGAGAAGTTGTGGGAGCTCGACCTCAAGGTCGAGCCGGTCGAGGTCGCCGACCTGGCCTGGATCTTCGACCTGCCGCTGTGGCAGCTCGACGGCGAGCGGTTCAAGGTCACGCCGAACCAGGTCGCGGCCACCCCGATGAACTTCCGCGCCCACTACCAGCGGGTGATGGACGCCGACCTCGACCACCCGGTCAACCTCGTCGCCTACCGCGGCCGCCTGGTCGTGCTGGACGGCGCCCACCGGTTGCTGAAGGCCCACTTCCTCCGCCGCCGCTGGGTCGAGGCCACCATCGCCACCGCCACCCAGCTCCGATCCTGCGCGGTCTGAGGCCGATGTGCAAGTCGCGACTTGCACATCGATCGGCTGAGTGGCAGGGTGGAGGCATGGACAGCAGGGTGGTGGAACGTGAGGTGTACGTCGACGCGCGGCCGGAGGTGGTCTGGGCGGCAGTGACCCATCCGGAGAACTTCGCCCGGTGGTACGCGTTCGGCGGAGCGGAGATCGACCTGCGGCCGGGCGGGCGGCTGGTGATGCGGTGGGACGAGCACGGGGAGTATCGCGGGTTCGTCGAGAAGGTCGAGCCGGGGCGGCGGTTCGCGTACCGGTACGCGGTGGATCCGGGCGTGGATGCAGCGCCGGGGAACTCGAACCTGGTCGAGTTCACCCTCACGCCGGAAGGTGAGGGGACCAGGTTGCACGTGGTGGAGAGCGGGTTCGACCGGCTGGACGTTTCCGTCGAGGAGCAGGCGAAGCGGGCCGAGGAGTCGGCGCGGGGTTGGGACGGTGGTCTCGCTGCGCTCACGGAGTTGGCGCCGACGCTGTGACCGCCGTACGTGTCGACGGGGTGCTTGGTGCGCTGGGGGATCCGACGCGGCGGGTCGTCGTGGAGTTGCTGGCCGCCACGGGCGGTGGGACGGCGACCTCGCTGGCGGGGGAGTTGCCGGTGACCAGGCAGGCGGTGGTGCAGCATCTCGCCGTACTGCGGGAGGCCGGCCTGGTCGAGAGCCGTCGTGAGGGCCGCGAGGTCCGCTTCGAGCTTCGTCCCGCGGCGCTGACCGCGACCGCGGCCTGGATGGCGGACGTGGCCGCCCAATGGGACAACCGGCTGCGGATCATCGCCGAGATCGCCGAGACCGCGCAGGTCGAGGCCCAGCTCGGCGGCGAGCGACGCGCCGGCGGTGTCGAAGGGTGACGCGTCACCATTAGTATTGATGACATGACATCGAACAACGACGAGTACGCGCCGAGCCCGACCGACTGGGTGCGCACCCAGGTGGAGAAGGTCGAGGCGGCCGGCACCACCGAGGTGGTCGACATCATGGGGATGCGGGTCGTGCTGCTCACCATGCGCGGCGCCAAGTCCGGCAAGATCCGCAAGGTCCCGCTGATGCGGGTCGAGCACAATGGTGTGTACGCCGCCGTCGCCTCGCTCGGCGGTGCGCCGAAGAACCCGGTCTGGTACTACAACCTCAAGGCCGACCCGAAGCTCACGCTCCAGGACGGTGAGGTCACCAAGGAGTACGTCGCCCGCGAGATCGAGGGCGCGGAGTACGACGAGTGGTGGGAGCGGTCGGTCGCGGCCTACCCGCCGTACGCCGAGTACCAGACCAAGACCACCCGGAAGATCCCGCAGTTCGTGCTGGAGCCGGTGAGCTAGCAGCTCAGCCGGACGATGGTGGAACCGGCGGCGACCGTCAGGATGCCGTCGGTCACCGCGTCCCGGTAAGGACTGTGCACAGATCCGCGGCGGAACGGTACAGGGTGACTGAAGCGGCCCGAGGGTTGTGAGACGCTGGGCTCGGCCCGGTCCCGTTGACCGGGCACGACGCGTTGCGTCGACCGAGTTCTGGGAGTCGTCCTGACCACACACGACGCGGTGCAGGAACCGTTCGTCGGGTCGACGCGGTTGCGTCTGGCCGGACTCGCACTGCATGCCTATACCGCGAGCGGAACGGTGCTCGCGCTGCTGATCGTCATTGCCGCCATCGACGGCGACGCCGTCCGCGCGCTCTGGCTCGGCCTGGCCGCCCTGGTGATCGACGGAACCGACGGGATGCTCGCACGCCGGCTGCGGGTGAAGGAGACCATCCCGTGGTTCGACGGGGCGATGCTCGACAACATCGTCGACTACCTGACCTACGCGTTCGCGCCGATCGTGCTGCTCTGGACCGGCGACTACCTGCCGTCCGGCGCGTGGGGCGCGGTCCTGGCCGCGTTGCCGTTGCTTGCCTCCAGCTACCAGTTCTGCCGGGTCGACGCGAAGACCGACGACCACTTCTTCCTCGGCTTCCCCAGCTACTGGAACGTGGTCGCCTTCTACGTCGTCATCCTCGGCCTCAGCCCGGTCACCACCGGCGTGATCCTGGTGGTCTGCTCGATCCTGGTGTTCATCCCGGTCAAGTACGTCTACCCGTCGCGGACCAGGGCGTTCCGGTCGCTGAACCTGCTGACGACGGCGATCTGGCTGGCGGCGTACGCCGTACTCCTCGCCCAGATGCCGGATCCGAACGCCGTCGTAGTCGCGGTGTCGTTGTCCTACTTGCTGTACTACGCCGTACTCAGTCTGTACCTGACTTTCTGGGTGCCTCGGCGCAAGGCCGCCTGAGTGGTCCTAGGTCTCGGCGCGGCACTCGGTGCCGCCTTGCTTTTCGGTATCGCGTCGATCCTGCAGGCCGTTGGCTCGCGTGCTGTGCCGACCGAGTCGGAGTTGGATCCGCGACGGCTCGGCGGGTTCGTCGTCGCGCTGCTCAAGCAGCCTGCGTTCCTCGCGGCGCTGCTGCTGAACCTGGCCGGCTTCGGGCTGCACTTCGTTGCCTTGCGCCTGCTTCCGCTCTACCTCGCGCAGGCCGGGATCGCGGTCAGCCTGGTCGTCACCGCCCTGCTCGCAACCCGGTTGATGTCGGACCAGTTGAGCGCGCTCGAGTGGTCTGCCGTAGTCGCAGTTTGCGTCGGCCTCGGCCTGCTCGCGGTCTCAGCCGGCGATGCTGGTGACAGCGACCGCCACCAGGGTCTCACCATCGGCCTCATCGTCGGCCTCGTGGTCATCGCCGTACTAGGCGCCATCGCCAGCCGCTCCCAGCACGGCGTCTCCACAGCGCTGCTGGGCCTCTTGGCCGGCCTCGGGTACGCCGGGGTCGCCATCTCGGCGCGCTTGCTCCAGGACGGCTCGATCGCCGAAGTGGTCCGCAGCCCGACCACCTACACCCTGCTCCTGAGCGGCGCCCTGGCCTTCATCCTCTACTCGCTGGCCCTCCAACGAGGGTCGGTAACCCTCGCGACCACCCCCATGATCGCCCTCCAAACCATCACCCCCGCGGCCGTCGGCGTCTTCGTCCTGGACGACGCCGTCCGCTCCGGATGGTGGCCCGGAGCCATCACCGGCTTCATCCTCTCCGCCATCGGCTCAGTGATCCTGGTCCGTTTCGAATCAGTCAAAGACTGATCCGCGCAAGGACCCGGGCCGGACCCGTAAGGATCCGGCCCGGGCGTCAGGGCGACGGTCAGGTCGTCAGTTCACGATGATCCTGTCGACCTCGATCGTGAGGCCCTTGACCAGTGGGGTGGAGGTGCCGGTCGTGACCGTGCCGGTACCGCGCTGCACGCCCTTGATGTTCATCGAGTAGGTCATCGAACCGCCCGGAGCGCCAGGCGTACTCGTCACCCGGTAGTCCGTGACCGGCGGGCCGGTGATCTGGCCGCCGGCCGTGCCCTCGAAGTTCTCGGCGCCGACCGTCAGGCCGTAGCCTGCGGGCGGACTACCGGGAAGGTTCGCCGGGTCGTAGGTGAACGTGATGTCCTCGCTGCCGTTGACACCGATCCATTGCTGGAACACCTTCAGGCTGGTCGTTCCGAACAGGTTCACCCGCCATTCCAGGACCAGCCAGTCGCTCACCCCGTCGGTCAGCGTGGCGGCGAAGATGCCCGGCGCCCCGGTGCCGTCGAGGTCGGTCCAGTACGACGCGAGCACGTTGTTCGGACGGGCCGGGTCTGGCAGCGTCTGCGGCTGGAACTGGACGTCGTCCCCGGTCGAGCCACCCACGACGGAGTACCCGTTGGAGGTGACTCCGATCTGGTTGTACGTCTGTCCGGCGTACACGAACGACGGGACGGTGAAGTTGATCGCCGCCTCGTCCCCGATCGGAGTCGGCGTGATCCCGAACGCGTCCAGCGGGAGGTACGGCGCCGGGCCGTTCCCCGGCGCGATTCCGGGTGCGTCGGGTTGACGGCCGGCCAGGGTGGCCGTCTTGGTCGCGACCTGCGAGCCGACCTTGGTCGCGCCGGTCACGCTGTCGAGCCGCAACTGCGAGCTCAGCGTGCTGACCGCGGTGACGTCCGTGGTCTGCAGGCTGTTGTTCTGTACCGTCACGGTGCAGGTCGAGAGCCCGGTGTTGCGCGGGATGCTGGACGGAGTGCAGGTCTGGTCGACCGGCACGATGCCCTCCTGGCGGAAGAACGCCACCGGAAGGTGCAAGGTCCGGCTGCCGCCGACCTGCTTGAGGTTGACCTGGCCGAAGTACTGGCCGTCGGGCAGCTCCGGTGCGGTGATGGTGATCGTCAGCTTCTGCGTCTTACCGGGCTTCACCTGGAACACCGGCGGCAGCACCGTGATGTTGGCGCCGTTGACGGTGGTGCCGGAGGCGGAGAAGGTGAGCGTCTGGTTGGTGACGTTCTTGACGACTCGCTCGGCGGTGATCAGGCCCGGCATGGTCGGCGCGTTGACCGACGGCAGGTTCAGGTCGATCCGGTTCAGCGGGTCGGTGGCCGATGCGGCGTAGTTCGCCGCCGTCTCGTCCAGCGTCAGGCCGGGGTTGCCGGCCTTGGTCAGGTCGATCCGGCCGCCGCCGTAGTCGAACGGGTCGGCCGGGGTGACGCGGTCGGGCTTGGTGACCGACGTCTTGGCGGTCGTCTCCAGCGCGGACTTGATCTGGCCCGGCGTCCAGGACGGGTTCAGGGCGAGGACCAGGGCAGCCGAGCCAGCCACGTGTGGCGAGGACATCGACGTACCGGCGATCACCTGGTAGAGGTTCCCGGGCGGTCCCTCGGCCGGGGACTCCGGCGTCGGAGTCGCTCCGGCCATGATGTGCAGACCGGGTGCGGTGACGTCGGGCTTGAGGAAGTCGCCACCGGGGCCGCGCGACGAGAAGTGCGTCATCACGTCGCCCTGCCAGGTGGTCGTAGCGCCCTGGGTGAACGATGCAGTGGTGCCGGGGTGCGCCGAGAGGAACGCCAGCAGCGTGTCCGACTCAGGCTTCTCGAGGTGCACGGCCGGCAACCAGTGGTTGTCGGTGAACACGTCGGCCGGTGTGGCGTTGTACATGAGCAGCCCGACGGCGCCGCCCTGCCTGACGTTGAAGCCCTTCATCACCCGGCCGGGGCTGAACTGACAGGCGACGATCTTGCCGGTGAACAGGCCTGCGGGCGCGGGCGTGTCGCAGAGCGCGTTGTTGTACGGCGGTGCCGAGCCGAGGACGACCGGTGCCGCGGTGCTCAGGCCTGCCGTGATCGACGCACCCGAGATGGTGGCGGTCGCGAGGGCGCCACCGGGATCGTTCAGCGTGACCGTCGATCGGAAGGTCCGGCTCTGTGTGGACGCGGCGACCGTGGTGACCCACGGGCTGCGGTGGTCGGTCGTGTTGGCGCCCGGACCGGAGTTGCCGGCCGAGGCGGAGACGAACACGCCGGCCGCGTAGGCGTCCAGGAAGGCGAGCTCGACCGGATCGCTGTACGGGTTGCTGCCGCCCGAGATCGAGAAGTTGATCACCCGGACGCCGTCGAGGATGGCCTGTGCGACGGCCTGGACGGAGTCGGACGGGAAGCAGCCCTCGGCGCCGCAGACCTTGTACGCCGACACGGCCGCGGCCGGCGCGATCCCGGCGATCGGGCCCCGGTTGATGCCGAGCGGATTGGCCTGCGCGACAGGTCCACCGGCGGACGTGGTGGCGGTGTGGGTGCCGTGACCGTTCGAGTCACGCGCACTGTCGGGGTACACGTCGCCGCCGATCACCGCGTTGTACGTGTCGAGGAACGGCTGGCCGCCGATGAGCTTGCGGTTGCAGACGAACGGGTCCGCGGCCGGTGTCAACGGGTTGTCGCCGAAGTCGCACGTCCGCGGTGTGCCGTCAGCCTTCGGCGGCGGCGCCGGCAGCGTGCCGGGATCGGCGAAGGACGCGTGTTCCGGCCAGGCGCCGCTGTCGAGGATGCCGACGATGATGCCCTTGCCGGAGTTGGCCGAGCCCCCGAGCTGGCTGTAGATGGCCGGAGCCCCGATGAAGGAGGCGCTGGAGTCGGTCAGCAGTTGCTGCGGATCGTCGGGCTGGACCGCCGCCACGCCGGGCAGCTTCAGCAGGTCGCGTGCCTTGTTCGCCGGCACGCTGACCGCGACGCCGCCGTACACGGTGCGCAGCTTCTGGCCGGCCCTCGCGCTCGGGACCTTCGTGCTCATGGCGGCGAGGAAGTCGCTCTCCATCGCGGTCACGTGCCGCAGGTACTTGGCCGAGTTCGCGCTCTTGGTCTCGAGCCGTTTGCCGGTGACCGAGGGGCTGGTGCCGGGGAGGCCCTTGATGCCGCCGCGGTATGCGGCCAGCGAGTCGTAGTCGAGCTTGACGACCACTCGGACCTGCTTGGCCGACGTGCTGTTGACGAGATCGGGGTCGCTCTTGGCGAGTTGACCGCTGGGCGACTTCGCCCCGTTGACCGTACTGGCGACGGTCAGGGGCGTCGCCGTCCAGGCGCGGCCGTTCGGCGCGGTGGGGGACGGGTCAGCGGCTGACGCGCTCAGCGCAGGCAGCGTGGCAGCAAGCAGCAGGCCGGCGGACAGGCCGGCCACGGTGGTACGTCGAGTGGTTCGTCGGTGGATCGGTGACCTCATGCGCGGCCTCCTGTGAAAGGCGGAAAGACGCCGTCACCACAGGAGACAGACATGGGACATCGGGCAGACGCGACGTCGACGCAGCAGACCCCTCAGTCCTGTGACCGAACCCCCCCGGGTACCGGCGTAACGGCACGCACCCCCACGGTGCGTGCCTGAGCTGAGGCTATGCGAGAACGCCGACCCCGGCTAGACCTGGATCCATCACCGCGTCGGCCACTTCCAGGGCGGTTCGTCGAGGGGGCGCTGGCCGGCGATGGTGGTGGCGCCGTGGTCTTTGACGAGCTCGATGGTGTGCAGGTCGTCGGAGAGAGCGTCGAGCGCGGCCAGGAACGGGCGGGAGTGGGTGACGACGATGACCTGGGTGTCTTTCGCCGCGGTGACGACCAGGTTGGCCAGTGCGGGTAGGAGGTCGGGGTGGAGGCTGGTTTCGGGCTCGTTGAGGACCAGGAGCTCGGGCGGTCGCGGGGTGAGGAGTGCGGCGACCCAGAGGAGGTATCTGAGGGTGCCATCGGAGAGTTCGGCGCCGGACAGCGGTCTGAGCAGGCCGTGCTGGCGGAAGGCGATCTCGAAGCGCCCTGCGGCGTTGACGATCTCGACGCGGCTGCCGGGAAACGCCAGCTCGATCGCCTCGTCGAGGGCGCCCTTCGCACCGATCTCGCGGATGGTCTGCAGGGCTGCTGCGACATCGCTGCCATCGGGGCCGAGAACTGGCGTGCGAGTGCCTACCTGGACCCGTCGTGCAGGCGCGTCGGCGTCGGTGCGGAAGTGGTCGTAGAAACGCCACGACCGGAGGCGGTCCCGGACGGTCAGGAGTTCGGGTGCGCGTTCGGGGTCGGCGTACTCGCTGAGCATGCTGTCGAACGTCTGCAGCTGATGGCCGCCGCGTTGCCAGTCCCCGTCGTTGGAACGGATTCGCACCTCGCGGTTGACCCGCTCGACCAGGAGCGCGGCCGGGCGCAGGAATGGTCCTGACCAGAGCGCTTCCCGCTTGATCTCCGGGTCGAGGTCGAACACCGACCCGTTCGGTTGCGGCAGGCCGAGGTCCATCAGATAGCCGTAGTCGTCCCCCGCGAACCCCATCCGCAGCCCAACCGACTTGGTCCGGACGGTGCCCTGCACCGGCCGGTCCTTGCGCACGTACTCCGGGCCTGCCCACAGCGTCGACTGCAAGCCGCCTTCGCGGGCCAAGGCGGCGACGGCGCCGTTGCGCGACGCGTCAGCGAGCAGTCGAAGCGCGCGGTACAGGCTGGACTTCCCGGTCCCGTTCGCGCCGGTCACCACGTTGAGCCCGCCCAGTGGCATCACCAACCGCCGCAAGGACCGGTAGTTCTCCACCGCCAACGCCGTCAGCATGCCGCTCACGCTACCTAGCCACTCCGACAGACTGCTCGGGAGACTTGGCGTCAGCCAGCGGGCGCGTGGGAAGATCCCACGCGCCCGTCTGTCGCGGTTGGGTCAGGCCAGGGAGTCTTCCCAGGCCTGGTGGAGGCCGGCGTAGCGGCCGCCGGTGGTTATCAGGGTGTCGGGGGAGCCGTCTTCCATGATCTGGCCGTATTCGAGGACCAGGACGCGGTCTGCGGTCTCGACCGTGGACAGGCGGTGGGCGATGACGATCGCCGTACGGTCCGCCAGGATGGTCCGCAGCGCGCGCTGGATGAGCCGCTCGCTGGGGATGTCGAGGCTGGATGTCGCCTCGTCCAGGATCAGTACGGCGGGGTCCGCCAGGAACGCCCGAGCAAAAGCAACCAGCTGCCGCTGACCAGCGGACAACCGGCTGCCGCGCTTCTCCACCTGAGTCTCGTACCCCTCGGGCAGCGCCATGATGAAGTCGTGCGCGCCGATCACCTTGGCCGCCTCGACCACCTCGTCCAGCGTCGCACTCGGCTTGCCGAACCGGATGTTGTCCGCGACCGTCCCGGTGAACAGGAAGTTCTCCTGCGTCACCATCACCACCCGCTCGCGCAGGTCGTCCTCGGTGAGGTCGCGCAGATCGGATCCGTCCAGCAGCACGTGACCGCTGGTCGGGTCGTAGAACCGCGCCACCAGCTTGGCGATCGTGGTCTTGCCCGCACCCGTCGTACCAACGAGCGCCAGTGTCTGCCCCGCCGGCACATCGAGATCGAGACCGGGCAGCACCGCGACACCGTCGACGTACTGGAACTGCACGTTGCGCAGCTCCAGGTGCCCACGGCTCTTGCCCGGTCGTACCGGCTTGACCGGCTCCGGTACGTCGGGCTTCTCGTTGAGCACCCCGGACAGCTTCTCCAGGGCCGCGCTCGCGGACAGGAAGGTGTTGTAGAACTGCGAGATGTCCTGCAGCGGCTCGAAGAACTGCCGCAGGTAGAGCAGGAACGCGGTCAGTACGCCGACCGTCACGTGACCGTGGTACGCCTGGTACCCGCCGTACGCCAGGATCGCGACGATGGTGATGTTGCCGACGCCCTTGATCGACGGCATGAAGATCGCGTTCAGCCGGAACGACTCGAGGTTGGCTTCGCGGTACTTGTCGTTGACGCCGTGGAAGATCTCCTCGTTGCGCGGCTCCCGGCGGAACGCCTGGACCGCGCGGATGCCGGTCATCGACTCGACGAAGTGCACGATGACGAGTACGACGGCCTCGCGGGTACGGCGGTAGACGACAGCGGACCGGCGCCGGAACCAGGCGGTGATCAGGATCAGCGCCGGGAATGACAGCAGCGCCAGCAGGCCGAGCTTGAAGTCCAGGGTCAGCAGCAGGATCGCCGTGCCGATCAGGGTGAGCAGCGCCGTGACCAGTCCGTCGAACCCGTTGGCCAGCATCTCGTCGATGACGCCGACGTCCGAGGTGAGCCGGGAGATCACCCGGCCGGAGGTGTACTTGTCGTGGAACGCCGGGCTGAGCCGCTGGAAGTGGTCGAACACCCGGCGGCGCAGACCGAGCAGGATGGTCTGGCCGAGCTTGCCGGACCGCATCAGGAACAGCTGCCGCGCGAAGGCCTGCAGCAAGGCCATCACGAACACGGTGACCACGATCGTGATCAGGGTCTTCGGACCCTCACCGGCGAGGATCGGCGGGATGCCGTTGTCGATGCCGAGGTGGACCAGGTACGGCACCGCGAGCCGGGCGCCGTTCTCGACCACGACGATCACGACCAGCAGCCAGATCATCTTCGAGTACGGCCGGAGCAGCTCGCCGAGCAGCTTGCGCGAGTCCTCCTTCAAC
Organism: Kribbella sp. NPDC002412; assembly: GCF_053592935.1. Classification (NCBI taxonomy): domain Bacteria; kingdom Bacillati; phylum Actinomycetota; class Actinomycetes; order Propionibacteriales; family Kribbellaceae; genus Kribbella; species Kribbella sp. NPDC002412. The sequence continues at coordinate 88,798 of NZ_JBSFBL010000037.1, forward strand.
CGGATGGTCGTTGCCCTCGACAACTCCCGGTCGCCCTCGTCCTCGAAGTACCCCCGCCAGGACTGTTCCGCCGACTTCTCCTCCCCGGCGTCGGACTGAGGAGGTGTCTGCTGGGTCGTCGTCATGCGTGCACCTCCTCTTCCTCGGCCGCGAGCAGCAGCCGGTACGCCGGTACGTCGGTGAGCAGCTCGTGGTGCGTGCCGACATGGGTGATCGTGCCGTTCTGGAGCAGGGCGACCTTGTCCGCCAGCATCACCGTCGACGCGCGGTGCGCGACCACGATGCCGGTGGTGTCGGCGAGCACGTTGCGCAACGCCTCCTCGACCAGGGCCTCGGTGTGGACGTCCAGCGCCGACAGCGTGTCGTCGAGCACCAGCACTGCGGGCTTGGCGAGCACGGCCCGGGCAAGCGCAAGTCGTTGCCGTTGGCCACCGGACAGCGACATGCCCTGCTCGCCGACCCGGGTTTCCAGGCCCCACGGCAGGTCGTTGACGAACTCGGCCTGCGCTACCTGGAGGGCTTGCTGGATGTCTGCCTCGGTCGCGCCCGGCCGGCCGAGGGTGAGGTTCTCCCGGACGCTCATCGAGAACAGCGTCGGGTCGTCGAACGCGGACGCGACCGCGCCGCGCAGCGACTGCAGGGTCAGGTCACGGACGTCGTGCCCGTCCAGCGTGATCCGCCCGCCGGTCACGTCGTACAGGCGTGGAACCAGTGCGGTCAGAGTGGTCTTGCCGGACCCGGTGGCGCCGACCAGGGCCAGCGTCGTGCCGGGGGTGAGGTCGAGGTTGACGTCGTGCAGGATCTCCGGGGAGTCCGGGGAGAACCGGAAGCTGACGTTCTCGAACCGCAGGTGGCCGCGCGGGTTCACCAGCTCCTCGTCGCCGGACTGGATGGTGGACCAGGTGTCCAGGATCTCGCTGATCCGGTCCGCCGCGGTCATCGACTCCTGGGCCATCGCCAGGATGGCGCCCAGCGACGTGACCGGCCAGATCAGCGACAGCATCAGCGTGATGAAGGCGACCAGGGTGCCGAGGGTGATCGCCTCCCGGCCGACGGCGAGCGCGCCGAGCAGCAGCACGACCACCAGGGTCAGGTTCGGGATCACGCCCAGGAAGCTCCAGAACCGCGACGCCAGCCGGACCTTGTCGACCGAGGTGTTGAACAGGGTGACCGCGCCGTCGTCGAACTGCTGCTGGACGTGCTGGCGCCGGCCGAACGCCTTGATCACCCGGAAACCGAGCGCCGACTCCTCGATCTGGGTGGCCAGGTCGCCCTGCTGGTCCTGGACCTTCCGGGAGATCACCAGGTACTTGCGCTCGAACTTCAGCGACACCACGATGATCGGCACCGCCGCCGCGAGGACGACGACACCGAGCGGCCAGTACAGCCGCAGCAGCAGGGTGGTGACGACCACGAGTTGGAGGATGTTCATCACCAGGAACAGCAGGCCGAAGCCCATGAACCGGCGGATGGTGGACAGGTCGGTGGTGACCCGGGAGAGCAGCTGGCCGCTCTGCCAGCGGGTGTGGAACTCCATCGGGAGGGACTGCAACCGCACGTACAGGTCGTGCCGGAGGGTGGCCTCGAGGTCGCTGACCGTCCGGGACTGGGCCCAGCGGCGCACCCAGACCAGGATCACTTCGGAGATGCTGAGGCCGAGGGCGAGCAGTGCCAGCGGGACCAGCATGTCGAGCTCGCGGCGGGTGACCGGGCCGTCGATGATGGCCCTGGTGACGAGGGGGACGGTGAGGCTGACGCCGACGCCCAGCATGGCGGTGGAGAACATCGTCGCCAAGCGCCAGCGGTGTGGTCGGAGATAGGGGCGGAGCCGCCAGAGGTTGCGGCTGCGTTCGGGTGCTCTGGTGGTAGGGGCTGCGATCGACGGCGCTTGGGCAGGTCTCTCTGAGGGCATCTGGACGGGCGCACTTCCCATCATGCTCGGTTCGTGGGGGTTGCCACCGGAAAACGGCGCACTTTCCAGTATCGCCTACGGGTAAGCGCTTGTCCCTCGAATTCCATTCCCCGGCGATGAATAACCTCGTGTCGCAATAGGCGACCCCCGCCACCACGCGGTGACGGGGGTCACAGTGATTACGGATCGCGATAGGTCTACGGATTGACTCGCAGGAACGCGATGCCGTCGATCGTGGCCGGCGCCGTGGAGGTGGAGACGATCTTGACCGCACCGGTGCGGAACGGCGTGATCGGCAGGTAGGTCACCTTGCGGGCGGTCGTGGTCGCTGCCAGCGAGACTGTGCCGATCTTGATGTTCGCGTGGTAGATGTCGACCCGGCCCTGCCCGGGTCCGTGGATCGCGACCAGGGCGATCCGGGCCCCGGCCTCCGCGGTCTTGGTCAGGTAGGCGCCGTTCGCCTTGAGGATCGACGTGGTGCCCTGGAACGCGAGCGTGCTGGTCGACCGCGTCACCGACCCGGCCGAGGTGAGGGCGCGGTCGTCCTGGGGCGCGACGGCGCAGATCTGCGGCGACCAGGCGGAAAGGTTGCCCAGGTAGTCGCGGGAGCGGACCAGGAAGCACTCGTCCCAGCCCAGCCGCGGCGTCCAGGTGATCGACGTGATCTTGGTGTTCTGCCAGGTCGGCGGGTAGATCCACTTGCCCAGAGCAACGCCCGGAGCGGCGATCTTGTAGACCACGTCGTACGACTCGATGTCGGTGTCGTCCTTGTAGGCCCACCGGAACGTCACCGGCGCCGTGACCGCGACCCGGTCACCGATCCGCAGTGTCTGCAGCACTGGCGCCGTTCCGTCGACCTCACTGCAGTACGACGTACTCCAGGCGCTCACGTTGCCCGCGTAGTCGCGTGCCCTGACCTGCCAGCAGGTGTCAGTGCCGATCGCTGCGGTGTAGCTCGCGCCGGTCGTCTTGAGACCCTGCCACGAGGGGACCTGGTTCCATGCGCCGTACGGCGATGTGCGGTTGGGGCGCTGCTGGATGCGCAGGTCGTACGAGTCGACGCCGGTCGCGGGGGAGTTGGGGTCCTGCGGGTCGGTGAAGGCCCACTCGAACGACAGGCTCGTGTTGTCGCGGATGCGCTCACCTGCCGACGCGCTGGTCAGCACCGGTGCGACTGTGTCCGGGCGCTGCTGCGGGTCCGCGGTGAGCCAGTTCAGGGTGATGACGCGGGCCTTCGAGTCCGGGTCGGCGTACACGATCTTGGCCAGTCCCGAGCCGTCGGCGCGGAAGCCGGCGGACTGCCGGACCGGTCCGTACGTGCGCTGGCCGAGGGCCGGGTCGTTGAGGTCAGTGACCAGGAGGTTCTGGTCGGTGGTCGCCTGGACGGTGAACCCGTTGCCTAGCTGGGAGTCGGCCGCGACGGTGAGGTTGCGCGGGGCCTGGGGGCCCTTGACGTCCACCACTTGGCCGCAGCCGCTCAGTAGGGCCCAGCGACCGTTGACGCGGTCCGGACCGACAGCGCAGTTGCTGGCGACCAGGACTGTCTTGACGGTGCCCGTGGTGAGGTCCTTGCCGGTCAGTTGTCCGGGATCGGTGACCTTCCAGACAGTGCTGTCGGACATGGCGAACGGCGGGGCGTAGTCGGCCAGCTTGGTCTTGGTGGCGACGTCGTACACCTCTGCGGTCGCAGCGTTGGGGGTGCGGTGGGAGACGAGCTTGCCGCCCTTGCCGAGGATCACCTCATCCGCTGCAGGGAAGGTGAGGCCGCCGACCTTCGCCGTACCTGCCTGGAACGTGAGCAGGGACGAGCCCTCGAGCTGGAAGGGCTTGGTGTCGTTCGAGCCGCCTGTAGCTGTCCAGGTGGTGCCGTTGTTGCTGGTTTCCCAGAGCGTCTGGTCGGTGCGGTCCGTCGTCACCACCCGCGCGCTGGACAGGCCGACCTCGCCGACCTGTGCCGTGGGCGTTCGCGGGGTGACCAGTACACCTTCGCCCAGGTGCTCCGGTGGATCGGCTGCCATCACCTGACTCGCCAGCACCGGTACCAGAGCGATCGCACCGGCGACCGCGGCCGCCTTGACCCGCAACCTGACCACAAGAACCCCCTCGGCGCCGCTCCCCAGCGGGCCCGTCGACACAGGGCGGCACCCTAGCCAGTAACCACCGGTAACGGAAGCGCTTACCGGCCTGGACCAGACTGGGCGGGCTGTCGGCGCATCGGTTTCGCGGGTGGTGAACAGGCTCTGCCGGGGGCGAACAGGTGTAGTCGGGCGAGTGTGCTCGGTGACAGGTTGCCGGGCATGGCTTGGGTCGTCAGGGGTGAGTTCCGGAAGCTGTGGGTCGGGCAGTTGGTGTCGGCGTCGGGGAGTGCGATCACCACAGTGGCGCTGCCGTTGGTCGCCGTACTGACGCTGCATGCGTCGGCCGTGGAGATGGGTGTGCTGGCGGCGCTGAATGTGCTCCCGCACCTCGTTTTCGGCTTGCCGGCTGGCGTGTGGGTGGAGCGGTGGTCGCTGCGGCGGGTGCTGGTGGTGACGGACATTGGGCGCGCCGTACTGCTCGGGTCCATCCCGGCCGCGGCGGCCGTTGGGGTGCTACGGATGTGGCAGCTGTACGTCGTGGCCGTGCTGACCGGTGTGTTGACGCTGCTGTCCGACACCGCGTCGATGACGTTGATGCCCGCGTTGGTGCCGCGTGACGACCTCATCCGGGCCAACAGCGCGCATCTGCTCAACCTGAACGTCGCGTCGACGGCAGGGCCTTCTGTGGCGGGGTTGCTGGTGCAGTTGGTGACTGCGTCGTTTGCGATCTTGTTCGACGCGGCGTCGTACGTGGTGTCTGCTGTGGCGTCGTACCTGATCCGTGAGCCTCGACGTGAGGTGGCTGAGCGGTCGGAGGTGCGGCTGACGGATGGGCTGCGGACAATCTTTGGCAGCCCGGTGCTGGGACCGCTGGCGGTGTCCGCGACCGTCGGTGCGATCGCTGGCTCGTTGCAGGGGCCGCTGATCGTTCTCTACCTGGTCCGCGAGCTCCACTGGGCGCCCGGACTGGTCGGTGTGGCGATCACGGTCTTCGGCTTGGCCGCCATTGTCGGCTCGTTGGTCGCGCCTGCGTGGATCCGCCTGGTCGGCATCGGCCGCGGCTACATCACTGGGCAGCTCATAGCTTCCCTGACTGGGGCTGCGCTGGCAGTCGGCTTCGCTCCGGTCGTCCTGCTGGGCCAGGCGTTGGCGGGGCTGGGCATGTCGCTGTTCGCCGTACCCCAGCGCACCCTGCGACAGTTCCTGGTCCCACCCACCGCTCTGGCTCAGGTCGCCGCCACCTGGCGCACCCTCGTCATCGGCGGCCAATCCCTGGGCGCCCTGACCTCAGGCTTGCTAGCCACGACGCTCGGTCTCCGCCCCACACTCATCCTCTCCACCACCGCGATGCTTCTCGGCACCCTCATCGCGGGCCTCTCACCCCTACGGACCCTTTCAGTCCTCGAGCGGGTGGGCGATCCGGCCGCCCGATGACCAGGAGAGGTCGGTGATGATGCGGGTGGCGGTGTCGTCGAGGGTGCTGGTGGAGTCGATGATCTGCTCGCCCGGTACGCCGAGGAGGTCGCACGGTTGGTACCAGTCACGCAGTTTGTCCGCGTCGACGCCGTACGACGGTTTGGTGTGGTGTCGCCGTACGGTCTCCTCGAAGGGGAGCTGGAAGTAGTACACGCCGGTGCGGCCGGCGTGGTCGGCGATCAGCCGGCGGACCATAGCGCCGTACGTCGGGCTGTAGAGGATGCCTTCCAGGATCACGTGGTAGCCGTTGTCGAGCGCGTACCGCACTGTCTGGTCGATCAGACCGATGTTGGGCGCAGCCGGCCGATCGTGCTCGCGCAGAAGCGTCCGCCGCAGATAGTCCTGCTCGACCCAGGCGACGCCGCGACCGACCCGCCGCCGTACCTCCTGCGCCGTAGTGCTCTTCCCCGACGCCGAGTTCCCCCGAACCACAACCAACCGCGACCCCTCATCCCCAAGCTTCGCCACCCAGCAGACCCTAGCCCGCCAGCAGCCTGAGCGCGGTGGCTCCCAACCGGTGAATTGGGCCTAGTCGATGGCTGGATGATTGCCCGCATGCGGAGAAGAGAACGTCGCGCCGAGAACCTGGCCGCGCGGGCGAACGCGATCCTCATGCACAACGCGTTGGCCGGCATTCGCACGATCGCCTATCTCCGACGAGACCCCGGACCCGTCGCGGACGAACCCGTCGACGACCACCACGAGCTCATCCGGTTGCTGGCGAACACCGCCGCCGGCCTGCCGGGGTCTCTCCGCCCTGACACGCGCCAGACGCCTGCTGAAGCCCTGCAGTACGCGTGGGACATCTCGAACGAGCTGATGCGTCGCTGGATGCGGGAAACCCTGGCGATCGAAGGCATCCCCCTCGACGAGCTCGTCTCCTGACACCCCCGACACTCGCTCTATCGATGGTGGACGGTGCCGTCGTGGACGAAGGATCCCCATCCGTGGCGGGCGCAGAGGATCAGTTCGGCTGCGAGGCGGCCCGCGGTGGGATCCTGCAGATCGGAGGCCACCCGCTCCAGCATGGACGAGGCGGCGAGGACGGTGCCCTGGATGGCCAGCACAACACTGACAGGTTTGTTGTTCTCTCCGAGGTACTGCTCGTAGCCCGATTCCGGATCGAAGACCCACCAATCGAGCAGCACAGCCAGCGCCGCGCGCCTAGGACAGCCCGGATGCACGTCAATGACTTCGAGCAGTGCCGCTGTGGCCGCAACCCCGGCCGGGTAGATCGTGCCACCGTGGTCGTTGCCGGCCGCAGACCGCATCATCGTGGCCGGATCGGCCCACCCTCCGGCCTTCGCCGAGACCATGGCCCGCAACGCACCAAGGACCGCCTCCGGCCGGTAAGCCGCCGGCCCTGGGACACCCGCCCAGTCCACCGCCTCCCACGGTTCCTCATGCACGGCCCGACGCTACAACCCGGCGCTGTCCAACCAGGGCCTCATAGCCAATCCCCGCCCGGGCAGGAATCCACATGCAAACGGGACCACGGGCGCTTCTACACCAAAGGCCCAGGTCATTTGACCTGGGCCTTTAGGGGTGGAGCGGGTGACGAGAATCGAACTCGCGTAGCCAGTTTGGAAGTGCGGCCGACCGCCCGCCTGGGTGGGATCTTCGCACCTGAAACACACCCCCGCCACGCCCCGTGAGTGACCGCCGATGACCACCCCTTAGGGCACGTGGAGGGCACGAGTCTGAGATGCCACACGTGGTTGAGGCGGGTGGTGGCCAGACGTTCGTGCCGATCACAGCTAGCAACGTGCGGTGACCGGTCTATTCCGGTCCGTAGCCTGACAACGAAATCTCAAACCATCGCATGTATT